>DRQF01000151.1 GCA_011369445.1 Planctomycetota bacterium | reverse complement strand
CCCCAGCTCGTCCCGACCCACCATGACTTCGGCGTGATGCCCTGGCCGACCGGGGGCGAAGTTCCCGTCGAGGTCCTCATCGGCGACCAGCAGGCGACCTATCTGGGTGCACTTGGTCCCGGCGGACGGGCGCTGCTTCTCATTCTTGGCCTGGGCGCCTTCGCGATGCGAGGCGCCAGCGCCGACGTTCCCCACCTTCCCGGCACGCGCCGCGCGCCCCTGTTCTGGCGGGGACGTTCTCCTGCCCCGCGACGGTTTCTCCTCGAGTGGCCCGTTCTCACACCCTCGACCGAGGTCGGGCGAGACGGCGGGTTGGGCGATGTGCGGGCCTATGCGAGAGCACTGGCCCTCGGCGAAGAATGGCCGAGGGAGGAAGCCCGCGAAATCCGCGAAGCCCTCCTCAAGTTGGCGCGCCCCGACGACTTTCGCGTCATCGTCGCAGGCAAGGGCGCGGCCTCGCCGCAGCGTCTGCACGTCCTTCGCGAAGAGCTGCCATGGGCCGTTGAAAGTCCCCGACCGAGAGAGCTGGGGCTCATGGGCGCCGCCCGCATGACCGTCTTCTCGTGGTGAAAACCTCCCGTCCCTGAGCTAACGCGTTCGACGATACCTCAAACCCAGGTTGATGATGCGCTTGAGCAACGCTTCGTAGGAGATGCCCATCGCCTCCGCCGACTCCGCGAAATCCTCCCCGTAGGCGAGTTGCGGATTGGGGTTGGCCTCGAGGATGTAGAAACGGCCGTCATCTCGGAGTCTCAGATCCATGCGGGCATAACCGGAAAGGCCCAGCGCCCGGAATGCGCGCTTGCAGGTGCGAACGATTCGCCTCGCCAATTCCTCGCCCAGATCCTTCGCCGGCCCCGTGCGGATCTTGTACTTCTTCTGGTAGGCCTCGTCGAACTTGACCCGCTCCGTGGCGATGTGCGGGACGTCTTCCGGCAAGCTGTCGAAAAAGATCTCCCAGATCGGAAACACTTGGAGCCTCTCGTTGCCTATGATCCCCACGTAGAGTTCCCGGCCATCGATAAACTCCTCGCCGATGGCATCGGTGCGAACCTCCTCGTGGATGAAGCGAACGCGGCTTTCCAATTCCTCATCATCCCGCACGACGCTCTTCGAGGAGATCCCTTGGGACGCCTCTTCCACCAGCGACTTCACGAGGATCGGAAAGTCGAGAGACTTCGGACGTCGAATGCGCCGCTGCATCGGGAAAACCGCGAAATCGGGCGTCGGGATGCGATGCCAAGCCATGATCTTCTTGCTGAGGGCCTTGTCCCTGGCAAGGATGAGCCCCCGCGGATTGCACCCCGTGAACGGCACGCGCATGAGTTCCAAGTAGCTCACGACGTTTTGGTCGAAGATGGCGTGCCCTGCGAATTCCTCGAGCAGGTTGAAGACGATGCGAGGCCGAAAGTCATCCAGCATCTCGCGGATGACCGCGAGCTCCCCGCCCACGCCCAACGGGTGCACCGTGTGTCCCATCTCCCTCAACGTCGAGCAGACATCGAATTCCGTTTTCCATTCGGCGTGGGTCACGTCCTTGGGGTCCGCCCTCTCCGGCGGGACGAGAGATTCGTGGACGAGAACGGAGATCTTCACGGCATCTGCGCTTTCACATCGCGATTCGGTGACGGCCGGTCTGCAAGTAACTCATCGTCTGAACCGTCAGCATGACGGTGCAGTTCAGCAAGGTGTGATCCTCGGGCATCGTAAGCCGAAGCCCCAGTTCTCTGCAACGTATGGTCATGTCCCGAATGACTTGATCGATCGTGTAGGCGTGCGTGCCGGTCCAATCCGCGACGCAACTGCGAATGTCGCGACGCATCTTGTTGAGAAACACGGATGCCCTGGACGTGCGACGATGCTTGGGCGTCGCCGAGAACAGGCGCATGAGATCTTCGTCGAAAACGGACGGGTGGGCGACCTCGTACCTCTGGCGCTTTTCCTCGTAGTACTCGCCGAGGGTCGTCTTGATGCGCGACACCGGCTCCTCGCGTCGGCGAGTCGAGACGAGAGGCTTCTTCTCGCAGATCTCCCCCATCAGATCGTCCATGTATTCGAGTTTCTTCAGAGCGCCCCAGCCGTGGTAACGCTCGCGCCAACGGTCTGTGGCGAGCCAAACCGCGAACGTCTCGGCGAAGTCCTCGTCGGGGTGACTCTGGGCGTACCAATTGTCGAGATGCAAGACGTAGTTCTTGCTGAGGGGCTTCGGCGAGTAGTAATCCGGATACGGTTTCTTCGGGTCGCCGAACAACTCCTTGCGGCGCTTGCGGCGCCGCAGCATGTAGGCGTTGTCGATGGCGTGCCCGACCTCGTGGCGCAAGATCTTCAGGCAGCTCGCCCGATTCCCCCCCTCGACCTCGTACATCATTCGAAGCTCGAGTCGCTTCAGCTTCTCGTGCGCCAGATAAAAGGGCACGGCGAATCCCGGAACCCCGTCCGGCGTGAACCATTCGTCCGAGATCCACATGTGGGGCTTGAATCGGAAACCCCGTTCCTCCAACTCATCGAGGACCTGGTCATACAGACACCGCACGCGCGTGTCCTCCAGACCGAGCCCGAGGTCGCAGATCCTCATCTGCAACAGTTCCGGCTCGGCAAGAGCCGTCCAGTCAGGCCGGTTGACCTTCGACGCCATGTCGTTCTCCATCCAAGGGGGCTTTGCGCCCAGGATACGGCGAGCCTGGGACGGCGACGGAGAGTCCTCGGAGGCGCTTTGGGAGCTCAGAGTGTAGACTGTCCGCCCCTGTGAATGAGGAGCGCTTCATGGACGAGAGTGCAGTGGGCAAGAAACGACGCATCGGCACCCATTGGCTGATTCTGGGCGGATTCATCCTCGGCGTGGCCCTGGGCGCCTTCGTGCAGACTCGCGAGACCCTCCTCGAGGCCGGCCTTCGCCTGGCGGCGGCCCCGCAAGGCGGGGTCCTCGTCACGGAGGTGGCTCCCGGCGGGCCCGCCGCTCAGGCGGGGCTGAGCGCTGGCATGCGACTGGACGCGCTCATCCTCGATCGCCACCGCAAGACCGAAAGGCGCGTCGCCCTCGCCGCGCCCGAGGACTTCGAGAATGCCATCGCCGACCTGGACGTCGGTGCGGCCGTTTGGGCGAGCCCCACGGACGGCGCGAAACCGCGACGCATCGTGCTCAGGCTCTCTCCCGACTGCGCGCGCTCCGCCTGGCTGACGCCGTTTCGCTTCATCGCCGACATCTTCATCTCGCTGCTGAAGATGCTCATCGTGCCCCTCGTGCTCACCTCCATCATCACCGGTGTGGCCGGTTTGGGCGGCGGGGCGGATCTGGGTCGCCTGAGTGCGAAGACCTTCTTCTACTACGTCCTCACCAGCATGCTCGCCATCATGACGGGGCTCATCCTCGCCAACGTCATTCAGCCCGGCGTGGGCGCCGATCTCGGCCTCACGGCGGAGAAGGCTTCGAGCTTCCAGGAACTGCCGTCGCTGTGGGACATTTTCCGAAGGATCGTTCCTCCGAACATCGTGACCGCCTTCAGCAACAACGGCGCCATGCTCCAGATCATCTTCTTCGCCCTCCTCTTCGGGTGGGCGATCACGAAGCTGGCCGAACCCCATGCGAGCCGCCTGAAGGATCTGTTCGACTCTCTCTTCGCCGCCATGATGGAGATCGCCAAGGTCGTCTTGTCCCTCATTCCCATCGGCGTGATGGCGCTCATCGCCAAGGTGGTGGGCGAGACGGGATTCGGCATCTTCAAACCGCTCGCCGTCTACATGGTCACGGTGGTAGCGGGCCTCACCTTCCACTCCCTCGTGGTGTTGCCGCTTCTCGTTTGGCTGCTCGGGCGGGCCAACCCGTGGAAGCACATGAAGGCCGTCAGCCCGGCGCTCGTGACCGCGTATTTCACCTCGTCATCCAGCGTCACGCTCCCCGTGACGCTCGAGGCCACGACCAAACGCGGGAAGGTCTCCAACAAGATCGCCTCCTTCGTGCTGCCCTTGGGCGCCACCATCAATATGGACGGGACGGCCCTTTACGAATGCCTGGGCGTCCTTTTCCTGGCGCAGAGCTACGCATCCCTGCCGGGCGTCGAGTTCCATCTCACGTTCTCCGCCCAGTTCCTCGTCGTGATCACGGCGCTTTTGGCCTCGATCGGCGCGGCGGGAATCCCCAGTGCCGGCCTCGTGATGATGCTCACGATCCTGGCCGCCTTGGGGCTTCCGCTCGAGGGCGCGGCCCTTCTTCTGGCGGTGGATCGGCCCCTCGACATGCTGCGCACCGTGGTCAACGTGTGGAGCGATTGCTGCGCCGCCGCCATCATCGCGCGATCGGAGGGGGAAACCATCGCGGCGTCGGCGGATTCTTCGTAGAACGCCGGGAACGGTCAGAAGGAAAGAGACTGCACGATGATGAACGAACCCCTCGACTCCGCT
>DRQF01000150.1 GCA_011369445.1 Planctomycetota bacterium | reverse complement strand
AAGCGCACGGAGAATCGCGCCGAGAAGGATTCCGTGGAACGGATGAGCCCCAAGTTCCCTTCCTGGATGAGTTCGACGTAGGCCATCGGTCCGCCTTCAAATTTTCGGGCGACCGAAAGAACGAGCCTCAGGTTGCGCTCGATCAGTGGCCTGCGTTCACCGATGAAGCGGGCGCGGTAGTCTTGGATGCGCCTCGAGAGCCGGGCGCCGCCCTTCTTGATCGCGGCCTGCTTGTAGCGCTCAAGGGGCGCCGGGCGGAGCCCCACCCAAAGCAGGGAGCGCACCATCGGACACACGCCTCCCTTGCGACCGCCGGCGAAGGGGCGCTTCATCCGCAGCGTGCGTCGATGGAAGATGTTGTAGAGACGTTCGGCCAGGTGCTCGACGTCTTTGCCCCCCGGCTTCGCCTTCGGGGGACCGGGGATGATGGAGCGGGCGGAGATCTCCTGCCTTTTCCACTTCTGAAGGTCTTCCCACACCGCCGTCAGACCGGCTTCGGTGCCGAGGAAGCTCTCCGTCCAGTTGTGCCGGGCCATGATGAGGTTGCCGAGGAGGATGTGCTCCTCGGACGGGCTCAAAAGCTCGTGGCTTCCGACCTCTTGGAGGTAGGCACCCAACCCGTCACCCGGCTGGATGCTGCTCGCTTTCTCGTCGTATGTACTGAGTCGTACCATGTTGTTCTCATCCTGCCGGAGGTCAACCCGGCATGTCTATCTGATGTATGTCGGTGGCAGCTGAGCGAAACCCCGACCCGCCCCTGCCCAGGGGGAAGTCGGGACTCTCTCAATTCACAGAGCGCGAGGATTCTCGGAGGTTCCGAACCACCAACAAAATGCCCCATCCACGGAGCGGCCGCCGACCCCACAACATGACACACGTCGCAACCAGCCGCTCGTTGGATCCTTCTTAGTTAAAGACCTTCTGGTCGAAATGCCAACCCCAAAGCTCGGAATCTCTCGGCGCGGACCTCTTTTAGGGGGAAGACCCCCCTCCTGACAAGCCTTTTTCTATCGAAGATGGAACTTCATGAATATTCCTCGAGGAGGCACCCTCTCCGGACGAGGAGGTCGGTGGCTCCGCACGCCCTGGATGCGTAGAACCTGAGCGACTCCGAAAACCGACTCTTCGGGCACCAGGAAGGGGCCGCCATGCCGCAGATTGTCTTGATCCACTACGGAGAACTCGCTCTCAAACGGGGGAATCGCGCCTATTTCGAGAAGCGCCTCATCCGCAACATCAAGGACTCGCTCCGGGACCTGGGGCGGGTGCGGATGCAGCGTTTGTTCGGCCGGTTCCTCCTGGAGACCGACGAGATCCCGTGGCCGGCCCTCCAGGAGAGACTCTCCCAGGTCTTCGGAATCAGCTCGTTTGCGCCCGTCGCCGTGGGGCCTTTGACTTGGGAGGGGCTCCTCGATGCGACGAAAAAAGTCCTTCCCGAGGGTGAGAGGCTCAGTTTCGGCGTGCGTGCCAAGAAGGCCGATGAGCGCTGGAGCCGCGGGCGATCGGAGACGGAGCGTGATCTCGGCGCGTGGATTCAGGAGCGGACGGGTTGGTCGGTGAACCTTCGCCAGCCCGATGTCTGGGTGAGGGCGGAGGTGGCCAACGGCCGCGTCATCGTGAGCGCCCGGCGATACCCGGGACGCCGCGGGCTTCCCGTCGGCGTTTCGGGCCGCGCTCTCGCGTTGCTCTCTGGCGGGATCGACTCGCCGGTCGCCGCATGGATGATGCAGTCACGAGGTCTGCATCTGAGTTTCGTTCACTTCCATTCCGCACCGTACACGACCCGTCGGAGCCAGGAGAAGGTCAAGGATCTCGCCCGCAGGCTGCTCTGCTATCAGCCATCCCTTCGACTCCACATGGTGCCTTTCGCGGACCTTCAGCAGTCGATCGTGACCCGCACGCCGGAGGCCTATCGTGTGATCCTCTATCGAAGATTCATGATGCGGATCGCCAATCGGATCGCCCACGAAGACGGAGCGGGCGCTCTTGTTTCCGGAGAGTCTCTCGGCCAGGTGGCCTCCCAGACTCTCACCAACATCCACACGGTGGACGAGGCCAGCGAGCTCACGGTCCTCCGTCCTCTCGTCGGTCTCGACAAGGAGACGATCATCCGTCGCGCTCAGGATATCGGAACGTTCGAGATCAGCATCGAGCCCCACGACGATTGTTGCAGCTTCCTCATGCCTCACCGGCCCGTCACCAAGACAAAGCCGGGGGAGCTGGAGCGAGTCGAGGAGGACCTCGACGTGGCTGGGCTCGTGAATGGATGTCTGGAGAACATCTCTACAGAAACCTTCCGCCTCGGCAGGGCCGACATCGAATAGGGCAAGGCGCGGCGGCCTTGCGGCCCCGCGCCCTGTCGTGAGAGAGAGAGATTTTGACCGGTCTCGGGGGACGAGAGAGAGATTTGAGAGAGAGATCGTCCCGTTTCCTCCAGCCAGTCCATGATCGGATCCGGCGCCTTCCACTTGACCGGAAAACTTCCAGAATCCCGATCCTTCGCAACGAGTGGCGGGCAACAGGTCACTGGCGCCGGAACTTGAGGATTTCGTCGTGGGGTGGGGAGGGGAGGCGTCGGGCGTCGATCAAGTAGCTGACCGCTTTCAACAGGTCCCCGAAGATGCGGTAGCTGGAAGCCGTGGCGTCCAAGTAGGCGACGCCCGCGGACCCCCCCGAACCCGGGCGAAGGCCGATCATCCGCTCGACCATCCGGGCGTGGCGGAATCGGAAAAGCCGGAAGTGCTCCTCGAACTCGAGAACCCGTTTGACCAGCGCCCACGGCCAACGCAGCAGGGGTTCGTCGCGGTAGGTCGCGATGAAGACGAATGCCTGGTGAGCCCTCCGAGTGAGATCGTCCTCTGCGAGCAGGAACTGCCTCGCGTCCTCGAGGCTCGCCTCGAAGCGGGCGAAGAGCTCTTCCTTCTGCTTTTCCGCCAGATTCGGGTTGGCGGCTTGGTAGTCGCGCTGCTCTCCGAGGTAGACAGCGTAGGCGTCGAGAAAGGTCTCGGCGAAGCCTGGAAACGCTTCGTCGACCGGCGTTCGCGCCAGCCATGCGATGACCGCTTCGCGAAGCGTCATCTCGTTGCGGCGGCGATCGAGGCCGGCCCGCCATTCGGCGGGCATGTGCGCGTAGTACGGTTTCCCTTCGAAGTCGATACGTTCCTCTTCCGAGAGGCCCGCCAAGACCTCGACCTCCCGGAATTGCCAGCTTTGAAACCCGCTCGACGGAATGAGTTCATCACGGAACGTGAGGAAATTCAGGGGTGACATGGTCTCGATGAGGGTGAATTGGCGCGTCATGTGCTCCAGGGTGAGAGCCGCGCGTTCGAGGCAACTCTCCACCTTCGGAATGTCCTCTTCGGGCACCGAAGAGTCCTCGGCCCCTGGGCGACCGATGAGGTCCCTGGCCAGCTCCATGTCGGCCAGGATCATCTTCAACCAGAGCTCCATGCTCTGGTGCATCACGATAAAAAGCAGCTCTTCGTGGTGAATCAGGTCTCGTGTCGTCGTCGGGTCCGCCGCATGGAAATCGGGGGGGCGTTGGGCCGAGAGGATCTTTCCGAGTTGCAAGTACTCATGATACGACGGTGTGCGCTGGGGTCTCTTCATGGGCCCAGCGTAACCGGCGGATCGGATCTGTTGAATGGTCGGCTTGACCCGGACCGCTCAAAGCGGCATTCTGCCGCACCCGAGGTCGCCTCGGTTCACGTGCACCCGCCTGGAGAAGTTTTCATGAAGTTCAGAGCTTGGAGTCTCGCCGCCGTTCTCGCCCTCGGAATCCTGGTGGCTGGTTGCGTCGATGTCGAACACCCGGGGAATCAGGATGGCGCCGCGGCCGAGTCCCGTTCCGTCTCCAATCCCCAGGACTTCAAGTGGGAAGCGGAACGCTTCGCCGACCTGCGGGTCCTCCGATATCAGGTCCCGGGTTTCGAAGAGCTGAAGCTCGAGGAGAAGAAACTGATCTACTGCCTCTACGAGGCGGCGCTCTGCGGGCGCGAGATCATCTACGACCAAAAGTACCGCTACAACCTTCCCATCAAGCGGATGCTCGAGACGATCTATCGCCAGTACGACGGGGACCGGCGCACCCCGGCCTTCTCGGCCATGGAGACCTACCTGAAGAGGATCTGGTTTTCGAATGGCATCCACCACCATTACTCGGGCGACAAGTTCGACCCCGGCTTCACCGCGGGCGATCTCGCGGGTTGGGTGGCGGCCTGCAAGGGACCGTGGCCGACCCGTGACGGCCAGACGATGGAATCTCTCCTCGCGGAACTCGCCGGCCCCATGTTCGACCCGTCCGTGGACAAGAAGCTGGTGAATAAGTCGCGCGGCGCGGATCTCGTGCGCGACTCGGCCGTCAACTTCTACGATCCGGACATCACCCAAGCGGAGGTCGAGAACTTCTACGCGTCGCGCATCGACCCCAAGGACCCTCGTCCCATCTCTTGGGGCCTCAACTCCAAGCTCATGCGGACCGGTGCCGGCCTCGCGGAGCGCACCTGGAAGGTGGGGGGCATGTACTCGCCAGCCATCGAAAAAGTCGTCACCTGGCTCAAGCGGGCGACGACCCACGCCGAGAACGCCGCCCAGAAGGAGGCCCTCTCCCGTCTCATCACGTTCTATAGGACGGGCTCGTTGAAGGACTGGGATGCATACAACATCGCTTGGGTGAAGGATACGGAGTCCGACGTCGACACCATCAATGGCTTCATCGAAGTCTACAACGATCCGATGGGTTACCGGGGATCGTGGGAGTCGGTCGTGGAAGTGAAGGACCCCATCGCCACCCGCCGCATCGACACCATCGCGAAGAACGCCCAGTGGTTCGAGGACCACTCACCGCTCATCGAGTCCCACAAGAAGCCTCACGTGAAGGGGATCACGGGGCGCGTCATCAACGTCGTCGTCGAAGGCGGGGATTCCTCGCCGTCGACGCCCATCGGCATCAATCTGCCCAACGCCAATTGGATTCGCACCGAACACGGTTCGAAGTCCGTCAACTTGGCGAACATCGTCGCCGCCTACAATCACGTGGGGGGGGGATCGCTCAGCGAGTTCGCCTGGGACCAGGCGGAGATCGATCGGGCTCGCAAGTATGGGGAGCTCGCGGATACCCTGCACACCGATATGCACGAGGTGATCGGTCATGCCTCGGGACGGATCAATCCCGGCGTGGGAACGCCGAAGGAGACCCTGAAGAACTACGCGTCGACCTTGGAGGAAGGGCGGGCCGATCTCGTTGCCCTCTACTACCTCATGGATCCGAAACTCGTCGACCTGGGCCTCATGCCGAACCTCGACGTCGGGAAGGCCTCCTATGACGGCTACATCCGCAACGGTCTCATGCTTCAGTTGCGCCGGATCAAGCCCGGCGACGAGATCGAAGAGGATCACATGCGGAATCGACAGCTCGTGGCCAAGTGGGTGATGGAGAAGGGCGCCGCCGACAACGTCATCGAGCGTCGAACCCGCGACGGGAAAACCTTCTTCGTGATCAACGACTACCAGAAACTCCGCAAGCTCTTCGGCGATCTCTTGCGTGAGATTCAGAGAATCAAGTCGGAAGGCGATTTTGCGGCTGGTCAGCACTTGGTCGAAACCTACGGTGTTCACGTCGATCGAGCCCTTCACAAGGAAGTGCTGGAGCGGTTCGCCAAGCTGGATATCCCCGCATATTCCGGATTCATCAACCCGAAGTTGAGTCTCGTGCGGAAAGATGGCGAGATCGTGGACGTCAAGATTTCGTACCCCACGAGTTTTGCCGCGCAGATGATGGAGTATGCGGCGAAGTACTCCTTCCTCCCGGCCTGGAATTGAGACCTCGACCATGAAGATCCTCAAGGGATTCCTGTTCACCCTCCTCGCTCTCGTCGTCGTCTTCGTGGCGGTGGGATACTTCCTGCCCAAGGACTACGACCTGGAGCGATCCGTCGTCATCCATGCGGCTCCAGCACAGATCCACGTCTATGTCGGGGATCTGGCGCAGTGGGACAAGTGGATGCCGTGGAAGGAAGCGGACCCTTCGATCAAGGTGAAACTGAGCGAGAAAACGAAGGGAGTCGGTGCGCACCAGAGTTGGACCGGCAAGGACGGCAGGGGCGAACTCACCTTCACGGCCTCCGATCCGCAGAAGGGCATCGAGTACGACATGGCCTTCATCATGGACGACGACACCCGAGCGGAAAGCCACTGCGTGACCCGCTACGAGAAGGTGGATGGCGGCACGAAGGTGACTTGGTCGATGAAGGGCACGATGCCTGGCGCCGTCATCGGCGGCTGGTTCGCCATGATGATGGATTCGATGGCCGGCAAGGACTTCGACA
Source organism: Planctomycetota bacterium (assembly GCA_011369445.1). Lineage (GTDB taxonomy): Bacteria > Planctomycetota > DRQF01 > DRQF01. The sequence goes on along the minus strand of DRQF01000150.1, from coordinate 2,303 downwards.
AGGGGCTCGCCAAGCTGAAGGCTCTCGCCGAGACAACGAAGTAGCCTGAGAGAACCTCTTGGAGCCGGGGCGCCCCGCCCCGCGAAGGGAATAGTCGGTGGTTGCAATCGTCGCGTGATGTCGTGCCGCGCGAACCGCCAGGCGCTATCTGGGAAAGACTGCTCGAAGCTCTCCGGTCAAGGGCTTCCACTGGTAGATCGTCCTGCGCCCGGCCAACGCGAAGAATGACTCTCCTACGCGACCTATCAGCGCATCGGCAAGAAGCGGCTCGCCAATCGACATGGAATCGAGGTCGAGGACCGCGAATCCGGGTCCGACATCGAGGAGCCAGCGATTTGGTCCCAGATCGACGCCGAAAAAGAAACCTGCGGGATTACGAAATCTGAACATCGAGCCGGAGGAGGGGAGCCTGATGGCGTCGCGCTGTCCGGTCTCCGGGTCGAGAATGACCACTTTCGCTCCGTGTTTCCCGGGCCTCTCGTTGACGACGAGTAACCCGTTCTTGCCGTAGAGCCCTCGAGCCAGGTCGAACGGTTTCCATCCTCTCGCATCCCTCAATGTACCTGTGTCCGGGTCGAAGAGAGCTCGCCCCTGATCGTCGATTCCGGTGGGAATGAACCATGATCCGCTCCGAAGGATGCGCAGCTCGAAGAGGCGACTCGGTCGGTCGACGAACTGCTGGGGGAGGGGAAACGTGCGACCTCTCGTGAAATCGAGGATCGTTATCCGGCCGCGACGGAACGTGGCGACGCCGAAACCCAAGTGAACGACCGGTGTGGCGTCTCGGTACCAAGGAAGGCTCACGGTTTTCCCGCTCTTCAGCGGCGACCGGACGGTGTCGCCCTCGATCGTCACTCGACTGCCGTCGGGAAGACGAAGGACTTGGCGTTGGTCGAGAGCGACTTTCAATGCCGATTCCGGCAGCGACCTCCCCGAGGAGGAGTCAAAGATCGCGAGGGGGTTGCCCTCTCGATCCACGTGGAGGACGAAGGGCGAGGTGGCAGTGCGATAATCGCGGGTCGGTGAACGAACCATCTCGCCACGTCCCCCGAGGCGACGGATCTCCCCGGTGCTCGTCCGGATGACCGAGCACGACCAGGGGGAATGCTTGTCGGAACGGGTGTTGACCCAGATCCTCGCGCCGTCGGGGGCGAGAACGGCCCCGTGGATCTGGAAACGCGCGTAATCGGGTGTGGCGGCTTCCCAATTGCGAACGGCGCCGAAGGCTAGCGTGTACGTGGGAATCAGAAGCAGTGCGACGACGGAGAGTCCTGTGCAGGCTCCAGCCGCCGCTCTTCTGTCGAATCGCCGCCCGCGGATCAAGGTGATTGAGGCGACGAGGGCTCCGCTGATTGCGAGGGACATCAGGAAGAGGATCGTGTCGGCGGATCCGAAATGAAGCGCTTGGATGAATTGGGGAGCGTCTTCGCCGAGAGTTGCGAAGACAGGCACGCCCGAGACAGCGAACAGAAAGAGAACCCCCGGGATGGCGAGGATTCCCTCGGCTCCCCAAAGAGTCACGGCTCCGATCCAGGGCCCGAGAGTTGCGATCGACATTGCGGGGAGCACGCTAAGGGGGAGGTCGGCAGCGACCGATGCGAGCGACTCCGGCCCCGCGACCGCGATTCCTGCTGCGATGCCCACCATTGCGCCCCAGAGAAGAGCTGCCGCCTGGACGATGCCGTAAAAGAGGAGCTTGGAGCACGCCATCGCTCCCAATCCGCCCGGCAAGCGTCTGGCCAGGCTCGAGGACGCGCTGAGATCGCGCGTCCACATCTCCGTTGCGAGGGTCACCGTTACGAGAATGGTCATGCCCGATGTCGTGAGAATGGTGAAGAGGCCCGCCTGTGCGGCCGTCGAAGGAGAGAGCAGAACGGTGAGAGCCGACAGGGCTGCCAGCATGAAACAGATCGCTGCGAAAGTGCGGCGATACGCGATCCATTCTCGGCGAGTCGCGGAGCAGAGGATACGGATCAAAGAGTACATGGCGTCGATTCCTTCGTTTGGATTCTCTTCAGTGCTCCGAGCAGGGTCTCCGTGACCGGACGAGCGTCCTCCGCGATGTCTTCGACCATTCGCTTGTGTATCCGACCACGGTCCTTCATGAACAAGAATGCGTCCGCGACGCGAGCTGCGGCGTCCAGGTCGTGCGTGGCGATCAGGATGGCCCGTTTCATTGGCTGAATCGAATGAATGAGACCTTCGAGGATCTCTTTTCTTGCGATGGGATCGATCCCACCGAAGGGTTCATCCAGGAGGAGGAGCTTCGGATCGTGGGCGAGTGCGAGGGCGAGCATCGCTTT
>DRQF01000149.1 GCA_011369445.1 Planctomycetota bacterium | reverse complement strand
GCCGGCCGTGAAGTCCTATCAGGTGATTCAGGAGGCCCCCGACCATCTGCGCGTTCTTCTCGTGCCGGAGGGGCAACCCGCGGAGACCGATCTCGAAGGCCCGGTCCGCGATGGCTTGGCCAAACTCATGGGCGACGGCGTCCGCATCGAAGTAGAGCGGGTGGAGGAGATCCCCGTCCTTCCCTCCGGCAAGATGCGCGCTATCTGGAACCGCGTCCAGGACTGAGACCCGAGTGGTCAGAGGGCGCGGCTCCCGGCGAGCCGCGCCCTCTTGGCCGACGTGCTATCAGTGGACGTCGACGATGATGCCGTTGGTGAAGATAGCGGTGGTCCCGATGACCGTCACGCCCTGCAGCGTGAAGCGCAGCGGCGTGGGCACGCCGCCCAACACCACGTTCCAGGGGTTGCCCGACGCCATGAACGCCGGCTGACATCCCCCCAAGGGAACGGTGGTTGCGAACGTGAACAGATTCGGGTTCAAGGGGTCGGCGGGGCAAGGCGCGAAGGCCATCGAGCCGGAGATCCCGGTGATGGAATACCCGTCCTGCAGATTGGGGACGCCGATGAATCCGAAGACGGCGAAAGGCGTATTCGTGAAGAGGGGACTGATCGGGGCGACGTCAATGCTGAACGCGGTATTCAGCGAGACGTCGACCCGGTGATCGGGGAGGCCCATCGAGCCGTTGACCCGGAGGACGCCGGCGCCTTGGCCGGATGCCCCGAGGAACGGGCCGTCCACCGTGACAGGCAGAGCCGGAGAGACGATGCCGCCCCCGTTGTCGACGGCCACCGAGACCACCTGTGACGACGCGAGAAGCGAACCCGGGACCACGGCCGACAGTTGCGTCGGCGTGCCGAGCGTCGTCGCCAGGGGGATCCCGTTCCAGGTGACGACGGAGCTCGCCGTGAAGCCCAGTCCTTGGACCGTCAGCGACTCCGACGCGACGCCGATGGAGAGGCGAGCGGGCGTGATCTGGCTGATGACCGCCGACGCCCCGAGCAGGAGCCCATAGGCACTCGCGGCATCCACACGAGGTCCGATGTGTTGCACCGGCGCGCCCGGCGCCGTGATCTGGGGAGATCCGGTGGCGACGAGGGCTTGGCGCATCAGTGCGGGAGAAAGCGGCGGTTGTCCCGAAGCGGCGAGGAGGCCCTGGAGTTGTCCGCAGACCCCCGCCGTGATCATGGCGGCGGCCGACGTTCCGGCGAAGAGGTGGGTGTAGTACTCCTGGGTGCCAACCCCCATGTACAGCAAACCGTAGCCGGCGGTGACGACCAACTCACCCTGGGCCTGCACGTCTACGGGGGGCCCCCAGTTGGAAATTGGCACGCGTTGACGTTCCCCGGACCCAAGCGGCATGCCTCCCGCCCCCGCCATGATCGAATCCATGGCGAAGTTACCGGGCACGGGGGCCGAGCTCAAATCGACAGACCCGTTGCCTGCGGCCGTGACCACGATGACGCCTTGTGCCGTGGCCATGTCGATGGCGGCCCGCGTCGGGCCGTGGAGTTCGATGGGGAGCGCCGAACCGACGTAGCTGACCTCGAGGGGGAGGGCGATGATGTCTCCGGGTCCGAATCCGTTGGACAAGGCCAGCGTGATGACGTTGGCGATGTTGAAGAGATTGGTCGTCGTGGACGCGGCACCCAGGTAAAACGTCGCGTCGGAAATGACGCCCGTGATGCCCACTCCGTCGTTGGGCGCTCCGAGGAGTGCGAGATCGGCGGTCCCATGGTGAGGGTCGTAGGCCGGATTGTTCACGTCGTAGGGTGCGCCCAGGAACGTGGTGGGAGGGGCGTCGACGTGAGCAGGCAGCCAGCCCACGTCCACGATGAGAGCTTTCACACCCGCGCCGCGACCGCCGGGAGCGGTCCAGTTCGTCTGGATGCCGGAGCCCAGCCCGGCAGGACCGACCCAGGACTGAAGGGACGAGAGGTCCGGCGCGACCGAACCGCGAGGCGCCTCGGGTTGCAGAGTGGCGGATTCGATCACCGGAGAGCCGCGAAGGCTCTCGAGGGTCGCCGACACATCCACCGACGGGGGAAGGTGCAATTCGAAGACCAGATTGAGGTCATAGCTTCCGTTCGGCATGCGCTGTCGGGCGACATCAACCAGGTTTTCGATCGCCGACTCGGAGAGGCTGAAGGGGCGTCGCCACGTGGCGCCCGCCGCCTCGAGAGCGCGAATCGGCGCCGCGATTCCTCCGAGTCCGGCGCCGCCGAGGTCTTTGAGTTTTCCGTCGCGCAGGCGAATGCGCTCACCATCGCGAAACTTGATTTCCAGGGTGGACTGGCTGAAGCCGATTCCGGAGAGGACGAGGAGAAGACAGACGACGAGCGTCGTCCGCAGAGTTGGGATGCGTGGGATCATGAGTTGATTTCCCTTTTTCTAGGGACCCGGGCAGGGATAGGTCCTGATGCAAAACTCGGGCCGTTTCGGATACACTTCGTCCATGCCCGCTCAACAGTGGATCCACCGGGGCCTCATGTTGCTCGCCCCCTACCAGGCGGGAGCCCTCTGGATAGGTCTCCTGATCACCTTCATCTTAGCCGGAAACCACCGCCGTTTGGTGTCTTGGAGGAATCTGGCTTGCCTTCTGCTCCTGGCGCCCGCCGCGTTCCTCGTCGACGCCATCGAATGGGAACACCGCCTCATGCGAGGCGAGGGGAGTGCGGAGACGATCGTCACCTGGGTCTTTCGATGTCTCTTCGGCTTTACGTTTTTGGCCGTACTCTGGGGGCTTTTCGGGTCCTTCCTGGCGCCCCGTCGCGCCTGGCGCCCCAATGTGCCTCGCAAAGCCCTCGTCGTGGTCGGACTCCTGGCCGTCGTGCTGAACGCCTGCGTCGTGTTCGGACGCTTTCCCGACGACGCCGGCATCTATAGCAACCTCGGCGCCCAGCGTTGGCTGGAGACAGGTACGCTGCCCTACGGGGATCCGGGATTGAAAGGACCCGATTCTCCCGGACACGGGGCCGCGGCCACCTACAGCCCGGTTCTCTTTCTCGCTCACATGCCCTTCCAGTTCCTGTTGGGCCGCAGCCATAACGCGGCGGACGCGGACCCCATGTCGGTGTCCTATCGATGGCCGCCCCTTCTTGCCACCCAACTCGCTTGCTTCACATTCCAACTCTTGGCGCTCGTAGCCCTCTTCGTGATCGGACGGCAGTTGAGAGATGCCTCCTTGGGATGGCTCCTCGTGATTCTCTACGCCTTATCCCCGTTTGTGCTGGGGTTGGGACAGGATGCGGTCGGATATGTCGATGGAGTCCGCGTGCGCGAGCCCGGCATCGGCGGTTTGGTCTACATTTCCCACATCGCTCCGCCGGCGTTGCTTCTCATGACGTTCGCTCTTCTGCGCAAGCCCGTGTTGGCCGGCGCGGGGTTGGGGCTCGCGTCCGCGTGCGCCTACTTCCCGGCTCTCATGGCGCCCGCGTTTCTTGGCTGGTATCTGTGGAGGAGGGCGGGGGCCTGGAAGTTCCTCGTCGGTTTCGCCGTCGTGGGGCTCCTCACGGTGGGTGTGATCTGGAAGATGACCGATGATCCCCAGGGGCGGGGCGCCGCGAAGCTCTTTTTGGAATCCACCCTCGAGCACCAGGAGGGGGCGCGCGCCGACCAGTATGGGGGAAGCCCGCTGTCTTTCTGGGCCCACCATCCTCAGCTCGCGAAGACCTGGAAGGCTCCCCTTCGCGGCGATTCCCAGTTGACCTCCCCGGCCTTCCTCATTTTGGCCGGCCTCTCGCTTTTGGGGCTCCTCATGGCGGGGCCGTGGGTGACCCCGGCACGCTTTGCGCTCCTGCTCGTGGTCGTACCCGCCGCCTTTCAGCTT
>DRQF01000148.1 GCA_011369445.1 Planctomycetota bacterium | reverse complement strand
TCGATCGAGCACGCCACCAAGCGGGCGGGCGAGTTCATCGAGACCTCCCTCGGCCGCCTCCGCGGTCTCCTCCCCGCGTCGTCCTTCACGGTCGTCGAGGAACTGGCTGGCTTCGTCCTCCACCGCCAGCTCTGACGCGCCGGGCTTCTTCTCCTGGAGCCGGGGCGCCCTTTCTTCTGGAATGACGAGTCCCCCTCGTCCTCTGACTCAGCGCTCGCGGAGGCGGGCGAGGGTGAGGAGGTTGCGCATGAGGACGGCGGTGGTGACGGGGCCGACGCCGCCGGGGACCGGGGTGATGGCGGCGGCCTTGGGTTCCACTTCGTCGAAGCGGACGTCGCCGACCAAGCGATTCGCGGTGGTGTCCCAGTTCGTGCCGACGTCGATGACGACGGCGCCCTCTCCCACCATATCGGCGCCGACCAGGCGTGGGCGGCCAACGGCCACCACGACCGCGTCGGCGCTGGCGGCGATCCGGGCGGGCTCCCGTGTGCGGGTGTGGAGAATCGTGGGCGAAGCGTTGGCTTGAAGGAGGAGGAGGGCGAGCGGTTTCCCCACGATGGCGCTTCGCCCGAAGATGGCCACGTGGAGGCCCGTGACGTCCCCCCCCGCGCCGGCTCTTAGGCATTCCAGGGCGGCCACAGCGGTGCACGGAGCGACCCGGTGGGTGCCGTGGAACAGGCGGCCCGCCGCCGCTTCCGTGACGGCCTCCACGTCGAGATCGAGGGGAATGAGGCGGCGACAGGCGACGGCGTCGAGGTGGGGCGGCAGGGGGGCTTGGAGCATCAATCCCGCGACGTCGTCCGCTTTTGCCAGCTCCTTCATCGCCCGGTCGAGATCGTCCAGGGAGGTCTCCGCGGGCAGTGTTTCCAGATGATACGTGATTCCAAGTTTCTCCGCCGTTCGCGCCTGAGAGCGGGTGTAGGAGGCGGACGCGTCGTCATGGCCCACTTGGATGGCGATGAGTCGGGGGGGGCTCGTCAAGCTCTGCACTCCACGTTTCACCTCTTCGCGGATCGTGCGGGCGAGGGCCTTGCCGTCGATGATCTGAGCCAAGGGAAGACCTCCTGGATTCGTCGGGGAATCCTACACGTCCGGCGATCGCTTTTCGACTTTGGGGGTCCGGGTTAGCATGGCACATATCCCCGGAGTCGTGGCCACCATGAACAATGACATCAGGCGGATTCTCTTCACCGAAGAGCAGATCCAGGAGCGCATCGCGTCGCTGGGACGGGAGATCGCCGAAGACTACGACGGTGATGCCCTGATCCTCATGGCGATGCTCAAGGGCGGCGTCGTTTTCATCAGCGACCTCATGCGCCGCATCCCCATGAAACTCGACATCGATTTCATCCAGCCTTCCAGCTATGGGAATCAGACGGAATCCACGGGCATCGTGGACATTCGCCTCTTCCCGGAGGCGGAGTTGAAGGGGAAGCGTATCCTGGTCTTGGATGACATCCTGGACACCGGGAGGACGCTTTTGAAGGTCACGAACCTCCTCCGCGAGAGAGGGGCGACCGATGTCCGAACCTGCGTCCTCCTCGACAAGAAGGCGCGTCGCATCGTCAATATGGAGGCGGACTACGTCGGGTTCGAGGTTCCCGATTATTTCGTTGTGGGCTATGGGCTGGATTTCGCCGACAAGTACCGCAACCTGCCTTATATCGGTGTTCTCAGGGAAGAGTGTTATGGCGGTGGGGAGGAGGAGACCTCCTGATGCCACAGCATCGCGGGCGGAGACGAATGAGTTCGCATGTCTTGGTCTGATCGAAGATACGACACAGGCGGTTCGTCTCTCGGGGCGTCCGATCGGCCTCTCGGCACTTGGTGGCTGATCGGCATCACCGTGGGCTTGCAGGTCCTCATCTGGGTCGGAGGCGGTGGTGTGGCCGGGGAAACCACGCGCCGGATCTACGATGCCTTGGCGCTCTCCGAGGCGCACCCCTACCAGATCTGGCGGAACATCACCTACGCCTTTCTCCACGGGGGCGTCAGCCACATCTTCTGGAACATGTTGCTGCTCTACTTCACGGGGGCCATCGTCGAGCCCGTTTTCGGGTCCAAGCGTTTCGTTCTGCTCTATCTGGCTTTTGCCTTCGTGGGGGGACTGGGCTTCACGTTCGAGCACCTTATTTGGCCGTCGCCTTTGGGCGATGCCCTGGGCGTGGGAGCCAGCGGCGCCGTGATGGGTGTCATCGTCCTGTTGGGTTCCCGCTTCCCCATGCAGCGCATGCTGTTCATGTTCGTGTTGCCCATGCGATGCTGGGTCTTCGCGGCGGTTCTGGTGGGACTGGATCTCCTGGCGCTCAGCGCCTATCGCGGTGGCGACCAGGTGGCGCATTCGGTCCACCTGATGGGCGCTTTCGCCGGATTCTTCGCAGGTTTCCTTTGGCCCCGTTTGGCCGTGCGATGGGAGGCGATCGCGGATGAGCGCCAACGAAAAGCCCAGCGCCGCGAACGGGAGCGCCGCAGGGAGGACGCGGCGGAGATGGACCGCATCCTCCAGAAGGTCCACGAGAACGGCATGGACTGTCTCTCGGCAGAGGAGCGTGCGTTCCTCTTGGACCAGAGCGAGCGTCTCAAAGACAACCGACGCGTGTGACGCGAGACCAAGATGCCTCTTCGGATTTCCGACGTGCGAGCCCGATGGAATGAGGATCGCGGTCAGGTGACCCTGCGTGCCCTCGAGATGGCCGGCCTCCGCAAAGGGGACGTGGCCTCGATCGAGATCGTGCGACAGTCCGTCGATCGCAGACGGGGTCGACGTCCCGAACTCGTTTTCACTTTCGACCTCCATCTCGTCGAATCCCGGCGGGGCCCGTTGGCTTCGCGGGTCCGACACCGCAAGGTGCGCTGGGTCGAGGACGAGCCCGTCGACCCGGTCCGCCCCGGCGACGAGCCCCTGACGGAGCGTCCCGTCATCATGGGGGCAGGTCCTGCCGGGCTCTTCGCTGCGCTGATTCTCGCTCGCGCGGGCTACCGGCCCGTCATCCTCGAGAGAGGGAGTCGCATGAACAGGCGCGTGGGGCAGGTCGAGCGATTCCATCGCGACCACGTCCTCTTGCCAGAGAGCAACTATCTCTTCGGTGAAGGGGGGGCCGGGACATTCAGCGACGGCAAACTGACCTGCCGGGCGAAGGACCCCAGAGTGCGGCGGGTCCTCGACGAGTTTCGCTTGAAGTCCGGACTGGATCTCGTGCGCTACCACTATCGGCCCCATCTGGGCTCCGATCGCGTCCGCGCCGTCGTGGGCCGGCTGAGACGGGAGATCGAGAGTCTGGGTGGAACCTTCCACTACGACACGCGCGTGGATGGGTTGATTCTCCGTGGGGGTCGGCTCGCGGGGGTTCGGACGGACGAAGGCGAGGTGGCGTGCCGCGTTCTCGTCGCCGCATTCGGGCATTCCGCACGGGACGTCTATCGGTTTCTCGAGGCGGCGGGGGTGCCCATGGAAAGAAAGCCCTTCCAAATGGGATTTCGCATCGAGCACCCCCAGGAGATGGTGGATAACTGGATCTGGGGGGATATGGGACCCCGGGCGGAATTGGGACCCGCTGACTACCGCCTCGTAGCGAAGTCGGAGGGCCGGAGCGTTTTCTCATTCTGCATGTGCCCCGGTGGAGAGATCATTCCGGCCGTTCACGATGACGCTCATTTCAACACGAACGGGATGAGCTGGTCGCGCAAGGACAGCGGTTTCGCCAACAGCGGATTCGTGACCACGGTCGAGCCCTGCGATCTGCCAAGTTCGGATCTGTTCGCCGGCCTCGAACTCCAGGCCCGGTACGAGGCGGTGGCTCGCGACGTTTTGGGAGCGTCCTCGATGGCCCTCCCGGCCCAACGCCTGAGGGACTTCATGGAGGGCCACACATCCCGGCGTCTGCCCCCCAGCAGCGCGCGATGCGAATTGGTTTCCGCGGATGTCACGGCTCTTGCTCCGTCCTTCATCACGCAGGCGCTGTGCGACGTGTTGCCCCGGTTCGCCTCTCGTTTTCCCGGGTTCCTGGGCCCGGAGGCTCTCATCACGGGCCCCGAGGCACGCTCCTCATCCCCTCTTCGAATCCTCCGGGACGCGACCAGCATGATGTCTCCCGGTGTGGATGGCTTGATGCCGGTCGGGGAAGGAGCGGGCTGGGCGGGGGGCATCGTGAGCGCCGCCGTGGACGGCTGGAGAGCAGCGGAATCGCTCATTCGCCGCTTCTCGCCGCCGCGAATGGAATAATCAGGCGAAAACTCTCGTTATCCAGATTAGAATCACGTGTGCCCCGCCCGTGCGTATCAGATACGGCGGAACACGTCATTCGCTGGCGGGCCTCTCTCGAGGCGTCGCATCGGAAGGAGTATTCATGAGAAAGCTTTCACGATTGATCACCGGCGTTTTTCTGGCCGCGGTTTTCCTGAGCATGTCCCCTTCGATCTCGGCGCAGGACGGGCTGGTGGTCTTCCGGGACAAGTTTCAAAAGGCCGTCGACTCCAACGACTTCTCGGAACAACGTCGCATCGTCAAGAACGGGCGAGGTTCCGCTTTGTCGGTGTGCTTCGGTTGGGAGCGCGACTACGCCAAGACCCGTCTCGCCGGCAAGCAGGAGCTGGCGGAGAAAGTGAAGGGCTACATCGACGCCTTGGCCAGCAACTACTCCGTGACATTCCGCGACGACATCATCTCTCGGCGCTACAAGTTCATCAGTAGCCTCAGCGACGATCAACTCGCGGGTCGTCTCGACGCGGTCCGTTTCGAGACAGAGGGGTTTAGCTTCTTCAACGACGCGAAGAAGACCGGCGACAAGAACCTCGCCAAGCAGGCGCAGGATCAATTCATTGACGCCTACAACTCCGACATCAAGATCAAAGACTTCCTGAATATGGCGTTCGACGCCGACATGATCGCTCAGACCTTCGAGTTGATGGGGGATCACGACTTCGATGTGGTCTACTGGTCGAAGGTGGCGGTGGCCGCGGCGAAGGAGGGTGGGCTGGGAGACCGGGTCGGTGCCGCCGAAGCACGGATCCAAAAGTACAAGAAGAAAGGCAAGGTCAGGCGGCCCGACCTCATCGATCTCTCTTTGCCCGCGGATGAGGCCAAGGTGGCCTACGAGAAGGCCTACGCCGAGAGCTTGAAGGTCAAGACACCGGCCGGTGGTGGCTCCGTGAGCGCCGGGGATGGCCAGGTCCTCGAACCGCCTACCAGCAAGGCCGCTTACGAATGGGCTGAGGACGTGGGTTTCAAACCCAAGGTGCTGCCCATCGGCTCCAAGATCTGGCTGCCCAGTTTCAGCCCGCAGCGGGTGCAGGCTACGAATCCGAGTACCAACCCCTTGCTGCCCCTGGCCGTGGTCAAGAAAGGCGATGATCCCGTCGACGGCAACGGCTTTTTGCCCGGCGCCAAGTTGAAGTATGACGGCAAGCTCTTCATCGATCCCGACGGCGACGGCGGGAAGCAGAAGTTCAAGAAGATGAAACTCAAGGTGGACAAGCCTGGGAAGACCAAGTTCAAGGTCGTCTACGACGACGACACCACCGCGAAGCTCACCTACATGATGTTCAAGCAGTCGCCTTCTCAGAAAGCTTTCGGCGTCAGCTTCAAGAGCGCGGGCGCGGAGAAGCTCATCGTCTTCCGCTGGTTCAACGTGACCGGGATGAAGGGGAAGATTCGCGGCCACGACGTGACGTTCGTCGATGCGAATTCGAACGGCTACTACTTCGACACGGGAGAGGATTGCGTCCTCATCGGTTCCGGGAAGAATCAGCGTATTGAGCCCCTCGGGCGCTTCATTTTTCTCGAGGAGGAGGGGGGGCTCTTCCCGTACGAGCTGAAGATCGCCGCCAAGAATTGCTCCGTCGTCCGCACACGCCCCTTCAGCGGCGAACTCGCTCCGGTGAAGGTGGAGTACAAGACCGGTTCGGGGACCATGCCCCAGAGCCTTTTCGCTCGAGGCTCCGGTGAGAACACCGAGGCCTACATCGATCTCATGAATGCGATCGACAAGCCTCTGTGGATTCCGGCCGGGCGGTGGCGCATCCACAAGGGCGTCTTCGTGCTCGACAAGAAGGGGAAGAAG
>DRQF01000147.1 GCA_011369445.1 Planctomycetota bacterium | reverse complement strand
GTTGCCCGTTCTCGACTTGCCGTTCGGGATGCAGGGCCCCAGCGCACTGGCGGCCAAGGGTCGCCCCTTCGAGCCCGGTCTGCCGCGAGACCACTTCGGAACCACGGCTGACGCGGTGCTCCGTCTTTCCCCGGGAGACTACGAGCTCGTGGTGACGAGCGACGACGGCGTGCGAGTCCGGCTGGGCGAGGAGATACTGGTCGACGACTGGACCCACCATGCGCCGCGCACGGTGGTGAAGCCTTTTCGAGTGGATGAGGAGAAGAGCATCCCTCTTCACGTTGAACACTTCGAATTGGATGGTTTCGCCGTCCTTCGCGTGACGATCCGCCCCGCCCGTTCCCGGTGAGACGCATGCCCCCACTCAACGTGGGGTGAACACGACCAGGGAGTCGGCACAGGGCTCGCCGACGGTTCGGGCTCGCTCGGCGAAGACCCGTAGAGCCTCCCTCCCCGACGAGCCCAAATCCCGGGTGGAATCGTTCACGTAGAGATCCACGTGGGCACGAATGACATCGTCGGAAAGCGACTGGGCATAGCGCCGCATCGTGGGCATCGCCGCCGCCGGGTCACGGCGTGCAAGATCCAGCGAGGCGCGGATCCAGTCCACGAGCTTCGCGAGGAGGGGCTCGCCCAAGCTCTTCGCGGCGACGAGTCCTCCCAAGGGGAGCGGACATTCCGTGTCCTCCTCCCAGCGCTTGCCCAAGTCCTCGACCAGGGCAAGCCCCTCCTCCCGATAGGTGAATCGTCCCTCGTGGATACAAACGCCGAAGTCCGCCTCTCCCGCGCGCAGAGCGGGCATGATCTCACTGAAGAGGACTTGCTCGACCTTGGCCCCTGATTCCCCGTGAAACATCCGGAAGAGAAGATCAGCGGTCGTGGCGGAACCCGGGCAAAGGACGCGGTCCCCGGGCCCCGGGAACCGTCCCACGTCTCGCGAGAGGAGCAAGGGGCCGTTTCCGAAACCCAGCGCCGCTCCGACAGGAAGAACGTAATAGTCGTTCGAGAACGCGAGGGCGGCGCGAAACGACACCTTGGCCACCTCGAAGCGGCGTTCCTTGACCCCTTCGTTCAACTCCTGAACGTCCGCGAGATGGTAATCCATCCGGACATCGCCCGTGGGAATGGCGCCGGACATGAGACCGTGAAAGGTGAAGGTGTCGTTGGGGCACGTCGAGATGGCGATCGCCAAAGGCGACATCATCCGTCCGACCAGGGGTTGGGGCGTCAAGAGATCCGCCCCCTACTCTTCGAGCGCCTGCTCGAGAAGAGGGCTCGCGATCTTGACCAGGTCGTATTGGGTGACGAGGCCGATGAGGCGTCCTTCCTCGTCAACGACTGGCAGACAGGCCACGCCGTTCTCCTTCATGAGTTCGATGGCCTCCTTGGTGGTGGTCGAAGGAGGAATGCTCACGATATTCCTCTGCATGACCGCGCTCACGGGAACGGGACGATCCGAGTCCGGAGTCCACCCCTGTGCGACGAGACGCAAGAGGATCCTCGAAGAGACCAAGCCCACCAACTTGTGGTCGTCATCTTCGACCGGAACGTGCCGAATATGTCGCCAATCCATGAGGCAGGCCACGAGGTCGACCGCTTCATTCTGATTGACGGTGAAGAGATCCGTCGTCATGTACTGCTCGACGCGCTGATAGTGCTTCTTCCAGCCCCCCGACTCGTCTATTCTGGCAAGGCTCCAACTGTGCACGGGAGTACCCTCCTGCTGACGCTTGGCCATCCCCGCGGTGAGGGCGGCCATCCTCTCGGTGCGTGACCCCGTCTTCCGCATGGCGGCGAGCGAACTCAAGATCCACTGAGACCCCGTGAGTCCACATGCGACTCTCTTCTCGATGACGCCGAGATAGAGCTTACGATCGGTCTCGGACACGCCTAGAGCCGCAAGGCCCGTCTCGGCGTAGTTCAGAAGTTCCTCGAGAATGAGTTCCCGTGCCGGAACCTGCCTCGCGTGGGCCCAGTCGAAGTAGGCGCCGAGCCCCAAACGCGCGGCTGCGACGAGATTCGAATGGGCGTCGTCGAACTCGAACAGGGGACGGATGTCGCCGATGGCGAGATGCATCCCCTTGATCAGGCCGATCCAAAAGGCCGCATTCGCCACTTCGTCCCGCGTCGTCGGTCCTGAAGGTAGCAGCCGATTCTCGATGCGAAGGTGGGCCCGGCCGCCCCCGACGCCGTAGCACGGACGATTCCAGCGATAGACCGTACCGTTGTAGAGTCGGAGCGCCGTCAGGTCGGGCGCACGGCCCGCCGCGAGCGCCTCGAACGGATCTTCCTCGATGTGCGCCGCCAGAAGGACGCGGAACCGCGCAATGTCCTCACGAAAGATTTCGGCCACCGACGACTGCACCCAGGCGTCGCCGAAGGCCACGCGGGGCCGCGACTCTCGAGAATGCGAACTCGCCTGTCGCGTATCCATGGACTGCTGAAACAGAGCCAGGCGAGTCTCCCGCCACAGGCGCTTCCCGAAAAGCAGAGGAGAGTTCGTCGCCGCCGCCAAGACGGGCGCCGACACGAGCTGGGCGATGTTGTAGACCTCCGCGAACTCCTGAGGAGCCACCTGCAGATGGATCTGGAAGCTCGTGTTGCAGGCTTCGATCATGACCGAGTCGTGGTGCATGACGAGCTCATCGGTCCCCTTGATTCGGAATTCATACCCTCCCCCTCGGAGACGCTTCAGCGCCTCGTCAAAGGCGTTGTATCGGGGAGAGTCGTACATGTTCTCGAGGCAAAGATCCGTCGGTTGAAGCGTGGGCAAGATGCCCGTCATCACGAGATCCGCGCCGTGGGAATGGGCGCACTCGAGGAGCCGCCGATTGCCTTCGTCGAGAAACGCCTCCAACTCCGAGAAGGTCGTGGGTCCCATCTCGAAGGGCGGTGTGTTCATCTCGATGTTGAAGCGGGCCAGTTCCGGCGTCACATCCATGCCCGCGCATTCCCGAAGGACGTCCTCCGAGATCGACATGGCATTCCAGGCCTCATCGACGATGAAATACTCTTGCTCGGCCCCCATGCGAACCCGGTCGGATTCGATCAACCCCTCGGCGAGCATCCGCTCCAAGGCCCGGAGGTCCCTCAGCACATAGCGCACGAAGGCGCGAAGTTCCTCCGAATCCACGTGTTGATCGACGTGTTGTTCGCCCATGACGAGAATCCTCGAAGTTGCGGCCGGCGGCTCATTCTAACCTGCCCCTCGACGTTCTGGGTAGTTGGGCACGTCGATTGCGATGGGTGGATCAAAACCCGCTGGACTCTGATTCTTCGAGGATTGGGGCCGCGAAAGTCCTCATCTCGAGGTCCACGGTGGGGAGAAAGCCCCAGGGGGCGGGTTAGGGAGATGAAAGATGAAAAACCTTTTTCGATGGCGGGCCTTGACGGCCCTGATTTTCCTCGGTTTCCTGGCCGGTTCGACGACCCCCCTTTGGGGCCAGGACCAGCCGGATACCTCCAAACTGATGGAGAAGATTCGGGAGCTCGAACGGAAATCCGCGGCGTCGGATCTCAAGATCCAGGCCCTCGAAGAGCGGCTGGCGACCTATGAGAGCGGTGAGTTCGCGCGTTCCGAGCTGGAGACTCTCGTCAACGGCATCTTGGACGATGACGACGCCCGGGTGACGCCTCGCAAGGCCGAGATGCTGAAGATCGGCGGTCAGTTCCGCTTCCGCGGGGAGTATCGCACGACCAAGAACTACGGAACCGGCGTCGACGACGGCACGGATTTCGTGATCCAAAGGACACGCTTGAACTTCGATTTCCGCATCATCGAGAACCTCCGCGCGTTCGTCGAGCTGCAGGACTCGCGCCTTTGGGGCGAGGAGGGCAGCGTCGTCAGCGACCTGGAAGGTGTGGACATCCATCAGGCCTACGTCGACTTCGAGAACGCCTTCGGCGAGAAGTGGACGTTCCGTGTGGGCCGACAGGAACTCAAGTACGGTGACCAGCGGCTTATCAGTCCCCTGGACTGGCACCCGGTGGGCCGGGCCTGGGACGGCGTGCGCACCTGGTTCGAAGGCGATGAATT
This sequence comes from Planctomycetota bacterium, assembly GCA_011369445.1. Classification (GTDB taxonomy): domain Bacteria; phylum Planctomycetota; family DRQF01; genus DRQF01. The sequence goes on along the minus strand of DRQF01000147.1, from coordinate 18,585 downwards.
CCAGCTGGACGCGTTCGTCACGAACGTTCGCGAGGCTCACCCCGCCGGGGAGCGAGACGACGACTGGGTCTTCGCGGGCGCTTATTTCCACTACACCGGCATCGAAGACCATGTCCTCGACGCCTATGTCTTCTACCGCTCCTATGCGGACGGTTCCTTCGTCAATGAAGCTGGCGGGACGGGCGACCTCGAAGACGCCACGTTCGGTCTCCACTTCAAGGGCAAGACGGGCGGTTTCAGCTACATGGCCGAAATCGTCGGCCAGGCGGGCGACCGCGCCGGCGACGACGTCTGGGCGTTCGCCTGGGTCGCGAAAGCGGGATACACCTTCGACACCGATTGGAAGCCCTATATCGGCGCCGAATGGACCTTCGCTTCCGGCGACGATGACCCGACGGACGGCGACTACGAAACCTTCGATCCGCTCTTCCCCTTCGGTCACGCCTACCAGGGCTTCCTGGACATCTTCGCTTGGCGCAACGGCCACGACATCGTCGGCCACATCAGCGTGAAGCCGCGAGAGGACTGGTGGCTGGGAGTGGACGTGCACTACTTCCTCCTCGATTCCGACAGCGATGCCTGGTACGGCGCCGCGGGAACACCGATCCGCCGCGTCGCGGCCGGGGGAGTGAGCAACGACGTGGGGCTCGAACTCGACATTCACGCCAAGCACGACCTCAACGCCGCCACGAAACTCTGGTTCGGATACAGCCACTTCTTCCCGGGGGACTACGTGGACGACACGGGCAGCTCTCCCGCGACGGACTGGGTGTATTTCCAAATGACCATCAACTTCTGACCCAAGCCATGACTGATGGGGTGTCCCGCGGAAGCGGGGCGCCCCTTTTTTCGTGCTCTTGGGAACCCCGATCCATCCCAACGGCCCTCCAGTCCCTCCGCACATCTTTCCGATGAAGAAGACGGAATACCGCCCGCGTTCCATCCTCTGCGGGCCGGAGGGAAAGGCATGAAACCACAGCGCTCGCCCACGGGCGTGGAGAGATTCTTCGGCGATGACGAGATCATCGTCAGCAAGACGGACGCACGGGGCGTCATCACCTACGCCAATCGAGTCTTCCTGCGCATCGCCGGTTACGAAGAGCATGAAGTCCTGGGGCGCCCCCACAGCATCATCCGGCACCCGGACATGCCACGTTGCGTCTTCAAACTGCTCTGGGACACGATCCAGTCCGGCGAAGAAATCTTCGCGTACGTCGTCAACCTTGCGAAGAACGGGGACCACTACTGGGTTCTGGCCCACGTCACACCGACGTTCGACGCCCAGGGACGGATCACGGGCTACCATTCCAGTCGTCGCGTCCCGCGCCCCGGGGTCCTGGACAAGGTTCGCCCCCTCTACGCCAATCTGCTGGCCACCGAGCAGCGCTACGACAACAAGATCGAAGGGATGCAGGCCTCATCGAAGGTCCTGATGAGCCAACTCGAAGAAGCGGGAGTCAGCTATGGCGAATTCGTCTTCTCCCTCTGAGACCGGAACCGTTCCCAGGGGCAAATCGGCGGTGGCCGATCCCGCGACACGAATCGCGGAGCTGGAAGAGCGCATCGAGACCTATGAAGCATGGATTCGCAGAGCTTCGCAGGTCTGTCAGAGTGCAGCGCGGGGCGATCTGGAACCGAGGCTCCTGGGAATCAACGTCACCGGCGATTTCGCCGAGATGCTGCATGGCATCAATCACCTCCTCGACCTCTCGGACGCCTTCGTACGCGAGGCCGGAGCGGCGCTGCGCTCAGCCAGTCGGGGAGAGTTCTTCAGGAAAGTCCTCACGACCGGGATGCTGGGCTCGTTCCGTCGCACCTCCACCATCATCAACGAAGCCGCCGAAGAGATGGAGCGCAAGAACGCAGCCGTCGAACGGGACCTCCGGGCAGCGCGAAGGCGAGAGGAGCTCGCAGCCGAGTTCGAAAGCTCTTTGCAGGAGATCGTGTCCACCGTCGCTCGAGCGGCCATGGCTCTCCAAGAAACGGCCGGCTCCCTGAGAGAGACGGCCCAACGAACCCACACGAAACTCGATGCAGTCACGTCGCTCACCGAGGACACGTGCGCGGATGCCGACCGCATCGCCGCCGCCACGGACGAGCTATCCGAAGCGGTTCGCGAGATCGGTGACCAGGCCTCGGCCTCGTCGGTGAGCGCCCACGAAGCGTTGGAGACGTCGACCCGTTCGGGTGAGCGGGTGACTCAGCTCGCCGCGGCGTCACAGGAAATCAAAACGATCAGCGAACTGATTCAGGGAATCGCTGCTCAGACGAATCTCCTCGCCCTGAATGCGACGGTGGAAGCCGCACGTGCCGGCGAGGCAGGCCGTTCTTTCGCCGTTGTCGCCAACGAAGTGAAGCGGCTGGCTGAAAAGACAGGCACCGCCACCCACGACATCGATGGGCAGATCAAGGACATCCAGACCGCCACGAACGCCGTCGTCGAGGAGAACGTGAAGATCGGCGCGGTCGTGTCGCGCATGGACGAGTTCTCGGCGAAGATCGCGTCGTCAATTCAGGAACAGACCGAGGTGACGGCGCGGATCAACGACAGTGCGAGAAATGCCGCCGGCGCGACGCGCAACATCGTGAACAACCTCACCCATGTCATGCAGGACGCCAAGGAAACGGGTGATTCCGCGGAACAGCTTTTCCGCTCCGCCATGGACCTCTCCGAGCTGGGCGAACGTCTGCAGTCCCAGGTGGACACCTTCCTCGAGGAGATCACGGGACGCCACGAGGAGTCGGACGACCGGCACCGGTCGCCGCGGCCATAGGCGCCGCGTCGCCAGGATTCATCCTCCCTCCCTGGTAGGGTGGCCATGGGAGGGATGAGTCCCATGGATTCAGCGCTGGACCTTGCACGCCTGCAGTTCGCATTCACGGCGAGCTTTCACTACGTCTTCGTCCAGCTCACGCTGGGGCTCGGGCCCCTGATCGTGTTCTGGGAAACCCTTGGCTGGTGGGGCCGTTCGGCCGCCGCAGGGCGCGCCGCCCGCTTCTGGGTCAAGGCTTTCGCTCTCAGTTTCACCTTCGGCGTCGTGACAGGCCTTCCCCTCGAGTTCCAGTTCGGAACGAACTGGGCGGCATTCTCGAAGACGACAGGCCCCGTCGTCGGCCAAACCCTGGCCTTGGAGGGGCTCTACGCCTTCATCCTCGAATCGGCATTCTTGGGGATCTTCCTCTACGGGCGGGGCCGCATTCCCCGCTTTCTGCACTGGCTGTCCGCCATCCTCGTCGTCGTGGGCTCATGGCTGTCCTCTTGGTTCATCCTCGCAACGAACGCCTTCATGCAGCATCCGCAGGGGTTCTCCGTGGACGAGGAGGGTGTTTTCCGACTGGAGAGCTTGCGACAGCTTCTCTTCAATCCGTGGCTGGAGGGCCAACTCCCCCACACCCTTCTGGGAGGTCTGTTGACGGGCGCTTTCGTTGTAGCCGGGATCTCCGCCCTTTGGACCCTGAATGGGCGCCATAGCGAGCTGTCGCACATCTCCTTGAAAACGGCCCTGCCCGTGGGCCTGTTCGCGGCGCTTCTCCTGGCGTTTCCCACCGGCGACCGACAGGCACAGATGGTGGCTCGGCATCAGCCGGCGTCGTTCGCGGCGATGGAGGGCCACTTCGAAACGGAGAACGCGGCCGCCATCGTCATCCTCGGTCAGCCCGACATGGAGAACCTGAAGCTCGACAACCCTCTGGAGGTCCCGGGCGTTCTCAGCTTCCTGACCCACAAACGGTGGGCGGCCGAGGTCCGGGGTCTGAAGGATTTCCCGAGGGAGGAATGGCCGGATCACGTCCCTCTCCTCTACTACAGCTATCACATCATGGTGGGACTCGGGACGCTCCTCATCGCGGTCCTCGCCGTTGCCATGTGGTCTTTGGTCCGTGGACGAATCCTCGCCGCGCGACGCGTTCTTTGGATTCTACTCCTTGCCTGGCCGTTCCCGTTCCTCGCCAACACCGCGGGGTGGGTGACGGCCGAGCTCGGTCGGCAACCGTGGCTCGTGTACGGGCTGCTCCGAACCCAGCACGGGCCGTCACCTCAGATTTCCGCCGGCAACGTCCTGTTCACACTCATGGGCTTCCTGGGACTCTACCTTCTTCTGGGCATCCTGTTTCTCGCATTCTTCGGACGCATCGTCGTTCGAGGCCCGAAGGAGGTGAGTCCATGACCATCGAATTCGTATTCTTCTTGGCGATCGTGGGCATTCTGGCGGCCTGGGTGGTGCTGGACGGTTTCGATTTCGGAGTCGGAATCCTCCTGAGGTTTCTTGGCCGCAACGAGCAGGAACGGGAAGAGGTCCTGGACAGCATCGCTCCCTTCTGGGATGGCAACGAGGTCCTTCTCGTCGCGGCGGGCGGACTTCTCCTGGCGGTTTTTCCCACGGCTTTCGCCGTCATCTTCAGCGGATTCTACCTTCCCCTGATGGTCTTCCTCTGGCTGATCGTGTTCCGCGCCCTCTCGTTGGAATTGCGACATCAACTCCGCAACCCTCTTTGGAGGGAGGCCGTCGATACCGCATTTTCTCTCTCGAGTCTGGGGCTGGCACTGATCGCGGGCGTGGCCCTGGCCAACCTCACGAGGGGCGTCGCCCTGGACGAGGACGGACACTTCTTCGCCCCCCTCTGGACCGACTTCACGGTCCGTGGCAGGGTGGGGATTCTGGACTGGTACACCCTCCTCGTCGGCGTCTACACGGTGGTGCTGCTCGCCCGACATGGAGCCCTCTGGGCCTGCATGAGGATCGAAGGGCCCTCGGGCGAGCGGGCGCGGACCGCGGCCGAGAAGCTGGCCTGGCCGGTCATCGCGGGCGCGGTCGTCCTGGCGGTGGGGAGCTACTTCGGTTGTCGGCACCTCGCCGACAAAGTCGAGGACGCCCCGGCTTTCGCGGCGATCCTGGTCATTCCTCCGCTGGCGGCCTGGGGATCCCGTCGAGCGCTGCTTGGCCTTCGCAAGCGATGGGCATTCTTCCTGTCCGCGGTGACCCTCGTGGCGCTGATCGCCTCCGCCGCGCTCGCCCTTTGGCCGGTGATCCTCCCCTCCACCCTGACCGAGCGACCGGGCCTCAGCCTCCTTGCCGCGTCCGCCGGGAAGAGCGCCCTGCGAACGGCCTGGAAATGGTGGCTTCCCGGCGCGGGAGCAGCCGCCCTGTGGTTCGTCATCGTCTATGCGGCCCTCGCGCGAAAAACGATTCGCCAGAAATCCTTGAAAGTTGAGGGGTCCGACGCGTAGATTCAATGTCGCCGAATCAAGAGGGTCGAATCACGCGTCACCTCGCCGGGAAACTCGAAGTCCTTCGTCCGCGGGCGTCAGGCCTCCTTGTCACGCTCTCGCTCGTCGTCTTCTTGTTCGCCATGGCGGCCGAGTCCGCTCATCATCACCCCGGCCCTTCGGACACCTCACCCTGCGTGGTCTGTCACGCGGCATCCCAGAGTCTCCTCGCCCCCGGCCCGGGGCCCTGCCTGAGCGCACGGGAGGCCTCCCCCGAAACCCTCATCGTCCCACGGCGACACCACGCACGGCGCTTCCTTGTCCGCGCTGCATCCCGCCCGCGCGCTCCCCCCGCTTCCTGAAGTCACGTCCCTTCGTTTCGAGTCCGACGCAGTACGCGCGGACCTCATCCGTTGCATGACATCAGGGAGATGAAACCATGTCGATCCTCCACAGGACCACCGTGTCCGCATGCCTCGCCCTTGCGGGGCTGCTTCTGGCCGCACAATTGCAAGGCCAATCCAACCAAGACGTCCAGAAGAAACTGGACGAGATGAAAAAAACCTATGAGAAAGCCCTCCAGGAGATGAGGGCGGAGTACGAGAGCCGCATGCAGGCTTTGGAAGGGCAGCTCGAAGACCTGCGCAGCCAGGTCGAGGAGACGGCGGAAAGCGGGGCGGGCCCCCTCGAGCAGGCCATCCAAGGCGTGGAGAGAGAAGGACTCTCGAGCTTCGGACAGACGACGGTCTTCGACAACCGCTTCAACCCGGCGTTCGGAGTCATCGGGGACTTCGTCTTCGCCGCGTCCAACAAAAACGATGGGCACGACCAGTACAACCGGTTCTTCATGCGAGGCGCCGAGTTGACGATCGCCGGTGAAGTCGACCCGTTCATCTCCTACTACGCCACCATCCACATGGATGAGGACGAGCTCGAACTGGAAGAGGCCTACGGGGATGCCCACGATCTCCTCCCCGGCAACATGAGCCTCAAGTTCGGACGCATGAACGTGGATTACGGGAAGCAGGCCACGATGCACGAGCATCAGCTCCCCTATGTGGACAAGCCCGGCGTCCTCCAGGAGTACGTGGGGGGCGCCGTTCGCGGCACGGGCGTCGAACTGCACAACTGGTTCCCCGTGGGCGACGATCATCTCATGCGCTACACGGTGGGCGTGTTCACCCGCCCAGACGGCGACGCCCATGTCATCGCCGGGCCCATCGCCGGAGAGGAGCCCTTCTCCCCCGGCCCCGTCTTCGGGGAAAGAGGCCCGGAGGACCTCGCCTACACGTTCCGCCTGACGGGGCTCTTCGAGACGTCGGAAACGGCTACCCTGCAGGTCGGCATCTCCGGCTTGTGGGCGCCGGAGTTGAAGACGCCTCTCGAGGATCTGATTGGCCCCATCGCCCCCGCGGGTGCCGTGATCGATCTCGAAAAGGCCGTGCTGGGCTTCGACGTGGAATACCTGGACGTGAGTCCGGAAGACGGTTCGGGATGGCAGGCCGGCGGCGAAGCGTTCCTCTCGATGACGAGCTTCCCGAACGACACGGGCACGAGCCTGGAGCGGGAGTCCGCCCTCGGTTTCTACTCCTATGGCGAATACCACTTCGACAAGTACTGGTCCGTGGGCGGTTCCGTCGACTGGTTCCAGCATGCCCAGGACTCGAGCAAGGACTGGTTCGATGCGGGTGCCTTCGTCACCTGGAAGATGGACGAGTTCAATCGTCTCCACCTGGAAGTGCGTTGGTTCGATGACGATCTCCTCAATGAGGACTGGTTCGTCGTGATGGTCCAGTGGACGACCATCATCGGTTCCCACGGTCACGGCATTCGCTGGTAGGAGAAGACCCCATGAGATTCTTCATTCGCAGCCTTCTCGGCGTCCTCCTCACCGTGGCCGCCGTCTCCGCACAAGAACTCCGCGTCGTGACCACCCAACCGGACCTCGCCTTCTTGGCGGAGGCGATCGGCGGCGACGACGTGCGTGTGTACAGCCTCACGAAGGGCACCGAGGACCTGCATCTGCAGCGCACCCGTCCCTCCATGCTCGTGAGACTCTCCCGTGCCGACGTGCTCCTCGAGCTGGGACTCGACGCCGAACACGCCTGGTTGCCCGCTCTTTTGCAAAGGGCGCGCAACCGCAAGATTCGACCGGGGGGGCCTGGTTTCCTGAACTGCTCGGCCCTCGTCAAGGTGCGCCGCAAACCCACCGCTCGAACGCGCGCATCGGGGCCCGACCTGCACCCGAGGGGCAACCCTCATTTCAACCTGGATCCGGAGAACGTGCGCCTCATGGCCCGACTCATCCGCGATCATTTCTCGAAGCTCAACCCGGATCGAGCAGCGCGCTACCGCAAAGCCTGCGCGCGACTCGAGGAGGAAATCGATGCCCACATGAAGGTATGGACCAAGAAGTTAGCCCCCTTCAAGGGCGCCGCCTTCATGGAGCATCATGACGCCTGGACCTATTTCGCTCACCGCTTCGGTCTTCGCATCGTCGCGAGACTGGAACCGGCGCCTGGCCTCGCCCCGACACCCTCCCACCTGGCCCGCGTCATCAAGATCGGTCGCCGAGAGCACGTGGGCATCGTCGCCGCCCGACCGGCCAATGCGGACGTGGCCGAGAAGGTGGCCCGCGCCATCGGCGCCAAGACCGCGATCCTTCCCCTCTCGAGCACGACGAAGGGGCGATACAAGGGTTACTTCCACTACATGGACCAGGTCGTGGACACCTTCGCGGCGGGTCTCAAGAAACCGGAGAACCGTTGATGGGAGGCGTCATCTGTCGCGAACTCGTGGTCGGTTATTCCGGCCAGCCGGTGGCGGGGCCCGTGGATTTGGAGCTGCCTGCCGGACGGGTGGTCGTCATTCAGGGGCCCAACGGCGCCGGCAAGACCACCTTCGTGCGGACCCTGTTGGGTCTCCTGCGCCCCGTTTCCGGCCAGGTGGAAAGACCCCAGGGCACGGTGGTCGGCTATGTTCCCCAGCACATGAAATTGGACGAGGAGTTTCCCATCACGGCCTCCGAATGCGTGGCCATGGGGCTCCCCCGTAAGACGCCCCGCAAAGAAGCACGACGTCGGGTTCGCGATGCCATGGATCGCGTCGGGATGCATCATCGGCGCCGCACATGGCTCTTCGCTCTCTCCGGCGGTCAACGGCAAAGGGTCCTCATCGCCCGAGCGCTCGCTGGCGACTCCTCCTTGATCGCACTGGACGAACCGACGGCGTCCCTCGATCCCCGGAATGCCGAGATCATCTGGGAGATTCTCTCCAAGCTCGCCCAAGAAGGGAGACTCGTCGTCGTCATCACCCACGATGAACCGAGGACCACGGCATGTCCTCAGACCCGGGTGCGCGTGGACGATGGAAAGTTCCTCGTCGAGGAGTTTGCGGCGTGATTCACGAGCTTCGCGATTCTTGGGAACTCATCCATGCGCTTTGCATGGACGGGTTCGTGACCAGCCTCGTTCTAGCCGTCGTCGCCCCCTGGATGGGCACGCTGCTCATCGTGCGGCGGATGCCCTTTCTCGGCCTGGCCATCCCGCAACTCGCGGGCGCGGGGACGGCCTTGGCATGGCTCCTCTTCCCCGTCTTCTTTCCGGAGGCCTTGGCCAGTCAGGAGATCCACCAACATCCGTCGACCCTCTTCTTGCTCGCCGGTTCCGGCGCGGCCATCCTGGTGGGGCTCGTAGGCCTCACGGTCATGGGGCGAAAGGGCCGGGTGGCGTCCAGTCATGCAGCCATCGTCTATCTGATAGGGCTCGCCACCGCCGAGATCGCCTGGGTCACGGGCCCCTATCCGGAGATGGCGGAATCCTCGGCGCGCAGGGGACGGCTTCTCACGGTTCTCCCCGAGGGCCGGAATCTGGTGGTCTGGGCCTCCGTTGCAGCTCTCGTCCTGGTGATCTGGCTGAGAAAACAACTGTGGCTCTCCGCGTTCGACGTGGACCTCGCCCGGCTGAAGCGCCTGAATCCCTCGGTGTGGCTCCTCATCACCCTCTTGCTTCTCGGAACCCATGCGGCACTGACCGTGCCCGTGACGGGCCCCGAAGTTCTTCTGGCTCTGCTCCTCATTCCACCGGCCATCCTGAATCGCGCCGTGCCCTCCCTCGCCAGCTACGGCCCCATATCGGCCTTAGCGGGACTTCTGGGCACGGCCGCCGGTTTTCACTTGTCGTTCCAAAAAGACTGGCCTCTCAACCCGAGCGTCATCGCTGGGCTCGTGGCGAGCTCCCTCGTCGTCGCATCCGGCGCAGGCCTCATCCGCCTCGCCCTCCGCCTCACGAAGACCTGAGGACTCAGGGGCGGCGGAAGGTGTCGAGGAGCCAAGCCTCGGGAGCGTTGGGATCGAAGATGAGCTGGCTGTTGCCATGCCTCACCCCGAGAGAGCGCCAGATGGCTTCGAGTTCAACCTTGACGGCGTCGTCCTTCCACGCCTCGTAGAGGGGCAGGAGAACGTCGACGCCGACCGACTCGTCGCCGACCGCGAACACCCTGGGAAGGGGCTGGGAAACATCGAAGCCACCCAGCTTCTCGTGGATACCCCGAACGGCCAGGGCGAGGTTTTTCCTCCCGCGGGTCCGTCGGCGGATCTCCAGGTCCGCGACGAAGCAGAACAGGGCGCCGCCCCAATAGGTGCGGCCCCACGTGGGCGTGTGATCGAGCCCCCGATCCCCTTCCTTGGGCTGCCCCATGGGAAGACCGCGACGCAGGTCCGTGAACACGGTCGCCAGATCGATGACCCCGGCTTGATACCGCACCCAAGGCTCGAGATAGGACGCCAAACCCTCCTCGATCCAATGGTGACGCTCGGCGACCTGGGGAAAGATGAAGTGGACCATCTCGTGGACGAGAACCCAACCCTTGCGCACATCCCTCATGCGTCGACGTCGGGAGATGGGCCAGAGGATCCCGGCCCCTCCCCTTCCCAGTGCCGTAGCGTAGTGCGCGCCGCGCCCTCGGCGCGTCACCGCGACGAGAGAATGCGCGACCGGGAATTCCCCGCCGAAGTAGTTCGCCACCATCGTCGCGGCCTCCTCGACCCACTGGGCAAGTTCCAAGCCATCGATGGCCACAGGCGTCGCCAGCAACGCGACGTCGATGTCCGCTCCACCGACCCGGACAGTGTGCTTTTCGAAGTGCCCGAGAACGGTGTAGGTCGAACCGGCGAACTCCGTGCCATCGAAAACGTACTCATCGTCGAAATCCCCCCGGCGGATCCCGGTGGCGAAGTCCGAATCCCCCTCCGACTCCACGTGAAGGATGACTGGAATCCCCCTCCTCACCCGTAGCGGACGGACGAGCCATGTGGACGGCGGGGCGAGGAATGCATCCCCGACACGCTGGGCGGTCCGCGGGCGTCTCAAAGCCGCGGCCGCGCCCGCCAGATCGAATCGCCACCGCAACCGGAAGGGTCCGTCCTCCGAGGCCGGAATCCACCACGAATCCTCGTTCCGCTTCAGGGGAAGGACTTCGTCACCGTCCATCATCAGAACCAACGATTCGACGAAGTCCTCCGCTCCCGCCGCCACCGAGAGTTCTCGCGAAACCCCAGCCGGGAGCTCCGCCTCCAGCTCGAGCGTCCTTGGGTCCGAGGGGACGCGCAACCGATAGACCCAAGGGGTTCGCGACGGGACACCACGGGAGCCGCACCCCGCGGTCAGAAGAAGGAACACGAAGACGGCGGCTCTCGACATGAAACCGGTCCTCGACGGCGAAGCGGCGATTCGGCTATCCTCCGACGGCGACCGGGAGACATCGAAACCGGAGAGTCCCCCGGATCCAAACCGCGCCGACCGATCACCGTGAGGGCCGCTTTTGTATCGACCACAGCTCGACGGACTCAGATGCCTGGCGTTTCTCGGCGTGTTCGCGGCGCACTGCCGTCCGGACGTCGTGTGGTGGGGCGGGTTCGGGGTCCAGATCTTCTTCGTACTCAGCGGTTTCCTGATCACTCGCATTCTCCTCGACCACGACACAGGGCCGTTCTGGGCGACCCTGCGGATCTTCTACATACGAAGAGGGCTCCGGGTCTTTCCCGCCTATTATCTTCTTCTGGCCGCCATGCTCTTGATCGGAGCCACGCGATTCCTCCCATGGCACGCCACCTACACATTCAACATGCTCTGCTGGCACCTGACCGACCAAGGGCGCCACGCAGAACTCCTCGCTAACTGGCACGGCGAGGGACTTCACCTGTGGAGCATGAGCATCGAGGAGCAGTTCTATCTCCTTTTCCCATTCGCGCTCTATTTGGTTCCGAGGAAAGGGCGCATTCCTCTCACGGCTTTGAGCATCGGTGGCAGTGTCGTCTGTCGTGTTCTCCTCGACCGCCACAACCCCCAAGCCTACTATGGAGCCCTCCTCCCCGTCTGCGGGGAGTACATTCTGTGGGGTTCCCTGGCCGCCCAGCTCGACGCCCAAGGGCGCCTCGACCGACTCTCACCCCGGCTCGCCCGCTGGACGGGAATCGTGTTGTTCGCGGGGCTCGTGTTCATCGGGAAACCTTCCCGACCCACGGGGGCGATCTTCGCCCAGTTCATTCCCGTACCGAACGACGCCTGGTGGGCCTACGGGATGCAGACCGGATACGCGCTGGCTTTCACCGCCGTCGTCTGGGGGCTTTGGGCCGGGCGAACGAGCGGCCTGTCCTGGCTCCTCTCCCGCCCCCCGTTCACCTACCTGGGCAAGATCAGCTACGGGCTCTATCTCGTGCACCTGCCCCTTTGGGGGGCCGTGCCCTTCTACGTGAAGACCTTGGAGAGCGCCGGGCTCCCGGCGAGCGAGGGGATGATCTTCGCCTCTCTTTTCCTCTCCACCCTCGCCATCGCCTCGGCGAGTTGGCGGCTCGTCGAAGGCCCCATCAACGAGCTCAAACGACGCTTCCCCTATCCGCCCACGCCGTGACCACGCCTTGACCTCCCCTTGGGTTACTCTCTTCTCGTGGCGAATCCATCCTCACCCCTCATCATCGCTCAGGGTCCCCTCGACCTGGAGCAGCGCATTCTTTGCGAGTTGCGGCGCCGCCTCGCGGAACGACGGGCGCCGCTCACTCCCCTGCCGATTCTCGTGGTCACGGCGACGAGTGCGCTGCGTCGACGGTTGAGTCGCAGGGTGGTGGAAGAGTTCGGTGCGATCCTCGGTCTGCAGTTCCTCACGCTGCAACAACTGGCAGCTCGGGTCTTGGGCCTCGATGAAGAGATCCGTCGCCCGTCGGAACTTTTCGAGACGGAGGCCCGACGCGCACTGGGCCGAGAGCCGGCGGTAGTGGACGTCCTTTCTGAATTCGACGACGGGCTCGGCGCGGCGCTTTCCGCCCTCGGAGACCTTCTGTCCGCCGGGCTCGAGCCGGACGTTGTCGAGGACCTCGAAGCACTCGCCAAATCCCCTCTTGCCAAGGGAGTGATCCGAGCCGCGGGCCTAACCCTTCAGGCCGTGCGCGAGGAACGCATCGCTCTGCCCTCGGAAACCATGCGCCGGGCGGCGGACCGCCTGCGGAGTGACTCCCCGGATCTCCTCCGGGCGGAAGCCATCCTCTTTGCCGGCATCGATGACGCTCCGGGTCGAACACGGGCTTTCGTGAAGGAGGTTCTCCGACACCCCGAAGCCCGCCTCGTCCTCGACATGCCTCCGCCGACGGGAGCCTTCCCCAAGGAGCGCAGCGACGCTTTGCCCCTGGGTTTCGCCCGCCGGCTGGGATTCGCCGTCACCGAAACCGAAGCGCCCGCACGAGCCCGCCCCTCCACCGTCCATGCCTTCGACGCCGTGGGGCGTCGTCACGAGGTCGTGGAGGTTGCGCGGCGTATCGAAGAGCTTTGCGAGCGGGGTGTCGTTCCCGAAGACATCCTCGTGACGATGCGTGACATGGAGGCCTACGGTCCCGACATCCAAGAGGAGTTCCTGGATCGCGGCATCCCCTTCAGCGGTGGAAGGCTCCCCGCCGCCTTCGACCCTCGCCACTGGCGAAGACTGGCGATCTTGGAACTGGCGGAACGTGGGGGAAAGGCTCCGCTCGTGCGCGTCCTCCCGTGCATAGGCCAAAGCCTTGAAGACAACCGGCTGGGCGACCTCGATCTCGCATGCCGCCATCTGGGGCTCTCCCGTCTGGACGACCTGGCTGACCTCGACCTGAACGCCGTTCTCGGCCCGCGCAAAGCCTATGTCCTCCCCTGGCGACCCCACGTCGGACGACAGGAGAAAGACAGCGACGAAGTCGACGAGCCGGAGGAAAACCCCGATGGATTCGAGCCCGCACGCCGCCACCTCCCCCGCAGCATCCTCGAGGAGGCGTCACAGGCGGCCCGAACACTGCGCGAGGTCGTCACCGCCTGGCCGGAGGTTGCGCAGACGGAGGAGCACGCCCGACGACTGGAGCAACTCGGCGAACCCGACCCCCAATCGTCCGCGGTGCTCGAGACACTGACACGGGAGGTTTCTCGTCACGACGCATCGCCCTACTCCCTCACAAAGGACGAGTTCCTGCGGCTCGTCACTTCACGTTGGACGAAGGACCTCGAAGCCAAGCTGGGCGGCGAAGGGGGCGGCGTGCAGGTCATGACGGCCGCACAGGCCAGAGGACTGGGGTGCGCACACGCTTTCGTCCTCGGCCTGGAAAAAGGCTGTCTTCCTCAAGCCGGAAGCGACGACCCTCTCCTTCCCGATACCGAACGACGGCCCCTGCGGGGTCCGCTCCCCGACCTCGGTCTCGCCGATCAACGCATCGAGGAGGAGTACCACCTATTCGCCAGCCTCCTCGTCGCGGCACCCGACGTCACGCTCTCGTGGCGCCGCGTCGACGAAGACGGCGGCCCCGTGTCTCCCTCGCCCTTCGTGAGAGCATTGATCACCGAGGGACTGGACGTGCTCCATTGTCCGGCGGACGCCGCGGGCCGCATGAGACGCGACGCGACACTCGGCCGTTCCTTGGATCCGCGGGACGCCGCGATGGTGCACGGCTTGACCGGGTCGTTGGATCACCTGACGCGCCTCCTCGAGATCGAGGATGAGGCGCGACACCAGTTCTGGAAGCTCCCCCCGTCGTTCGCGCCCTCCCAAGTCATGGCCAAGGGATGGACGGACGTGCTTCGTTATCTGGTCGCCTCCTTCGATGTCCACCCGTGGATGGGATGGATCGGGCCGGTGCAGGCGGGGGATCCACGAGAAGCGGACCTCTATGTGACCCATCTGGAGCACTACGCGACCTGCCCGTGGTCCCATCTTCTCTTGGGGATTCTCCGGGTGACCCCCTCCCCCGACGCGATGTCAGCGCTTCCCGCGGTGGACCCCCTTCTTTTGGGTAACGCCGTCCACGGAGCCATGGAACGTCTCGGACGATCGGCCGGCGCCCTCGCCGAGGTTTCCCTCGAGGACCTCGATCCCGGCCAGGCGGCCCCCCTGCCCACGCCCAGCTCCGACGAGGTGGCCGCGGCCGTCCTGGAGTCCTCCCGAGCGGCGGCGGCCGACGCGGGTTTGGTTCTTCCAGGGATCATCCAGGCGCTTCAACTGCGGGCCCTGCCGCCGGTGAAGATCCTCCTCGACCTTCTCCATCGCGACCCGCCCCTGACGGGATGGCTTGGCGTCGAGACCACGGGCACGGTCGACCCGGACGGGCGAACCATCGGCCCTCTTCATTTTCGCGCGGACGGCGTGGGCACACGGGGTGCCGCGCTCGTTCTCGACGACTACAAAACGGGGGCTCCGTTCACGAAAGCCAAGAGGGAGTCCACACGAAGGCGCCACCTCTTGGACGGTCTCCGCCGCGGACGCCACCTCCAGGCCTTGGCCTATGTCCAAGCCGCGGCCGCCTTGGGAGTCGACGCCGAGGGTCGCTATCTGTTCGGCAAGGACGACGGAAAGGAATACGAACGCATCCTCTCATTCCGCCACGACGATACAGAGGCCATCGATCTGTTCGAGAGCGCGGTGCGAACCCTGAGAGCAGCGAGGGCGCAGGGTGTTTTCTTTGCTCGCGTGGAGGACAAGAAGGGCGAAAGCCCCCCGGCGTGCAAGGTGTGCGAATGCCGGATGGCCTGCTTTCGGGACGAGACGCGCGAGCGGGCCCGCCTCGTGGGGCTTGCCCGGCGACTCGAGGCCACCCCTCCCGACAACGTGGATTCCCCCGTCCGACGTCTTCATCGAGACGTCTGGTTTCTGGGCGAGAAAGGGAGTGCGCCGTGACCCGCCAGCACGACGTTGCGGCCATTCGCGCCTCCGATGCAAGGGCTCGGGAACTGGCCGTGTCCCAATTCGATCTGCCCGTCGCGCTCGTCGCGGGCGCCGGATCGGGTAAGACGGCCACCCTTGTCGCACGGGTCATCGTCTGGGCCATGGGCCCGGGCTTCACGGCGGCCGAGCAAGCCCTCTCCGCGGGTGGGTTTCCCCCAACGAGAATTGAGCAGGCGGCGGCGAACACTCTGGATCGCATCCTCGCGATCACGTTCACCGAAAAAGCCACCCTCGAGATGAGCGAGCGAATCACGGACGTGCTGGCGTGTCTCGCCCGCGGTGACGCCCCACCCCCTTGGGTGCCGATCGAGAGACTGCCGCGCGACCAGGGGGCGCGAGGGGCGCGGGCCCGGGCGCTCCTCGACGCCGTGGATCACCTCCACGTGGAGACGATTCATGGATTCTGCCACCGGCTCCTTGCGGATCATGCCCTGAAAGCCGGACTTCATCCCCGTTTCGAGGTGGACGCCGAGGGGAACCAGACGGCGGAGATCTTGGACGACCTCCTGGCCGAGTGGGTGCGCCGGGCCTTCAGCGATCCGGTGGACGAAGCGGCGGTGGCGCTCGCCGGACGAGGAATAGGCCCCGAGGAGATCCACGAGGTCCTGGAGGTTCTGCTTCGATCCTCGGTCCGGCCCGAGGAGCTGCGCGAAGACAAGATCCCCCGAGATCGCCTGGTCAAGCGTCTGCACGAAACCGCCGATGTCGTAGATGACCTTCTCGCCTTCGCGAGGCCACTCGTTCCGATCAAGAGTCTCCGGACGATGACGGCCCTCGTGGAGGAGTTGGACGCTCTGCGCGCCCTGCTCCGAATGGCCTCACCTCCCGAGGAGATTCTCGAAGGTCTGGCGGCGACACCCTTCGAGCGAATCGAAAAGACACTCGACACGTGGCGCAAGGGCGACTTCGTGAAGACGATTCACAAAGCCTGCGATGAAGACGTGTTGGAGAAGGTGCGACGAGATGCCCGTTCGCTGCACTCGACGCTCAAGCACCTGCGCCTTTTGGACCCGGAGGGTCTACGCGCTCTCCAGGACGTGATCGCCCCCATCTACGAGGAACTGATGGACCGCCGTCATGGCCGGGGTCTTTTGAATTTCGACGAGTTGCTCCACGGGGCCGCCCGTCTCCTCCGTGAACACACCGAGGTCGCCTCGGCTCTCCGTCGCGACTTGGACCAACTCCTGGTGGACGAAGTGCAAGACACCGACCCGGTCCAATACGACATCATCGGCCGCATAGCTCTCGAAGGACCCGCGGACGAGCGGCCCGGGTTGCTCGTGGTGGGCGACCCGAAACAGTCCATCTACGGCTTCCGCGGAGCGGACCTCGCCGCCTACGAGGACTTCCTCGAGCGCATTCGAGCCGAAAAGGGTTCCGTCGCTTCTCTCCAGGTCAACTTCCGGTCCACGCCGGCGATTCTCCGCGAGGTGGAACGACTCGTGGATCCCACGATGGTTCGGAAGCCAGGGCTCCAACCGGGCTTCGAGGTCCTGATTCCGGCGAAGGAGGATTCCGCGGAGGCGGAAACCCTCGAAGTGGAACACTGGGTCTCTTGGAGCCGAAGTCCCACGGGCAACAACTACACGAAAACGAGCCAAACCGCCGCCGCAAGCATCGAAGCCGAAGGCATCCTGCGAGAGCTCCTTCGCCTCCGGACCGAGGAAGGGATTGACTGGCGCGACGTCGGGATCCTCACTCGGACGGCGGCCCAGCAAGAGCCCTTCCTGGCCGTCCTGCGAGAGGCGGGTATCCCCTACCAAGTCGAGAACGACAAGGGCTGGTACCGGCGCCGCGAAATCGTCGAAGCGACGGCCTTCGTGTCCACCATATTCGATCCCAGGGACCAACTGTCTCTCATCACCTGGCTCAGGTCTCCCGTGGTGGGCCTGCCGGATGCGGCCCTCGTGCCTCTTTGGCAACGGGGGTTCCCGGCACGGGTAGCCAGCCTCGTCGCTCCCTCAACAACCGCCTTCGCCGCCCTCGATGCCCTCATCGAAGAGGTCGCGGCACAGCTCCCCGGCGACCTTCACGCAGGAGGCCCGCTCCCCGAATGGTCGGGGCTTCTTCGCGAATCTCTGAGGCGGCTCGCAAGGGCCCGGGCCGACGCGATGAAGCTTCCGGCGGGCCGCTTCGTCGCTCTCATCCGCGACCTGTTCCCCCTGGAATGTCTGGAAGCGGCCCGCCCCCTCGGCGAGCACCGGATCGCCAATCTGGCGCGCTTCTTTCGACTCCTGCGGGAAGCCCTCGCCGAGGGGGCCGACTCGCCCCTTCAACTCCTCGCGCGCTTCAGGGGAAGCGTGCAGAAGAAAGAGGAGGCCTCCGAGGCCGCGCCCGGCGACGTGACCCGCGATGCGGTCCGGGTCCTGACCATTCACAAGGCGAAGGGCCTCGATTTCGAAGTCGTCTTCCTGCCCGGACTCGCAAAGAAGGATCGCGGGCGCGCCCCGGAGGATGCCGTCTTGCGTCACGATCGTGGGACGCCCGCCGAGTGGTGTCTGAGGGGCATGCCCTCTTTGGACTTCGATCGTCTCTCCGAGCGGCAGCGGCG
Source organism: Planctomycetota bacterium (assembly GCA_011369445.1). GTDB lineage: Bacteria > Planctomycetota > DRQF01 > DRQF01. The sequence continues at coordinate 601 of DRQF01000147.1, read as the reverse complement.
GCGAGAGGGAGCCGAGAGGGTTCGCACCTTCTACGTGGCGGTGACGCGAGCAAAACGCAAGCTCGTTCTCGCCGGCCCATGGCCCGCACTGGACCGTTCCCTATCGGAACCTTCGTGGGAACCGAGCTTCGCCCACCTTCTCGGTCACCGACGCGGAGGACTGCCCGATCCCCTCCCGGACCAAGACCCGACCGAGCCCAGGCAGTTCGCGGCCGAGGACCGGGTCGGCTTCTTCCTGATCCACGACACACAGTCCGCTCCAGACAGGGGGAGCCTTGAGGCGACCGAAACGACGGAAACCCCGGCGAAGGACATCGAGAACGCCTGGGCGGCCCGCCAAGCGGCGCGTGCCGCGGCGAATTCCCGGATGGCTCTCTCCCTCATCCTGCGCCCAAGCGAGGCCCCGGACGACGAGGACGAGGATGTGGAGCGTTTGCGGTCGAAGATCGCCGATACGGACCAGGCCATGCGCCTGGGCACCCTCGTCCATCGGGCTTTGGAGATCTGGAACTTCGAGGCCGATCCGGCCACCGAATCCGAAGGCGTGGCGCGCCGGGTGTTGGAGGGCATCGCCGCGAGCTCACCTCTCGCAGACATGTTC
>DRQF01000146.1 GCA_011369445.1 Planctomycetota bacterium | reverse complement strand
CGGCATCCCCTGGAGGATCTTCAGTTGCGCGGCGGCGCTTTGGATGGCGCCTTGCAGGAAGCGGGCCGTGGGCCCCCGTCGTTCCAGCCCGTGCCAAAGCGCCTCCCACAGCTCGTGGGCCTCCCAAAAGAAGCCAGCATCGTGGAGGGTCACCCCATGGAAAAACATGGCCTCCGCGGCGTCGGACGCGCCCAACCGCCCGGGGGCCTCCGGGTGGGGCGCCCCGTGGGAATGCCCCATCGGGGAACGGCGGGGATGGGGATGGCATCCGGGGACGAAGGCGTAGGGCGGGAAGCCATCCGCTTCCTCCGCCCCCGCCTTCAAAGCCTCGAGCACCTCGCGGGCCCGTTCGTGCAAGCCGCCTCCTTCCCCGGATGCGCGGGCATCGCTTACGGGGTGTAGTCGATGATCACTCCGTTCCCGACCCAGATGAACGTCCCGCCGAGGGCGACCACGACGGGTTGCAACGTGATGGTATACGGGAACGCCAGGCCCGGCACGTTCAGCTGCCAGGGCGTCGGCGTGGAGGGCACCAGCTCTCCACACGGATCGGGCCCCACGTTGTTGGTCAGCGTGAAGAGATTCGGGTCCATGGGGTTCGCCGCGCAGGGGGTGAAACACATGGAGCCCACGAAGGGATTGATGAGGAAGGATTCATTGGGGCCCGGAACGCCCACGGTGCCATAGATGGCGAAGGGCATGGCGGTGTAAAGGCCGGGCACGTCCATCATCTCAACAGTGTAGCCCCCAGGTCCGGAGGTCGCGACGCGACGCAGGCTGCCGCCCGCCGACCCGTTCACGAAGAGGACGTCATAGGGGCCGCCCTGGAAGAATCCCACGATCCCGGCGCCGCAAACCCCGAGTCCGCCGTTGGGGCAGGCGTCCACGCTGAAGGCGTCGATGCCCGCTTCCACCACCGATCCGTTGGGCGGCGGATCGCTCGCCGTAAAGCGCACCTGGATCTGGGCCGACGTGGCGAAGAAGTCGGACACCCGCAGGCTCCGCTCGAGCCACGCGCCGGCATTCCCGTTGTAGGTCTCCACGTTCACCCAATTCACGCCGTCGTTGGTGATCTCCGTGACGAAGACGTCCTGGTTCGGATTCGCGCCAAAGTCATTGCTGTACCAAAAGGCCCACGAGATGACGGCATCCGGGTAGGTGGACAGATCGATCACGGGGGAGGTCAACGTGGTGGAGCCCCCGTCCACGTCCGAGTTGCCGTCGACGTTCTCGGTGAGGTAACACGAACCGGAGCCGTCGAAGTCCTGGGCTGGATCGCCCCGGTCGCCGCCGCCCACGGGAACGCCTCGCTGCCAGGCGCCCGCCGTCAGGCCCGCGGAATTGGAGACGGTCCATCCCATGTTCGCGTTGAAGTCGTCCTGGAAGACGTTCACGAGATTGCCCACCACGTCGGCATGGTAGGTGGCGGCGGGGGCCGAGAACGGCGCCCGGACAGGGGTCGCGGACCCCAAGGGAGTGATCTCGATGTAGTAGTCGAGGGAGCCCAAGCAGCTCGTGGCGGGCAGGGTTGCGCGGAAGGCCCCGCCTCCCAGGTCGAGCAGGGGCGACGCCTGGAAGGGTCCGCCATCCACCGACGTGAAGAGTTGCGCCTGGGAAGGATCCGGCTGACCGCCGTTGCTCACGGTCAGGATGTCGAGGTCGAAGTCCTGATCGGCGGGGACAGATTGGGGGCGCCCCTGGGGGAAGGTGATGTCGAAGGGAGGGGGCGTGAAGGGCGTGAGGGTCAAGGTCAGGTTGTAGAGCTGGACCGAGTTCGCGGAACCCGGGTTCACCCGCACATAAAAGGTTCCGGGCGCGCTACCGAGCGGGGTGGTGGGGATCACCTCGGAGGAGCCCGCGGGCTGGGAGGCGGCCCCTCCTAGCACCACGTTTCCACTCCCGTCCAGGATGTCGACGCTCATGTCTTGGATGCTGGAGCTGTCGAAGGTGGACCCTCCGTTGCAGCTGCCCGTCTGGGGCCCCTGAAGGTAGGTGAATCCCACAGGCTGAAGCGTGACCTGGGCGGAGAGGGTGGTCGTCGTCGTGAACTTGTACCAGTCGGTATCCGAATTGTCGTCGATGCTGACACCGGTGACGCTCTGAGTGCCGGCGCCAAGGGTGCCGAGATCCGTCGCCTGACTCACGGTGTCGTTGGGCTCGTTGACGTCGCCGTAGTGGCGTTCCGCGTTGAGAATGTCGTCGTGCTGGGGCCCGAGAAAACCCGTCGAGATGAAGGGTTCCATGAGCTTCGTCCCGTTCGAGGGACAGACATGCAGGAAGCCCAAGCCGTGACCGTGCTCGTGGGCGACGACGTTGCGGAGACGACGGGAGTTGTTGGACGTGTTGCTGAAGAATCCGTCGGCGGAGTCGAGCACCATGTCCCCATTGTTCGGGAAGAAGTTGTAGGCGAGGACGTTGCTGTTGCCGTCGATGGTCTTGGCGGCGATGCGGACGTCGCCGCGGACGCCGAGTTGCCCGGAGGCGCTGAAGAGATCCACGCCGTCGTCATTGGGCTCGAAGACGTAGGTGATGTTGGCGACGGCCGCGTAGCGGGCGAATTCGTCGGCGAAGATCTGTTGCCAGATGGTCGGCGATCCGTAGATGCCGTTCAGCCAGGCGAAAAGATTGCTGTTGCCCGCGGGCTCACCCGTCCCGCTCGGGATGAAAGTGCCGTCCGGGACGAAGCTGTAGGTGAGAACGACGGGCGATCCCTGCGCGGAGGTGATGCCGGGCGTGGCCACGGTGGACCAGCGATTGGTCTGCTGGAACTCCGGGTTGAGGGAGGCGCCCAGGGTGATGGCGGCGTTGAAGGCGTCGACGATCTCCTGGTTTTGGGGATCGGCTTCCCAGCACGCCGCGACGACGGGGCGCCGTTGCTCGACCGCCTGGCGGACGATGCCGCGAATCATGTCTTTGTGCACGGGCCTCATGGAGTCCCAGACCGAGCGCGGGCAGACGGCGGAGACTTCGTCGTAGCCGTCGGGCCCAGTGCCGTCGGAGGCCCCCCACGGGTCCACGACGACGAAGAAGATGAGGACGGACAGGACGATGGGCAGGGATCTTTTGAGAGTGGTGGTCATTTCTGTTCCTCGACCGGTTTGACGGAAGAGCAAGGTGTGGGGTGTGGCGTGACGGCCGGCGGGACCGACGGGTGATCATAGCTGGAACCCCGGACGAGCAAGAAGGTTTCGTTGGATTTCGAGAAGATCGCGAATCCGGGAATTTCTCCCTGGCCACGCGGGCCGGATCAGTCGAGGGAGTAGGACGCCAACTCGTCGCCGGAGGCTTGGGCTTTGGCGTGGGTGCGGCGTTCCCAATCGACGAAATCGGAGTGGACCGCCATGACGTGGCTGTAGCGGACGCTGTAGTGGGGCAAGCCCTTGCGGAGGAACTCCTCGGAGATCACGCGGTCGCGCTCGAGGATGCCCTCCCTCTCCCGGCGCCACGTGGCCCGGTCCATGGATTCCACCTCCTTCACGAGCTTCGCGTAGAAGGGGGCGGTAGGCCAGTCGGTTTCGGCATTGACCCACCAGTGAAAGCAGCGGCCCAGTTTGTCGATGAGCAGATCGTGAGCGTCGCCGAACTTGAGGCACGAGCCGTCGAAGTAGTTGCCCAGGTTCTTCATCTTCTCGTAGTCGATGAGGTCCAGATCCTTGGCGATGGTGTAGCCGGCGGTGCCCGGGAACGGGAAAAAGATGGCCCACCGGAAGCGGCCCATCTTGATCCGGGCGCAAAGACGGATGGTCTCTTGGATCTGACTCCAACTTTCCTTTGGGAGCCCGAACATGACGAAGGCGGAGGTGTGCAGATCGAAGGCGTGGGCGGCGGCGAAGGAGGCCTCGATCTTCTCGTTGGTCATATAACGCCAAAGTACCTCGCGGCGAATCTGATCGCTGCCGCTCTCGAGGCCGTACTTGACAATCAGGCAGCCCGCCCGGGCGAGCATCCCCGCCATGTCCCGATCGAACTTCTGGACATGAGCATTGACGACGAAGGGAAGCCCGATGCCCGACGCGATGTAGGCGTCGCAGAACTGCCGCACGTAATCCCGGTTCAAAGTGAAGAGGTCGTCGTCGAAAATCAGGGTCTTCAGGCCGGGATGACGCCGCTTCAGCTCCTGGATCTCCTCGATGATGCGTTCGACGGAATAGTGCCGCAGGTAGTCCTTGGAACTCTTGATGCCCCCCTCGTCCTTGTAGAGTTCGACGATCTCCCGGTTGAAGCAGTAGGTGCACTTGTAGGGACAACCGCGGGAGGTGAGCATGCCCATCCAACCGTGGCGGACATGCAGAATGTGGTCGAGGTCGAAAAGCTCGTAGTTCTTGGGAGGGAGCGTTGTCAGGTCGGGGAAGGCGCCCACGGCGTTGACGATGGGTTCCCCTTCGCGGGGTAAGGCCTGGGTGGGGGGCGTCTCTTGCAGGGTCAAGACCCTCTGGATTCGGGAAGCGGGGATACGGATGTTGGGGATGGCGGTGGTGTCGCGGCCGGACTCCAGCCTCTCCACCAATTCCAGCATGGCCCACTCCCCCTCCCCCACGCAGACGTAGTCGAAGTGTCCCTCGGCGGTGACCTCGTCAGGAACCATGGTGCAGTGAACACCCCCGACGACGGTGGGAATTCCCGTGGCCTCCTGGATGAACCGAGCGTTCTCCACGCACCAGTCGTACTGCTGGCTCATGGCGGAGAAACCGATGAGGCCCGGTTCGAATTCTCGCACGGCAGACAGGACGTCGTCCGGGCTTGGAAGGGGCCAGAGTTTCTCGCAGACCTGGAAGAGTCGGGTGGTGTGGCCTTTGGCTTCGAGGACCCCGCTGATGGCGGCCAGACCGTGATTGATCCCGGGCGGGCAGTCGATGCTGGGATAGATGAGTAGAACCTTCATCCGTCGACGCTTCCCCTCGCGGGATTTCCGGGCCCCGGGAACCGCCCCGATGGGGTTTCCAGAGAAAGGGCTTATCTAACCTCCCTTTTAGCCTGGGCCCCCCCGGCGCGCAACCAACCGCCGCCCGGGGCCGCGGGATCGTGTTCTCGGCCCGACTGGGGATATACTGCCGCTCACCAACCCGAAGAGGTCATCCATGCGGCTCCCAGCTTCCATCGTCACAGCGGCCCTGTTTCTCGTCTCGGGGCTGCTTTCCGCCCAATCTCCCTTCCACATCCGAATCGTTACGGAACAGGACGGTTTCTACGAGGTCGCGGGCCGCGACGTGGTGAAGCTGACGGAGGGGCGACCGCTCCTCGCCGACCGCCTCGTCCTTCGCAAGAACGGCAAGAGCGTCCCCATCCTTCTGCGCAACCTGGACGGCAACCGCTTCACGCGGCGCAGTCGGTTGCTCTTCTACGGAGAAGCGGGCCGCAATGGTCACACGACGAAGAGTTCCTACGAGCTCGTCTACGGGTCCGACGTCCGACGCATTCGCGAGACTCGCTATCAACCCCGCGGCGAGACGCGGGACGACGCCCTCGTCACCCGCACCTTCGAGGAGGACCTCCTTTACGAACCCTGGGCCTCCACCCGAGTGAAGGCCGTCGACGCCCCCCACGCCCATTGGTATTGGCGTAGGCTCACGCCACCCAAGGCGACGGACGACCCGGCGGCCACCGCCGCGTTCAGCCTCGATCTGCGCCAGCCCTTGCCGTTGCGAGTTCGCGGCGCGCTCGTCCGGTTCAAGCTGAAGCTGGACGCCCGGCTGGCGGCGACCCGAGGACGCGCCCTCGAGATCCGCACGGGCGCCCGGGTGCTCGATCGCATCCCGGCTGACCGACTCGGGAACGAGGAGGTGACGGTCCGCGCACCGGTCGAGGCGGTGAGTCCCATCACGCTGCTCACTCTCACGCTCATCGACGAGAATCCTGGCGACGGCGCGCCCCCCTCCGCCGAACCGGAATCCGTTCTCGTCGACACCGTCCAGGTGACGTGGCCGGCCGCCCTCACGGGCCCTACATCGCGCCAGCGGCAGATCATCTATGACCTCGCTCTCGGCGACGAACCCATCGAAGCCGTGTTCCGCCCCCTCGGGGTGGACGCCTTTCAGGTCTACGCACCGGCTACGGGCACCCTCTACACGAACATGACGGTCCCCGCGGCCCCCGACCGCAACACCCGCTTCATCGTGACGGATGGCGGCGGCTATCTCCATCCCACCCTCGTCACGGCATGGTCCGCCCGCGACCTGCGCAAGATCAAAGACGGCGGCGATTGGGTGGCAGTCACGCTGCCCCGCTTCGCTCCCGTCATCCGTCCTCTCGCGGATCTGCGTCGCCGCCAGGGGCTCCATCCTCTAGTCGTCACGTCCCGCGAAGTCTACGACGCCTTCGGCCACGGCGACTTCGATCCCGAAGCCATCACCCGGTTTCTCGCCCACGCCGAGGCGGCCTGGCAGGTGAAGCCCCGCTTTCTTCTCCTCGTGGGGGACGCCGATCTCGATCGCGATGGGCTCTCCAGCCGCGCGACCTTGCCCACGCGCCTCGTGCCCACCCTCTACAACGGCCTGACCGCCAGCGACCGGGCCCTTCTGCCGCCGCAGTCCTCGGTCGCCGTGGGGCGCCTTCCCTTCCGCCGCGCGGACATCCTCGCCCGATGGGTGACGCGGGCGGTGCGTTATGAGACGAACGCTCCCCAGGGCGCGTGGCGCCGCCGCCTCCAGTTCGTGGCGGGGGAGGGTCGCTTCGGCAAGCTCGCCGACGGGCTCATCGAGCGCTTCGCTCTCACGACCCTCAGTCGCTTGGTCCCCTCCGAGTTCGACATCGCGATGACCTATGCGCGGAAGGGTTCGCCCTACTACCTGCCGCCCTCTCTCTTCCACCAACGGGCGGTGGAGCAGTTCAATGAGGGACCGCTCCTCTACACCTACATCGGGCACGGGCGGCGCAGGGCATTCGATTCTCTCCGCATCGAGGGGCGGCGCGTCCCCATCCTCGGCCCGGCGGATCTGAAATCCCTCGACGCCGGCGACCGTCCCCCCTTGCTCACGGTGATCGCCTGCAGCACGGCGTGGTTCGACGATCCGAAGGAGGACTCCATCGCGGAGAAGATGCTCCGTCTCTCCGGGGGCCCGATCGCGGCCATCGGCGCCACGCGCATCAGTCATCCCTACGCCAATGCGTTCTTCGGAAAGAGTCTCCTCGGCCCCCTTCTCATCGACCGCCGCCCGTTGGGCGAGGCGCTTCTCAACGCCCAGAACTCTCTCACCTCCGGCGCCGCAAAAGGCCTCTTCGCGGCCCTTGCGAAGTTCTTCCTCCGGGGCGTGGACGAGGCCCGGCTCCTCCGGGACCACCGCCATCTCTACGTTCTCTTGGGGGACCCGGCGACCCATCTGGCTCTCCCGGACAGGGGCCTCACCCTCGAGGCCGCCAAGGGTCCGCAGGGCCCCACCATCACGGGCCACCTGCCTCCCGACTCCGGGGTCACCCAGGTTTCCGTGCAGCTCTGCCTTCCCCCGGACGTCCAGAAGCCCGTCCCCGCCGAGACCCCCGCGTCCGCTCGCTCCCGCTACCGCCTCGCGAACGACAAGGTCCTCTGGACCGCCGTCTTCCCCGTCACCGAGGGCACCTTCACCTTCCCTCTTCCGCCCCGCTCCACCTTCCCTCCAGGCCCCCTCCTCCTCAAAGCCCTCGCCACCTCCCCCACCCACACCTTCACCTCCTCCCTCCCCCTCTAGCCCCCGGCTGTCCTTCCCCCACCTTTCGCCAGAGCATGAGAGACCAGCCTCAACCACCGGCCCCCATCCGCGGGATACCCCCCCGAAAGCTGACGGGAGGGGGGGTCACGTTTTGTGACCGAAAGGGGGGTCACATCTCATGACCGGTAACAATCGGACTAGCGGGGCCGAGATGGTGTGCGGCGGAGGGGTTCCTTGTCCCCCATGCACTGTAAACTGAGGTTCTTCGTCGACGGCTTCTTGGTCGACGTCTCAGGTGATCGAAAAAACCCTTCTCTCAGCCCAAGTTTCGAGGACTTGCCATGTCGAAATCCGCCCTCCCTTTCGTCCTTCGACTCCAGGCCAATCTTGCCCCCCAACCCCTCGCACGAGCGCTTCGTCGCTCCAACCGCCAGACCGATTGCGGACGACGCGCCCTCGCCTACTACCTCTTCGACATGCAGGACCGGGGCGTGCATCAGCTCCTCGGGTTCGCCAGCGCCACCCACTTCGCCGTCGAACGCCTCGACATGAAGCGGCGCACCGCCCGCGACCTCATCGCCGTCGGTCGGGCACTGGCCGAACTCCCTCTCGTCGACCGCGCCTTTGCGGAAGGCCGCATCTCCTGGACCAAGCTCCGGCTGCTGGCCCGCATCTGCGTTCCTGAGACCCAAAGCGCGTGGCTCGAGAAAGCGGAGAGTCTTTCACTCTCGGAGTTCGAACGGCTGGTCAGCACCTCCGAGGCGGGAAGGCCTCCCCGAGAAGGTGGGCACGGCCTCCCGGTCACGAAGGTAGACGTGCGGCTGCGATTGAACGTGGTGGAGCACGAGCTTTTGGAACAGGTGCGATTGAAGGTGGCCGCCGAAACGGGCGAGGAGATCTCCACCCGCGATGTCGTTCTTCTACTGGGGGAACGCTATCTCAAAGAACAGCCGGAAGGGGACGTGAAGGCGCGGACCGAGGCAGCGGGGG
>DRQF01000145.1 GCA_011369445.1 Planctomycetota bacterium | reverse complement strand
GGAGTCGACACCATGCGTCGATCACAGTCATCTTTGTTTTTGATCGTCACCTTTCTCTTGGGGCTCGCCGCGGCGGCGTCGTCCCAAGTCCGCCCGGTTCGGCCCGTGACGTCGCCGCCCCGCATTGGGACGGGAGGGGGCGGGGTGAATCGTCCGACCCGTCCTACCCGACCCGGCGCTGGCCCTCGACGGCCCCCGTCTCGGCCCCAATCGACGCCGGGAACCGCTGGCACGGGGACGCCCGGTTCGTTCACTCCGTCCGGAACGGGGGCTCCTTCTCCACGCCCCGTGGCGGGGGTCGGAACTCCTTCGCCCACTCGCCCCGTTCCCGGAGGGAGCGGCGGGACGACGCCCACCCCGGTTTCGACGTTGCCCTCGCCTCCCGGGATCCCGGGCTTCCGCATTCCTCGCCCCGGCGATGCACCGACGCCCTTGCCCAAGGGGGGCGAAACCGGACCTCTGGGCGACGCCAATTCCGAGGATAGCTGGCTGAATTGGTGGCGGCTCAACGAGGCCTGGTATCTGGATCTCGAGCGGCGTTACCTGTCGAGAAACCGGGAGCGTGAGCTCGATGCGGACCTCTTCACCCCGGCGGACACGCCCACCGCGCGTCCCGCCGACGCCACCTCGGAGGCCCTTCGCTCCAGAGTTCTTCCCGTCTTGAGGCGACTCACCGCTCACAGCCATCCCGCCGTGCGGGCCGAAGCCGTCTTGGCTCTCGGCAAGATCGGACAACGCGTCGATCTGCCCCTGATCACGCCTCTGCTCTCGGACAGGGACAAGAATGTCCGGAAGGCGGCCATCCTGGCCCTGGGGCTCCTGAAGACCCCGGCATCGCGGCCGTTCCTGACGACGATCCTCAAGAGCCACCGCAGACAGGATGCGGAGATCGCTTACGCCGCCGTCGCCCTCGGATTGATCGGGCAAAGGGAGGCCGTGCCCGTCCTGATCAAGCGATTGAAGCAAGGACGGGGCGTCCGAGAGGTGGAATCGGCCCTCCTCTATGCTCTGGGGCTCCTCGACACGCCCCGAGCTCGGGCCTTCCTCGAGTACTACGTCTTGTCGCCATCGCGGGACGACGTTCTTCGCTCGGTGGGCGTCCAGGCCCTGGCCCTCGGAGGGCATCCCGAGGAGACCGACGTGCTGTTGCGCCTCATCAACGATCCCGACGTCTACGTTCGTCGGAGCGCGGTCATCGGTCTGGGGCAGTTGCACTTCGTCAGCCCGTTCGCGATGGAACTGGAGGTCGCAGAGCGGGAGTTGGCCGAGCATTTCGACGGAGATGGCACGGAGCGCGCCGATCTGATCGCCGGAGACTATCTCGGACGGCTTCGCCTGAAGGCCGAAGAGGATACGCGTCGATTGGCGGCCCTGAAGGGCGACGTCGTGGCGCAACTCGTCAAGGTCAGCCTCGACGATAGCGATGTCATGGTGAGGAACTTCGCCGCGGTGGCCTTGGGTGAGTTGGGAGGTCGACAGGCTCGAGAGGCCCTGCAGAATCTCCTCGTGACGACGCGCCTCAACTCCACGCGGGCGTTTGCCTCGCTGGGTTTGGCCATCGCCGGCGACAAAGCGGACCGTAAGGCCGTCTTCCGGCGCTTGGCCAAGGGGCGCATCGACCCGTCGACCCGTGCGGCCATGATGCTCTCGCTTGGTCTTTTGGGTGAAGGCGGCGTCGCCGACATCGCCATCCGTCGCCTTCAGAGCCTGGGCGACACCACGAGTTCACGTTTTGCCGCGGTGTCGTTGGGGCTCGTGGGTGAGAAGAGGGCGTTGCCGCTTCTGCGCAATGCGGTCACTCGCAGAGGCCGTCCTGAACTGAAGCGTGCCTTTGGTCTGGGTCTGGCTCTCTTGGGCGACACTGAGGTCGTGAAGTCCCTCGGAAAACTGCTGAATGAATCCAGGGCCAGCGAGACGCGAATTCAGACGGCGGCCGCGCTTTCCGCGATCAATGACATTTCTGCCATGGACATCCTTCTGAAAGCCGCGACGTCGAAAAAGCATAAGGCCAAGGACATCGAGTTGGCCGCGTTTGCGCGGGCGATCGGCGTCATCGGAGAACGGGGTTGGAGACCGATTCTCTCGCCGGTGTTCCGGCATCTGAACTACCTGACGCCGGTTCAGTCCTTGAGAGAGATGGCTTTGCTCTGAACGGTTCGACCAGCGGTTTCCCCCTCCGCGCGGTCACGGGCTGACGGCCCGGACCGCGCGGAGACCCAGGTTGTAGAGTGGCGTCTCTGGGAGGAGCTTATCCCTGTTGGCGGATCGGGCGCGGATGGCCAGATAGCTGAAACAGCCGCCTCGAAACACGCGTTCCTCCGTCGAAGGCTTCAAAAGCAGCCCCGTCCCCGGGGCATGCCCTCCGTCATAGGGGCCGAACGCATCCTCGCACCACTCCCAGATGTTGCCGTGAACGTCATAGAGCCCGTAACCGTTCGGTGCGAAGCTCCCCACGGGAGCTGTCATCGGGAACCCGTCCTTGATCCCCTGCTCGTAGATCACTCCCGCTCCGAATCCTTCGAGAAATGACTCATCGGCCAGGTTGGCGTACTTGGCGCACTGGAAAACGTCGTCGCCGAAACTCCAGGGAGATGTCGTGCCTGCTCGTGCAGCGAATTCCCACTGAGACTCCGTGGGCAGGGAAAGACCGAATCTTCGCAGCACCTTCCCTCCGTTGAACCACGTGACGTTCTCCAAAGGGAGCATGAGGCAGGTCTCGTCATCGAGACGTCCGCCGCTGGTGTCCGGGTTCCAATACGAGGGGTCGTGCCCGCCCGACATTCTCATCCATTGCGCGCGGGTGATCTCGAACTTGCCGATGAAGTAGCTCGCCAAGCTCACCGGATGGGGGGGCAACTCGTCCTCTTCAGCCGACGGATCGTAGTTCGGCATGTTCGCCGAGGAGGCCTGGGCTCCCTGCATGAATGTCTTCGCGGGGAGGAGAATCAGGATGACGCCCGTCGTGGCATTGAAGGGAGTCAGCAGGCCTGCCTCGTCGCGATGGGGATAGGGCGCTCCTCGTTCGTGACTCGCCCAGTGGAGAAATTCCTCGTAGCCGGAGTTGGGGTCGGGGCCCAGGGGAATGAGGCCTTCCTGGGAACGCGCAACGAATCCCTGATAGCGACTGCTGCGCCGCATGCGAGCCGCGCACGCTCTCCACAGAGGTTCGGCTTTGACGAGCGTGGCGTCGACCAGCGCTTCGGAGTCTTTGCGGCGTTTCTCGAGTTCGGCGAGGCCTCCATCCGGGGCGCTGACGAATCGCCTGAGGTCCCTCACCAACTCGGTGAGAACCTCGTGTTTCCATGCGAGGAAGTTGGCTTCGGGTTCGGGGAAGCTCCAGGATTCGCCGGGGTTCGACGGCGGGTGACCCAGAGCTTCAAGCTTGCGCAGAGCGTGTTCATGATCGGCAAGCCGCGCGAACAGTGCTTGATAGCGAGACCGAAACCCATCGATCCTCGGAATGAGAGTCTGCCCAAGGGGCCAGAGGTCCTCGAGATCTCGCCGGGCCTCGGCCATCAGTCGGACATCCGCCATGCGGCGCGCTTCCGCGAGAGCGCCGACGGCTTCGTCCGTCTTGGTGACGAGGAGCCGATTGGTTCGGTCGAGTTCCTTGTTCTTCCAAGTCGTCCACGCGAGGCCGGCCACGAGAAACAGGAAGAGCGCCGAACCCAAGGAGGCGATCACCGGGTTGCGCCGGGCCCAGAGTGTCAACCTCGTGATCCTTCCGGCTGGACGCGCTTGAATGGGTTCGAAGCGCTGAAATCGCTGGAGATCGAGGGCGAGATCTCTCGCTGTCTGATAGCGGCGGTCCGGATTCTTCTCGAGGCACCGGTGGACCACCACTTCGAGGTCGCGAGGGATTTCGGGATTCAGGCGACGGAGCGACGGAGTCGGCTCGAAACTGATCTTGCGATAGAGCCCTTCTCGGGTGGGAGACTCGAAGGGACGCTGGAGGGTGAGGCTTTCGAACAGGGCAACTCCAAGGGAATAGATGTCCGAGCGCCGATCCACGCGGATGCGGTTGGCCGCCAGCTGTTCGGGGGACATGTAGGCAGGGGTCCCCATGAAGTCGCCCGTCATCGTCAACTGGGGCCCGTCGCCTCGTTCGTCATGGGCGAGACCGAAGTCGAGGATCATGGCTCCGCCGGACGGAGTGACCATGAGATTGCCAGGCTTGATGTCGCGATGCACCAATCCCGCTTCATGAGCCTCATGGAGCGCCTCGGCGGCATCCTCGAAGAACCGAACGATTCGCAGGATTTCCGGCTTCGCGGGGCCGCCGGAACGGCCCGCTCCCGATGGGTGCTGGGCGTCGTGACGTCGGGCGTCGGGGATGGCGACGGTCGAGATGAAGTCGTCGTGTTCGGCGGGGGCGTCGGGCCCCTTCGTGCCTTGGCTTTCCGCGATGCGCTGCTGCAGAGAACTCCCGTCCACGAGCTGCATCGCGATCCAGGGCAGGCCGTTGGCTTCTCCGAATTCGTAGACGGAGCAGATCCCCGGGTGGTCCAGTCGCGACGCGACTTCGGCTTCCCGCGCGAAACGCGCCACGATCCGAGATCGCTGGGTCGGGTCGACGAAGTCGAGGCGCCGACTGAGGAGCTTGAGAGCCACCTTGCGGTGCAGCCGATTGTCCTCCGCAAGATACACTTCGCCCTGCCCTCCGCTGCCCAAGAGACGGAGAAGCGTGAAATGGGCAATCGTCTTGTGCGCGGGTTCCGACGGGATGTCCGTCGAACCTCCGATGACGGTGGGCGGGCTCAAGTCGTTGACCGGCTCGGTGGGGGAATTCTTCGGGGGATCGTCGTTCGTCATGGCGCACTCTCCACCCTCTCCGATGGGAGTGGACGTGTCAAGCGGAACCCGGCGCTTCCGACGGCCGCGGGCTGTCACGCGAAGGCTAGAGCCTCCAGTCCCAAGTTCGCTGCCGCGTCCTTTCTTCTGGAATGACGAGGTCCTCCTCGTCCTGCTTTCCCCGCTCTGCGTTTCAGAAAAGAAGCGGACGAGGACGTCCACATTCCATGAGAGAGGCGACTTCAGCCGCCACCCGGAGGCGTTCTTTTTTCCTCACGGAGACACAGAGGCACAAAGAAAGGCACGGGGAACGGGGGGGGGCGGCGAAGCGTCAGGAACTCCGTGTCTCTGCGCCTCCGTGAGAGGAGAGTCCTCCTGGAGCCGGGGCGCCCTCGCCCCGGGGAGGTCGGGTGAAGGCTGAAGCCTCTGTTCCAGAAAACACCTCCACGGTGATCCTCCTCGGCTTCTTGTGTTTCAGTCGAAAAGGAGGGTCAGGTCCGGGGCGCGAACGCTGTGGGTGAGGGCGCCCATCGAGATCCGATCGACCCCGGTGGCCGCCACGTCCCGAAGAGTCTTCGGACCGATGCCTCCCGAGGCCTCGAGAAGAGGCTTCGCACCGCGGGCGTCGCGCAGGGAAACGGCTCGGCGAAGCTCGTCGATCGTCATGTTGTCGAGGAGGACGATATCCACGGTGGGCTCGAGGGTGAGGATCGTCGTCAACTGTTCGAGGGATTCGACCTCGACCTCGACGAGCATCCCTTCGGGCCGCGCGTCAAGAAGCGAGACCACTGCCTGCGCGAAGTCTTCCGCCGTCGATCCCGCCAGCGCGAAGTGATTCTCCTTGGCGAGGATCTGGTCGTGGAGTCCAAGCCGATGATTGGTGCCACCGCCCATGAGTACGGCGTACTTGTCGAGCCGCCTCCAGCCGGGAAGCGTCTTTCGGGTCTCCAAGAGCCGGGCCTTCTCATTCCCCATGAGTTCGACACAACGTCGCGTCATGGTCGCGATGCCCGTCAGCCGCTGCAGCAGGTTCAAAAGGAGTCGCTCCGCCGAAAGGATCTCTCCTGCCGGGCCTTCCAGACGGGCGAGAACTCCTCCCGCGAGGACCCTTTGCCCGTCCTCGACCGCCTCCTCGACGTGAAAGCTTGCACCCATCAAGTCTCGGACTCGGGAGAGGAGAGGAAGGCCCGCAACGACCACGTCTTCTCGCGTGAGGATCTGGGCGTGCCCTTCGATGTTTGCGGGGACCATGATCGCGGTCGTCACGTCTCCTTGCCCCAGGTCCTCCTCGAGGGCGAGCCGGAGCAAGGCATCGGTGCTGGGGTGGTTGACGAGGGCGAGGGGGTCGGTGGAGGTCGGAGTCATCGCGGGTTCATGTCCAAAAGGGGTAGAATCGGCTGCATCTGATTCTTTCCGAGACCGGGGAGGAGAGACAAGTCGGCGTGAGATCGAAAAGGGCCCAGCCGGCGACGATAGGCCACCATGCGCCGCGCCAGGGCCGGCCCGATCCCGGGTAGAAGTTGCAGACGGGCCGCCGGGTCCGTGTTGGGGCGGAATGCACCGGGCGCCGAGCGGCGGAGGCGGCGGGCCAGGCGCAGTGACCTTCGAGCTTCGGCGTCGCGAAGTGCGGGTTCCACCGCTGCGCGGACGAGCAGCGCGAGGAGCAGGATGAGGAGCAGCAGATGCGCCCGGCGGAGCGCCTGTCGTCGTCGTGCTTGGTGTCTCAGTTGGGCGTTGTTCATGGATCGTGAGTGGGTGGTCTTTTTCTTTCTGACGTCGTGGGGCTCCGCGGGGTGACGTCTATTCCCATGATGGACGACATTGGGGTTGTCTCCTCCCCGATGCCGCGTTGACCAGAAACTCGAAAAATGGTTGATGCGGCAGGTTGCGGGTGGTGCAATGGAAGGCACGGGTTTCGGGGCGCGCGAAATCTGCATGTGGGAAACGGCGTCCGGTGGCGGACCTCAATCACGGAAGGGGAATGAAAATGGCGAGAAGCGAGGCTTTCTTGTTGGGCACATCTGACCACGACGTTCGCTGTGCTGCGGCCGGCGGCGTCCGCTGGAATTGGGTGGGACTGGCGATCTGCGTTGTGTCCTTGGTCGCTGGGGCTCAGCTGCCGCTGCGGTACGACTTCCAAGAATCCCAGCTCGCCGTTTTTTTCATGGACATCGTTCCTGTCGGAGACACGAATGGGGACGGCTACGCCGATTTCGCGGTCACACGGCCGGTCTATCTCGCGACCACCACCTCCAATGGGGCGGTCACCGTGTATTCGGGCCGGGACGGCGCCGAGATCGTGACCTATCTTCCGCCACCGGGTTCGAACCCTGTTCCGCTCGGCTTCGGCAGTCTCGTCCTCGGCATGGGCGATGTGGACGGTGACGGACTGGCCGACGTCGCCATCGGCCAAGTTGATTTCGCAAACCTGGCAGCCAACACTTTTGGAGAATTGGTCGTCTATTCCAGCGGGGCCGCCGCGCCCCTTTACACGATTCCCAATTTCTTCGGTGCTTCCGCGATCACCGACAACCTGGGAGACGTCAACGGGGATGGCATTGGCGACGTGGCGACGGTCAGGGCGGGCGCTCCCCAGCATCTCGAAGTCTATTCGGGCGCCGACGGCGTGTTGCTCTACCAGCTCTCCTTCAATTCGGAATTCAGGCCGATGAGCCTGAGGGCCGCCGGGGACGTCAATGGCGACGGCGCGGGTGACATCATCGTGGGCGACCGTTACTTCCCCCACATAGGTTTCACCACCGCGTCCACGGGTGCGGCGGCCGTCCTCTCCGGCGTCGATGGGGCGCTCCTTCACGCACTCCAGGGGCCGTCCACCATACCCTTGGGGCCCAGTGATTTTGGAATCGCCGTGGAAGGGGTGGGTGATCTCGACGCGGATGGTTTCGCGGATTTCGCCGTCGGTGCAGCCAGTTTCGGCCTCGGCAAGGTTCTTTTGTACTCCGGGCAGACAGGGGCCCCTCTGGGAGCCGTCACCGGATTGACCTCGTCGGACGGCTTTGGGCGCTACGTCGCGGGGTGCGGCGATCTCAATGGGGACGGTGTGCCGGACTTCGCCGCCTCCGGACCGTGGTGGGGGGATCCCTCCCTCGGTGCGGACGGCGCGGGCTATGGGTTCGTCCGCGCCTACTCCGGGGCCGACCTTTCCGTCATTTTCGAGGTCTTCGGGACGAGCCCCGATCGATTGGGCCTGGGACTGGCGGGACTGGGAGACCTCAACGGCGACGGGTTTTCCGAGATCGGGGCCTCCTTGCTTACGTCTTCATCCGTACCCGGAATCGCCGGCGTGAGGGTCTACAGTCCGGGCGGTGTGAGGCGGTACGGCGTGGGCTTGGGCGGAGCGCAGACCCTGGTCGCGGATTGGACGCCGGCGCCCGTGGGGGATCCCGCCATGGGAACGGTCGCCTGCACGGGAGGGGTGCCCGGCGGTGCCGGATTCTTCGGGGTGAGCTTGGGTGAAGCCAACGTGTCCGTAGAAGGTGTGCCCGTCCTGATCGACCCGGATCCCGGCCAGCTTTTCTTCACTTCACCCTTCGTCTTCGATGCGACCGGAGGCTTCGCCACGGCGGCGCCGATTCGGGTGCCCTCGGTGGCGGGGCTCCTCGTACGACTTCAGTTCTTCGATCTGGCGGCCCCGTTCGGCTCTTCCAACGGGTTGGAGTTCCTGCTTTTGCCTTGAGAGCGTCCGTGGCCTCCGAGTCCGTCCGGCTGGCATCGCCGCCTCGAGGGGTGGCGATGCGGCATCGGGATAAGTGTCTGTGATTTCATCAATAGCGCCGATGAATCCTTCCGATAGGAACACGGAGCCGGTCCCCAGGGGAGCGGTCGGACACGAGGGCGCCCGCCCGGGGGCGCCGAGGGAAGGAGGCTGCAAGGATGGCCACGATCACGAAGAAGGAACTCGTCAACCGGATCGCCGCGAAGACGGGACAGACCAAGGTGGTGACGAAACTCGTCATTCAGATGTTCCTGGATGAGATCATCGATGAGCTCAGTCACGGTAACCGTTTGGAATTCAGGGAGTTCGGCGTTTTCGAGGTGAAGGAGAGGGCCGCTCGGAAGGCTCAGAACCCCCGCACCCTCGAGAAGGTCGAAGTGCCGGCGAAAAAGGTCGTCAAGTTCAAGGTGGGGCGGTTGATGAAGTCCGTCGTCGCCGGGGAGGAAAGCTTGCCCGTCCAGGGCAGCGACGTGACGCCCGCCTCGCAGCCGGTGCAGGATTCCAATGGGTCGCGACCCCATCCCTTCTCGGACTCCTGAAGACCTCGAACTTCGAGCATGATAGGGCATGGACCCACACGCCCTTGAAGTTCTGGAGTTCCACCGTCTCCGCGATCACCTGGCCGCGCGCTGCCAGTCGGAGCCCGGCCGCGACGTCGCAAAGTCCCTCGAGCCCTCGGCGGATCGTGAGCGCATCCAGACGGCGCTCCGGCAGACCGATGAGGCGCGGGCCCACCTGGACAGGGGTGAATCCCTCCCTTTGACCGGAATCGGCTCACCCCGTGCTCTTCTCCAGCGCGTGCGGAAGGCGGGCCGCCCTCTCGAGCCCCGCGAACTCCTCGAACTTCACCGCACCCTTCGCGTCGTCCGAGACCTCAAAGGGGTGATCGACCGGGAGCGGGGGCGCATGCCCTCGCTGGCCTCCCTCGCCGACCAGTTCCTGGACCTCCGCCCCCAGGAGGATCTCATCGATGCCGCCATCGAGACGCCCGGTCGTCTGCGCGATCGGGCGAGCGAGAAGCTGTGGGAGATCCGACGAGCCCTCCTGGAGGTCGAGGAGACCATCCACGGGAAACTGAAGGAGCTGGGCGAGCGCAAGGAATATCGTCGGGCTCTGCAGAATCCGGGTTTCACTGTTCGCGGCGGGCGGTACGTCCTCGCCGTGAAACTGGAGATGAAGGGGCATGTCCCGGGGATTCTCCACGACCGCTCCCAAACCGGCGCCACCGCTTTCATCGAACCTCAACCCGTTGTGCCTCTCACCAATCGGCTTCGCGAACTCAAGGACGACGAGCGCAAGGAGGAGAGTCGCATCCTCTGGGAACTCACCCACGCGATTCACCGGGAGAAGAACGCCTTCGTCCACACCGAAAGTCTCCTGGCCTGGTTCGACTTCACGTGGGCGAAGGCTTTGCTCTCGAAGGAGTTCTCGATGCGATCGCCCGAGATCTCCCGTGATGGGGCCTTGGTGGTCCCCGATGCCCGTCATCCGCTGCTTCTGCTCGAGCGCGCCCCGGACGAGCGGGATGAGGTCGTGCCGGTGAGCTACCGGTTGCGCGACACGTTCCGCATTCTTGTCGTCACCGGGCCGAACACGGGGGGCAAGACCGTCACCCTCAAGACCGTGGGTCTTTTGCAATTGATGTTTCAGGCCGGTCTCCACGTGAGCACGGGGGAGGGGGCGCGGTTTCCCGTCTTCCGGGATGTCGGCGCCGACATCGGCGACGAGCAGAGCCTGACGCAGAATCTGTCGACGTTCTCGGGGCACGTCCGCAATATCGCGCGGATTCTCAAGGGGGCGGACAAGCGGTCGTTGGTGCTTTTGGATGAGCTGGGGGCTGGCACGGACCCCGCCGAAGGGGCGGCGCTGGGTTTGGCCATTCTCGAGGCCCTGCGGGAGCGCCGCGCGGCGGTCGTGGTGACGACCCATCTGGGAGGACTGAAGGAGTTCGCTTATCGGCACACCGACGTCGAGAACGCCAGTGTCGAATTCGACCCCCAAAGCCTGAAGCCCACGTATCGGCTCATGATCGGCATTCCAGGAAACAGCAACGCTTTGGAAATCGCCGGACGGCACGGCATCGACGCGGCCCTTATCGATCGAGCGAGGGAGCTGTTGGGGGAGGGGAGCCGTCGCGCGGAGAACCTCATCGAGAGCCTCGTCGCGTCCCGAAGGACGGCGGAGGAGGTCCGAACTCGCAGTGAGAAGCACCTCCAGAAGTCCAAGAATCTTCAAAAGGCCGCCGAGGAGCGTCATCGGCATCTGGAAAAACGGGAGCGACGTCTCCAAGCCGAAGCCCGCAAGGTCCTCGACGAGGCACTTCGCGCCTTCCAAAGGCGGGTCGAACCCGTCATCAAACAGCTAAACTCGTCGGGGAAAACGGGGGGAGAGGCTGCCCGGACTCTGGAAGATGCCCTGCGGCGGCTTAGGCGGGAGGGAGATCTGGGGCGTCGACGGCAGGAATTCCTGGATGGGCTGAGGAAGGAAGATCGGGTGTGGGTCCCCCGTTTCGGAGAGCTTTGCCGCATCCGCAAGATCCATCGGGCCGATGAACGGCTGACCGTGATCCTGGGCGGCCTCACCGCCGACGTGTCCTTCGACGACGTGAGCCTGGCCCCGGCCGAAGAGATTCTGGCTCTTCTCGACCTAGTCCATGGCCGACCTTGACGCCGCCAGGGATTCTTGCCAAGCTGACCTGCTTCGGTCGGTCCGCCTTCTCTTGCCTATCATCCACTGGGAAAGGGTTTTAGGATCGCTTGGAGTATTTCGTCTCCTTGGCCTTGATCGGTCCCGTGCGCCCAATAAGATCTGGGCTCATTTGGCGAGCGGGGTCGCCCTGCCAGCGTAGCTCAGTTGGTAGAGCAGCGGTTTTGTAAACCGCAGGTCGTCGGTTCGAGCCCGACCGTTGGCTCTTCAATCACCGGCTGCGAGGCTGGGCGTTCGTTAGTCAAAGGCTTGTGAGGCAAAGGTTTGCGACAGAATCCTCGCACGGGGAGTTGAAGCGGGCCTTTTGCGGATCAGTCTCGGGAGAGATGCCGGAGTGGTCAAACGGGGCGGACTGTAAATCCGTTGCGCATCGCGCTACGAAGGTTCGAATCCTTCTCTCTCCACTGGGAGGCCGCGCCTCGCGGTCAAGTTTTTTGGGAAGCCTTCTTTGGAAGGCTGTTGATGAATTCGCTGCTGCTGTGGCTCAGAGGTAGAGCACGTCCTTGGTAAGGACGGGGTCGCGGGTTCGATTCCCGCCAGCAGCTCTTCGTGTTGCTGCCGGGACGGACCGGCGGCGAGCCTGTAGTGAAGGATCGTTGCTGGGAACGGCCGCATCCGGCGGTCCCCGAGACGCAAGGAGTAAGTCCAAGATGGCCAAGGAAGTTTTCGAGAGGACCAAGCCTCACGTCAACATCGGCACCATCGGTCACGTCGACCATGGGAAGACGACGTTGACTGCCGTGATCACCCAGGCGCTCGCCCTCAAGGGCCTCGCCGAGAAACGGGATTTCGATCAGATTGACAAGGCGCCTGAAGAGCGTGAGCGCGGTATCACCATTTCCACGGCACACGTGGAATACGAGACCGACAAGCGGCACTACGCCCACGTCGACTGCCCGGGGCACGCCGACTACGTGAAGAACATGATCACCGGCGCCGCCCAGATGGACGGAACCATTCTGGTGGTCGCGGCGTCCGACGGTCCCATGCCTCAGACCCGCGAGCACATCCTGCTCGCGCGTCAGGTGGGTGTGCCCGCCATCGTCGTCTTCATGAACAAGGTTGACATGGTGGACGACGAGGAACTCCTCGAGCTCGTCGAAATGGAAATCCGTGAGTTGCTCTCCAAGTACGATTTCCCCGGCGACGACATCCCGGTGATTCGGGGGTCGGCCCTCAAGGCTCAAGAGGCCCTCACCAAGGGCTGCACGCCGGAGGACCCCGCTTTGGCGCCCATCTACGAGTTGATGGATGCGGTGGACAGCTACATCCCCGAGCCTCAGCGGGCGACGGACAAGGATTTCCTGATGCCCATCGAGGACATCTTCTCGATCGAAGGTCGCGGCACCGTCGCCACCGGTCGCGTCGAGCAAGGGATCATTCACACCAACGACAAGGTCGAAATCGTGGGCATCCGTCCCACCATCGAGACCACGGTCACGGGCGTGGAGATGTTCCGCAAGATTCTCAACGAAGGGCAGGCCGGCGACAATGTCGGGCTTCTTCTTCGCGGCATCAAGCGGGACGAGATCGAGCGTGGCCAGGTGATCGCGAAGCCTGGCAGCATCACGCCCCACACCAAGTTCGAGGGGCAGATCTACGTGTTGAAGAAGGACGAGGGTGGTCGTCACACGCCCTTCTTCACCAACTACCGGCCTCAGTTCTACTTCCGGACCACGGATGTCACCGGAACGATCACTCTGCCCGAGGGTGTCGAGATGGTGATGCCCGGAGACAACATCACGGTGACGGTGGAGCTCATGAAGCCCATCGCTATGAACCAGGAGCTGCGCTTCGCCATCCGCGAGGGTGGTCGGACCGTCGGCGCCGGTGTCGTCTCGAAGATCATCGAGTAGGACGAACACGGCGCGGTCGTCGTCGACCGGCCGTGAGAAGAGAATCGTTGGCCGCGGGAGTTCCTAGGGCTCCCGCGGTGTCCTGTCTGGCGAAGTCGCCGGACGTCACCGAGACGCGAGGACGCAGCGTGGAGATCTACAAGAAAGGGGAGGGCAAGCTGACCCGTCGAGTGGCCTTCTACG
>DRQF01000144.1 GCA_011369445.1 Planctomycetota bacterium | reverse complement strand
TCATGAGTTTTCACGACAACAGTCCGGAGGGCTTCAGCCCCATGGACCTCGAAAAGCAGTTCGAGGAGTTCCGTCAGAAGGCGAAAACCGAGGTCCCGCCGAAACCTCCCGAGAAGGGGGACGACGGCTAGCTCGTGCCTGCACGGGTGCGCCACGGTCCCACGAGTTTCCCTTATCTCTTGGTGGAAGGGCTGTTAGGGACTATGCTAAGGGAGTCATTCTCTCGGGGCGGCCCGAGGCGGAAAGGTGGTCCAGGGGCAAAATCGGGCCCTCTTCCCTTTCCGCTCGCGACGGCGTAAACTTCGCCCTCACCCCGAGAAGGGAATGCAGAACAACCGATTCTGGAGGACCCGGCGACCATGTCGGACAAGGAAGAATTCGTCTCCCTGGAAAAAGCCCTCAAGGAACTGAAGCTCAAGGAGGAGGAGCTGAAGCGCCTCGTCTCCGAGGGTGAGATCCGCGCCTTTCGCGACGCGGACAAGATGAAGTTCAAACGGGACGACGTCGAGAAGCTCAAGCAGGACACCGGCAAGACCATCCAATTCCAGGATGAGTCGAGCGACACCCTCACCGACGATTTGATCTTCGATGAGGAAGTGGAGGATCTGGAGCTGGATGATGCCGAGATCGGCATGGCGACCGCTCCCATCTCCAGCGACGAGACCTTCGTCGACGACACCCCGAAGAAGAAGAGTAAGAAGCACGCGACGGCCAAGACCCGGGCAACTCGGGTGCAAAGCTCTGCCACGAAGACCACGTCGGTGCCCGCGGCGAGCCGGGGGAAGACGTCCACCGTGCGCCGTACGACGGGACGTTCCACTCGCATCCGTGTCGAGGCGGAAACCGCCAAGACCCAGATCCATCCCGCGATGCTGGGGGTTCTGATCCTGACGAGCATCATCCTGCTCTATGGATGCGCTGTCTGGTGGGACACGGCTTCCGGCGACATGAGCGGCGTGACCAAGGGGCTCGCTGAGAAGGCCGCCGAGATGTTCATCAAGAAGTGAAACTCGCGGGGGAGGCCCGCCCGGGCCTCCTCCTGTCGCTTTCCCGCCTCGACTGTCCCGGTGGATTGGTAGGCTCCCCCTGCGTCCTAGCCCCATCGGAGAACGGTTCATGTCTCGTATCCAGCGTATTGTGTTCCCGGCCCTTGCACTGCTCTTGCCCCTGGGTGCCTGCGTGTCCACGGAGCGCTATGAAGCGGCCAGCAACGAGGTCAGCAATCTGGATTCGGCCCTCGAGGCCACCCGGTCCGAGAACGTCCGTTTGCGGCAGCGCAACGAGAAGCTCGCCAACCAGATCGAATTGCTGAAGATCGACCTGGACCGGGCGCGCAGGCAGGGTGTCGCCGCCGAGGAAGTGGTGTCCCTGCGCAGCGAATTGAAGTCGCTCCAAGAGAAACTCAAGGGCATCGACGACGACATCTCGGTGCGGGCCGTGCCCGGCGGGACGTCGCTTTCCGTGGAGGGCCAGGTCCTTTTTCGCACCGGAAGCGACGAGATCAGCCGTCGCGGACGTGAACTCCTGCTCAAGATCGCGACGCGCCTCAACGGCAATGACCGCCTCATTCGCGTCGAGGGACATACCGACAACGTGCCCATCGTGGTGAATGCCAAGAAGTACCCCTACGGGAATCTCCAACTCTCCACGGCCCGCGCCCTCCAGGTGGCTCATTTCCTCGTCACCGAGGGGGGCGTCGACCGGTCTCGCGTCGGCGTGGCGGGCTTCGGAGCGGAGCGTCCCATCGCGGACAACGGCACCGAGGAAGGGCGTCGGCGCAACCGTCGGGTGGAGATTGTCGTCCTCGATCCATGAAGCTCGGGCGTCTCGCTCTCGGAGCGGCCGGGCTCCTCCTCCTCGTTTTGATCGTCTTCGCGATGCTCGACGAGCCCGTCTCCCTCGATCTGCGGGGGGCCGAACTCGAGGACATGGTGTTCGTCGCCGGGGGAGCCTTTCGCGTGGGAGCGACCCTGCAAACCGTCGAAGCCTTCTACGTGGACCGGTTCGAGGTTACAGAGCGGGAGTGGGCGCGGTTTCGAAAGGCGACTGGCAGGGGCCCTTTGCCGTACTGGAAGGGTCTCCGACGCGATCCCGACGACCCCGTGCGTTACGTCAATCTCCAGGACGCCAAGGACTTCGCCCATTGGAAAGGCAAGGAACTCCCGACGAATTTGCAGTGGGAGCGGGCGTCCCAAGGGGAGGGGGGGAAGCGGTTCCCTTGGGGAGACGGGTTCCTCCTGGCCGCCAACACCGCTGAGTTGTGGGAGGGCCAAGTGGAAAGTTGGGGTGTCACCCGCGTGGGGACGTTCGAGCGAGGTCGGAGCGCCGTGGGGGCTTACGACATGATCGGCAACGTGTGGGAATGGACTCGGAGCCGCACGGATGAGCGGCTTCACGTCACGGGCCGGGTCGAGGAGGGGCAGGGGGACCGCTTCATCATCCGCGGAGGGGCGTTTGACACCCCCATCCGCGGTCGTGCCGACCTGGAGGAGGCGGTGCCCGCCCGCACCCGCCGGTGGGATTTGGGGTTTCGCTGCGTGATCGCCGAGGCGGCCTACCGCAGGCAGGAGAGAATCTTCGCGGCCCTCCGGGAGCTCGGATACCGTCATGGCTGGCTGCATGGGCTGGCTTTGAAGGCCGCGGAGCGCGACCTCGTTGACGAGGGGGAGGCCGCCCTGCCCTATCTGGAGCAGGCCAAGCAGAGAGCGGGAAATCACCCCTGGTTGCAAGAGCGGATCCAACGCATCATCGAGAGGATTCACGGAGGTTCCTAGCTTGGATTTTCCCACGAAAGCATCGGAAATGAGGGCTCTGATGAGCGAGCGCGGGCTCGCTCCGAACAAGAGGTTCGGGCAGAACTTCCTCATCGAGCCCCGCATTCTCGACATCATCGTTCGTTTGGCGGATCTGGCCCCGAACGACATCGTCCTCGAGGTCGGCACCGGCATGGGGACGCTCACCCGGCGGCTGGCCGAGGACCCCAGCCTCCTCCTCTCCGTGGAAGTCGATTCCGGGCTCTACATTCTTTCGCGAGACCTCTTGGGTAACTGTGAGAAGCTCCGGCTGATTCACGGCGATATCATGGAGGGGAAGACCCGATTGAATTCGGAGGTCTGCGAGCGTCTGGACCAGGCTCTCGTCGCTCCCAATTCCGGTGACTTCAAGGTGGTCTCCAACCTCCCCTACAACATCTCGACACCGTTTCTGACCACCCTCATCCTTCGCTACGGCATGCCGGATCGTCTCGTGCTGATGTTGCAGAAGGAGCTGGCGGACAACCTCGTGGCCCAGCCGGGGTCGAAGGACTATTCGCCCCTTTCCATCCTCGTGCAAACTCTGGCCGATGTCCGCGTCGACCGCATTCTCGGCCGGGAGGTGTTCTGGCCGCGTCCGAAGGTGGAGTCGGCCCTGGTCGTCATCGAGAGCCACCGCATCGACCCCGAACCCATCGCTCGCGCGCTTCCACTCGTTCGCTTCCTCTTCGGAGAACGGCGCAAGAGCATCGGCGGGCTTCTCAAGAGGTTGCCGCCGACGATGGGGGGAGCCTCTCTCGACGAGGAGGAACGCGCTCGCCTGCTGGGCTCCGTCGACCTCACGGGAAAAGAACGGGCGGAGGAATTGCCGCCGGAGGCCTTCCTCGCCCTCGAGCGCGCCATCGCCAACTCGTCTTGGGAAAGGTGATCCGTGTCGGGCCACATCGATACGACGATGATCGACAGGATACGCGAGTCCGCCGATCTGGTGGGCCTCGTCGAAGCGGAAGTCGCTCTCAAGCGCAGCGGTAGGGCCCTGAAGGGGCTTTGTCCCTTCCACCAGGAGAAAACGCCGAGCTTCTTCGTCTATCCCGACAAGGGACGATTTCGTTGCTATGGCTGCGGCCAAAGCGGAAACGCCATCGACTGGGTCATGACGCGCTCCGGCGTGGATTTCGTCGAGGCCTTGGAGATCCTGGCCGAGCGGGCGGGTATCGTCATCGAGAGGACGGAGAGCCATTCTCGCAACGAGAGCGGCATCAAGAAGTCCGACGTCTATCGGGTCAATCGGTGGGCTCTCCGGTGGTTTCAGGCGGCCCTTGCCAGGCCGGAAGGCGAGGCCTGTCGCCGCTACCTGGCGCACCGGGGCATCAACGAGGCCAGTCAATCCCGTTTTTTCATCGGGTACGCGCCCGACTCCTGGGATCGGCTTGCGCTCGCCGCCGCGAAGAAGGGGATTCCTCCTGCACTTTTGATCGAGGCCGGTCTGGCGTCGCGCCGCGAGGGGCGCGAAGGGCTGCTGGACTACTTCCACGACCGGTTGATGTTTCCCATCATCGACAGTTCCGATCGCGTTCTCGGCTTCGGCGGCCGCACCCTGGGGGACGCGGAGCCGAAGTACATCAACACGCGGGAGACTCGCATCTTCTCGAAGCGGCGATGCCTCTTCGGCGCCGACGCCCTACGAGGCCTTCCCTTCGGGACCTGCATCCACGTCATGGAGGGATACACGGACGTGGTCATGGCGAGACAACAGGGCTTGGAATACGCCGTCGCCACGTTGGGAACGGCGCTGACGGAGGACCACGCCCGCATGCTCTCCCGTTTCACCGACCGCGTTCGCCTCGTCTTCGACGGCGACTCCGCCGGACGCAAAGCCGCCGAACGGGGCGCCGAGATCTTCGCGGGGGCGGAGTTGAACCTTGAAGTCTGCGTCCTTCCCAAGGGCAAGGACCCCTGTGACTTCCTCTTGGAAGGTGGGACTGCCGCGATCGGAGCCCTCGAGGAGTCCGCCAAGGACTGGTTGGACTACGTGCTCGACGAGACGAGCCGGCGCCACGATCTTTCGACGGTCCAGGGGGTCGCTCGCGCCGCGGACGAACTGCTCGGGATGGCGCACGAGGTTCGGAATCCAGTCAAGCGAGGGCTCGTTCTCGATCGCGTAGCCCGGGCGCTAGGGCTCTCACGTGACGATTTGAGCCGGCGGCTAGAAACTTTGAAGCGGCCGGCGAGAGCGCGCGCCGCCCCGGCTGCCCCCGCGGCGGTGGAGGAATCGGCTCCCGTTCCTCTGACACCCGCTCAGCGTCGCGGCGAGCGGGACGTGTTGGAGCTGAGTCTGCGCTCGGAGGAACTGGCCCGGGTCTTCCTGGCGGAATTGAAGCCGGAAGACATGCTTCATCCAGCCCATAGAGCGCTCTTCGAGGTGATGGTGCAGGTGAGAGACGCCGGCTCCGCGGTCACGGCGGAGCGCATCGACCTTTCCGTGAGGGAGCCCGAGCAGCGAGCCTTCCTCAATCGCCTGGTCACACGGGCCATGGAGCGGGGCGTCGACGACGGCCTGGGGGCGCCCTCGGACGAGGAGCAGGCCAAGGATCTCCTCCTTTGGTTCAAAAGACAGCGGCTGAAGAGCCAACTTGAAGCCGCCAAGAAGGCGGGGGATCTGGACGCCCTCATCCGCTTGAAGCGTGAACTCGAGGCGGGAGTGCAGAAAAAGGCTCCCTCGTCCGCCCCTGCGGCGGCTCCCAGCCGGGAGATCCCCACCCGGGCCCCCACGGCTCCTGCGCCCCTCCCACCCGACGACGAAGACGAACTGGAGTTCTGAGATGCTTGCTTCTGCTTGTCTTCCTTCTCGGATGTACCTAAAAGATCGTTTGCGTCGTCTCCTGATCCCCAGTCGGAAACCGAAGATCGCAATGGCCCCTGGTACAGTGACGCATCTTAGATCCATCACCATGACCGATCGTGCTTGCACCCCCGTCCTCGACGATCGAATCGTGTCGTCGACCTCCTCTTTTTGGCGGCCGTGCGCGACCTCACCAGGAGTGAAACGGCGATGAAGGGTCTGGAATCCGAACTCCAATTGATCATCGCTGGCGGAAAGCGGAGCGGCTACGTCACCTACGAGACGATCAACCGCATTCTCCCGCCGAATGTGGTTTCTCCCGATCGCCTGGAGGATGTCCTGCTCCGGCTCGCCACTGAGGGGATCGACGTCATCGAGGAGGAGGAAGCCGAGGAGAGGCGAAGGGTCATGGAGAGCCGTCTGTATGCCGAACCGGCCGCGCCCTCGGCTCCCGTGCGGGACGAACCCATCGTCGCCGTTCCGGCCACGGAGCGCATCGACGATCCCGTGCGCATGTATCTCACCCAGATGGGCGAGATCCCTCTCCTCACCCGCGAACAGGAAATCTCCCTCGCTAAGAAGATCGAGTTGGCGCGGAAGATGTTCCGCCAGAAGGTCCTCGAGTGTCCGTTCACCGCGGCCCAGGCCATCTCCATCTTCGAGGACGTCCTGCGGGGCGGACTGGCCTTCGATCGCACCCTCAAGGTCGGCGAGGTGGACAAGCAGGATCTCTGCGACCGCCTGCCCCAGAACGTGGCGACCGCCAAGCGCATCCTCGAGGAGAACCAAAAGGACTTCGAACGATTCCTCCGGGGGCAGGTGAAGACGAAGAAGGAACGCTTTCAGTTGGCGTGCCGTCAGCGCACGCGCCGCCGCAAGGTCGCGGTTCTCCTGGAAGAGCTCGGTCTGCAGATCAAGAATGTCCGCCCGATGATGCAGGACCTCGTGGAACAGTACACGGAGCTCTGCCGGTTGGAACGAGAGATCGCTCAGTTGCCTGAAGACGATCAGGCCACTCAGGGTATTCTGAAGGAGAAGCTCTTTCGGAAACAGCTGGAGGCGGGGGAAACGAGGGAATCCCTCGGGCGTCGATTGCACCAGATCCGCGATCGATTCGAGCGCTACGAGCAGGCCAAAAGAGACCTGTCGTCGGGCAACCTGCGACTGGTCGTCTCGATCGCCAAGAAGTATCGCAATCGGGGGCTCACGTTTCTCGACCTCATTCAGGAGGGAAACACGGGGCTCATGAAAGCCGTGGAGAAATACGAGTATCGCCGCGGTTACAAGTTCTCGACCTACGCGACCTGGTGGATTCGCCAGGCCATCACCCGTTCGATCGCCGATCAGGCACGCACGATCCGCATCCCTGTGCACATGATCGAGACCATGAGCAAGCTCCGCAACGTCCACAAGCGGTTGCAGCAGGAGACGGGGCGGGAACCCACGGTGGAGGAGATTGCCGACGCTGCGGATGTGACGGTCGAGGAGGCGCGTCGCGTGATGAGCATCTCGAAGCACCCGGTCTCGCTGGATCGCCCCGTCGGGGACTCCGAAGACTCCTACTTCGGCGAATTCATCGAGGACGAGGGGGCGGAGTCTCCCGTGACGTCCGCTACGCACAAGATGCTGCGCGACCGCATCAAGGACATCCTGGCGACCCTGAACTACAGGGAGCGGGAGATCATCAAACTGAGATACGGGATCGGCGACGGCTACACCTACACGCTCGAGGAGGTGGGGCGCATTTTCAAGGTGACACGCGAGCGCGTTCGCCAGATCGAGGCGAAGGCCGTGATGAAACTCCAGCATCCGATTCGATCCCGAAAGCTCTCGGGGTTCCTCGAATCGAAGGGACACTGAAACCCAGCCCTGGCGAATGCCGGGGCTTTTTTTGTGAGGCGATGAACATGGCACCACGGGGTGGAGCGGAAAACGAGAGTGAAAGGCTGGAAGGGGAGGCCCTTGACCTCCTCATCGAGCTGGCTCGCCTGGACGAGAAGATCGATCTCGCCGAGGAGACGAAGTACAAGCGCCCGCGGGAGTTGGAGCAGCAAACCCGGGCGGTTGCCGCGCAGCAGAAGAAAGTCGACGAGGCTCACGAGATGGTCGTGGCGGCGAAGAAGCGCATCGATGCGCTGAATGTGGAGTCGCAAGGGCACGAGGCCGAGATCAAGCGACTCGAGGGACAGCTCTTCTCGTTGAAGACGAATGAAGAGTTCAACGCGATGAAGCACCAGATCAAGGGGCGCGAGGAGAAGAACGAACAGGTTCAGGACCGCATCCTTGAGCTGATGATGGCGCTGGACGAACTCGAGGACCGTCTGAAGGCCGAGACGGAAGCGCTGGAGGACGAGAGAAAACTCCTTGCTGAAGAGGAACGGCGCACGCAGGAGGACCTTGCGCGCGCCGAGACGCGCATCAAGGATCTCGGCGCCAAACGGGAGGAGTTGGCGGCCAAACTTCCCGCGGATCTCTACCAACTCTATCAGTCGGTTCGCACCCGCCGCGGGGGCGTGGGATTGGCGCATGTGGAAGGCGACATCTGCAAGGGCTGCGACACGGGACTTCTTCCCCAGATCGTGGCGAGGCTCGCCGCGCGGCACCTCGAAACCTGTCCCCACTGCGACCGCATCCTCTATCTTTGAGAGAGGTCGGAAGAGGACTTCGAAACTCCATGCATCGTGCCCTCGTTCGCAGTCTGATCTATCCCTTGCACGAGCGTCTACGCGGGCGCCCGACCATGCGTCTGCTGCGCGAGTTTCGAGCCACCGATCGCAAGACGCCAGCGGAGCTCGAGGCCTGGCGCATCGAGAAGCTGAGAGGCCTCATCGATCACGCCCGACGCCAGTGCCCCTACTACGCGGATGTGTTCGCGGGCGCCGACACGCTCCAGCACCTGGGTGACCTCGCTCGCTTCCCCACCATCGACAAGGTTCTGATTCGGGCGCACCGGGAGGACATGGCGGCACGGAACTACCGATCCCGCCTTTTCCAACTCGCGACCGGCGGCTCCTCGGGGCAACCCCTCATTTTCTACACCGACAAGGTCCGCGAAGCCTCGCAGTTGGCTGCCAAGTTGCGGGCCCGCGAGTGGTGGGGGATCCGGGTGGGCGATCACCAAGTGGATCTGTGGGGGAGCCCCATCGAGCTCTCCTCGCAGGATCGCGTGCGCGCATTCAAAGACGGGCTCCTCAATCAGTGGATTCTCTCGGCCTTCCAACTGACGGATGAGGCCATGGCGGCGTACGGTGAATTCCTCTCTCGTCGGCGGGCAGACTTCCTCTATGGCTATGCCAGCGTCCTGGCCCGCTACGCCCGATTCCTCGAGGGGCGGGGGGAGAACCTACACCACCTTTCGCTGAAAGGGGCGATCTCCACGGCGGAGCTTTTGCTCGAGCCGGATCGTGAGGTCATCGAGCGGGTCTTCGGCTGCCCGGTGATCAACGAATACGGCTGTCGCGATGGGGGCTACATCGCCCAGACCTGTCCGGCGGGAGGGCTTCACATCGCGGCGGATACCGTGATCGTGGAGATCCTCTCCGAGGACGGGAAGCCTCTCCCGACGGGCGAGGTGGGGGAAGTGTGCGTCACGAATCTCTGGTCGTTCGGCATGCCGCTCATCAGGTATCGTCTGGGTGACACGGCGGCTCGCGTTGCGGAGCCCTGCGAGTGCGGACGGCCGCAACCTTTGCTTGCGCGCCTCGGCGGTCGCCGCACGGATACCCTCGTGACGCCGGATGGCCGGCGCATCCACGGACTGGGCGCCATGTATGTCTTGCGTGTGCTGCCCGCGGTGAAGTCGTACCAGGTGATCCAGGACGCTCCCGATCACTTGCGTGTCCTCCTCGTCCCTGGGGGGCGGCCCTCCGAGACCGATCTCGAAGTCCCGGTCCGCGACGGGCTAGCCAAACTCATGGGCGAGGGCGTGCGGATCGACGTGGAGCGGGTGGACGAGATTCCCACTCTTCCC
>DRQF01000143.1 GCA_011369445.1 Planctomycetota bacterium | reverse complement strand
GTGTACGGTGACAGTGGGGGATACGGCCTCGCCGGTGCTCACGGCTTGTCCCGGAAACGTGACCGCTTCGACGGATTCGGGGCTTTGCACCGCGACCGTAAGCTGGACACCGCCCGTGGCGACCGACAACTGCTCGGTGACTTTGACGTCCACCCACAACCCCGGCGACTCGTTCGGCCTCGGGACGACGACGGTCGTCTACACCGCCACGGACCCCACCGGGAACATGGCCAGTTGCAGCTTCGACGTGGTGGTCACGGACAACGAGGGGCCGACGATTTCCTGCCCTGCCGATGTCATGGCGAGCACTGACACCGGTCTGTGCACGGCATCCGGCGTCACCCTCGGCACGGCCACGGGGAGCGATCCCTGCGGCGCGGTGACGATCACGAACGATGCGCCGAGTCTCTTTCCAGCCGGTGTGACGGTTGTGACCTGGACCGCCTCCGATGCCGCGGGCAACGATTCGACCTGCATGCAGACCGTGACCGTGACGGATGGAGAACTCCCCACCATCACGTGTCCCGGCAACATCGCTGTCGGAACGGACCCCGGTGCCTGTACGGCTCAGGTGACCTTCGCGGTCACGGGTTCCGACAACTGCTCCATGGGATTGGCCATCAATCAGACGGACACGACGGGATTGTCCTCGGGGGACGCGTTTCCCATCGGGACCACGACGCTCGTGTTTCAAGCGGTGGACGTCGGCGGCAATGCGGTTTCGTGCAGTTTCGATGTGGTCGTCGCCGATGGTGAACCGCCGGTCTTGACGCCGTGTCCCGGCAACATCAACGTCACGCCCAGCCAGGGCGGGAGTACCGCGGCGGCGACGTGGACGCCTCCCGTCGCGTCGGACAACTGCCCCGGCGTGAATCTGACCTCGACTCACAATCCGGGTGACAGCTTCCCCATCGGCACCACGCTCGTGACGTACACGGCCACGGATGCGGCGGGGAACACGACCTCCTGCTCGTTTTCCGTCGTCGTGGCGGCCGACTTTGCGGCCGCAGTCGACTACTCGTTGTTGGGAGTCATGAGCACGCCTGGAGTCCAGGCTTCCGATGTCGTCTTGGCGGACATGGGCTCCTCTCCCACCAACACGCTGCCCGATGGCCACCTCGACATCGTTGCGGCACTGAGCGCCAGTGACGAGGTCGCCATCCTGTTCAATGACGGGATGGGGGCCTTTCCTGTTCTCGATCTCATCGACGTCAGCGGGGCGGGTTCCAATCCCGGTTCGCTGGCCTTCGGGAATCTGGACGGCATGCCGGGCACCGACTTGGCCCTGACCTTGAACGGAAGCGACTCCGTTCTCGTCCTGCTCAATACCGGCAACGGATTGGTCATGGGCTCCGTCTTCGATCTTTTCGCGGGCCTGGGCGCCCACGAGCCCGTCGACATCGCGGTCGCCGACGTGGACTTGGCGGGCACGGACGACATTGTCGTCGCCTGTCTGGGTGATCTTTTCGGAGTGGGGGAGACGGTGGCTCTCTCTGTCAATGGCGGGGCCTTTGCGCCTCTGTTTTCTTCGCTGGGATTCAACCGTCCGGGTGCGGTCGCCTTTTGTGCGCGCGACGCCGACCCCTTCATCGACTTGGTCATTGCACAGCAGGCGCCTGGCGTTTCGTCGCAAAACGTTCTGCTCTACGAGAATGACTTGGCGGGCGGATTCTTCGAGGCTCCCGTTCATCTGGACGTTCCCGAGCAGGCGTTCGATCTGTGCTGCGGTGACCTGAATGGTGACGGCATCCCCAACGACATCGGAGTCCTCACCCGTCCGGCACTCCCCATCAATCCGGGCATCGTGTCCGTCTTTGTGAACAATGGAGGGCTGGGGTTCAACGGAAACAGTTTCAACGCGCCGATCTTGGCCGCGGCGGGGCTTGGAGTTCGCGCCATCGCCTGCGGCGACCTGCAGGCCGACACGCTTGCTCCGGGGCTCGTATGCGCCCAGGACGTCATCGTCGCCGACGGTGGCCAGAATCGGCTGTCGTTGTTCCTGGGCCTGGACTGTTTCACCGGCGTCTTCGATTCCACGGACACGCTCACCACGAGTAGCGCTCCCTCCGCGGTCGCAATCGGCGACGTGGACGGGAACGGCATCCCCGACCTCGTCATTGCGAATCAGGGTGGTGACTCCGTGACGGTTCGTCTGGCGATTCCGCGGGCCCGAGGCGATGTCTTCGGAGTGGCCTGCCCGGGTGGCCTCGGCCTGCCCCAGATGTCGGTGCCGGGCCTGCCCATCCATGGTCAAACGGCCTCCGTGGCTCTCGCAAACGTTCCGGCCGGATTGCCGGTCATTGTGGGGATTTCACCGAACCTGGCGATCAGCGTCATCGGGGGGGGATGTGTCACCTACGTGGGGCCACCCGTCCTGACGTTCAACGTGATGAGTTCGGGGACTGGGGACGTGCTCTTCCCCTTCGATATTCCTCCGGCCCCGATGTTCACGGGTGCGGAGTTGTTCTTCCAATTTGCGGTGATGGATCCGGCAGGGGCCTTCGGGACCCTCTCGTTCAGCGCCGCGGCCCGGATACGTGTTGGATTCTGATGGAGTTGTATTTCATCGAGTTTCGCTCACAGTGAATATTCTTGCGGACATGCCCCTTCCCATTTCTTAGGATGGCGCGCACGGACCCCATCTTTGTCATCTTCTTTTGTTCATCATAAATAGGAGTTTCCCCATGCGGTGGCGTTATCCCCCCCTGCTCATCCCGACCCTGGTCCTCGCCTTGCTGGCGACGTTGACTCCCGCCCAAGTGTTGCTCACGGAGGATTTCTCCACGGCAGCCGGCATGACCGCGCCGGCGGGTTGGACCACCAGCCTCGTCGTAGGTTCCAACGCCTTCCAGAACTGGCGTTTCGACAACCCCAATCCTCTTTCCACGATCTCGGCGCCTCTCACGTCGCCCATCGCCATCTGCGATTCCGACTTCCTCGGTTTCGCGGCCGGGCCCGTCCAGGCGGAATTGATCTCGCCCACCTTCGATGCATCCTCCGGGATCATCCTGCTCGAGTGGGATCAATGGCACCGGATCTTCGGGGGCACCGGCAACAGCAGCATCGTCAACGTTTTCGTCAATGATGGCATCGCGGACACCCTCGTCTACACCAACGACTCGGGCACGGCGAACCCCGATCATCAGTCGATCGATATCACCGCGGCTGCGAACGGTTCTCCCAACGCGTCTCTGCGATTCGAGTACATCGGTCACTTCGATTTCTGGTGGCAGGTCGACAATATCGAGGTGCGCTCCGAGCCTCTCCCCGACTTTCCCGGCACCGATGAGGATTTGGAACTCGAGAGCGGCATCAACACATTCATGCTCTCCGGTGGTTCCCAACACATCCAGCACGATGTGTTTCCGGGCGACGTCGTGACGCTCCGGTTGCACTCCCCGAATGGCACTTTCCTCGGGCTGAACTTCTCGTTTCTGGCCACCCTTTATCCGATGGGCGGCACCGTGAACCTCGTTTCACCGGCGTTCCCCGGGATCTACGCCAACGCGGCTCCGCCTCCCTTCGGCACGGTCAGCGTTCTCGGTAGTGGAGACCTGTCCCTGTTCGGTGTGCCGGCGCTCCTTCCCCTGGGTGGCGTCAGCTTCAGCTTCCAGTGGCCCGTGTTCATCGCGCCCACGGAGCGCGTCATGATCCAGGGCTTGGTGACCGGGACGGTTCCGGCCAACGGGTTTTTTGCCACGACGGATGGTCACGTCTTCGTCGGCAACTGATCGTCGTTCGGTTCGAATGTGAAGGCGCCCTCGACGCTGCAGCGTCGAGGGCGCCTTTGTGTCCAAGGCCCGATCCCGGGGGGGTCAGGGGTTCGTTGGTCCCACGAGTCCTTGCTGCCCCACGGTCCCCGAGATGGCGTTGGAGAGGCCCGAGTTCGTGACGAAGGCCTGGAAATAGACCGTGATGCCGACGAGGCTTGGCAGGTTGGGAACCGTGGCCGCCCAAGAGCCGGTGCCCGTTGCGTCCGTCATGAAGAACTGAGTCATAGACGGGATGGGATTCACGAGCAACGTGCCGTCGGTTCCCATGATCTGGGAGATCGGCGCGAAGTCGAAGACGATGAAGCCCTGTTCCCCCGGTGCAGCTCCCGAGATGAACGTTCCGAAGTTGTAGCCGATCTCGAGGGCGTGGAGGGCCTGCATCGACACCACGTTCTGCGTCACGTCCTCGGCGTTGTATTCCAGGGTGTGTCCCGGAAGCGGCAGGTTGGGAGCGGCCGGCGAGGGCTGCATCCGGAAGAGCGTGGAGCTGTCGTCCGGCAATGGGCCGAGGGCCACGTCGGTCATCTGTTGTCCGAAGCTAAAGCCGTCCAGCAGGGTGACGCCATCCGCAGCGAACAGTGCCACGTCTTCACCACTGGCCTTCAGCTTGAAAAGAGCGTGAAGAGGGCCGTCCAACGGCGAGTTGTCCGCCCACACGAGGAGATACTGACCGGCTCCGAGGATCGTTCCCGGCGGGAACGGCCATTTCGTGGGGATGGCGAAGTTGTCCGTGAGGTACATGCCGGACAGGTCGATGCTTTGGGCCGTCTCGTTGTGGATCTCAATGTAGTCGTCGAATCCGCCCACCTCGTCCGCGATCACCGTGTCGTTGCTGGCCAGTATTTCGGTGATGCGGAGTCCGATGGGTTGAGGGTCGGTAACGAGATAGGAGAAGAGGAACAGCGGGGCGTCCTTCGGATTCCTGGTCACCGCGCCCAGCGTGTCCGTCGCTTCCACGTAGTATTCGACGAGACTGCCCGTCGCCTGCGGTGGGATCGACGAGGCAAAGGCGTCGCCGCCCGTATTCGTCATCGATTGACTGGTGAAGGTGCCGCCGTCGACGCGCCAAAAGAGCGTCACGTTCTGGATGCCGTCCCCGTCCTCGGCGATGGCGGTCACGGTGGGGCTATCGCCGCTCATGGGAAGGGCGGGCGCGTGAGAGATACCCGCCACGAGCGGAGGAAGGTTGCCCATGTCCGTGTTGGGGGCGTTCGGGGTCTGCATCGGAAGGAGACGGAAAAACGGGTCGCCGTCTTGGCGCCGTCCGTAGGACACGGAATTGAACTGGGGACCCCAGTAGGCGAAGTCCATGACGGTGACCCCGTCCGCCGCGAACAGGGCGAGTTCCTCTCCGCTGGACGAGAGCCGGAACGTGGCATGGAGCGGCCCCTCGAGGGGTTCATTGTCCGCGAAAATGATGAGGTAGCCGTGGGCAGGGACCATCGTTCCCGCGGGGATCTGCCATTTCGTGGGGACGCCCATGTCGTCCGTGAGAAACCATCCGCCCACGTCGATGGGCGATGGGGAATCGTTGTAGAGCTCCACCCAGTCCTCGAAGTCGCCCACTTCATCCGGGAAGGTCGTCTGATTGGCGGCCGAAATCTCGTTGATCCAAATCTGAGTCGGTGGGCTGGCCGGCTGAATGGACATCCCTTCCGCGAGAGCGGCGGCATTGCGCGTCGGAATGAAACTCTTGATGAAAGGCGCTTGCGCGAGGAATGTCGCTGGGGACTCCCAACCCTGCTTGAAAGGGTCGGCGGTGGCGGCGGCTTGGATGGCCAGGTGCAGGGCATCGATGCGGGGATCGAGGATCGAGGGGTCCGAATGATCCGCCACGAACGCCGCGAGTTTTTCCACGAAACGCCACCGGAGGGAGTCGATGGCCATGACCCGCTCCCTGAGTGCGTTCACGAATCCAGGCGTTCCGAAGGACGTGCCCGCGACGACGGACAGGTTCGCAACAGCCGGAACCAGGGCGAAGTTCACGTCGGAGTCGAAGGGCCAGATCTCCCAACGGTCGAGATCCAGGTCGTGATCGAGGAAGTAGTTGTTCGAAATGCTGTCGAGGTCGCCGGAGTAACCCACGACCACCAGGTAGTCGAGCAGTTTGTCCACGTTGATCTGATCGAGGAGCATCCTCTCGAAATCAGGCGCCGCCGGATTGTCGAGGAAGTTGATGAGGCCCACGAGGTCGGCGTTGCCGGGAGCTCCGGAGACTTTCTTCTCGTAAATGATGGGGTAGAGGGATGGGTCCGAGGAGACCGTGAGAGGGCCGCGGCACTTGTAGACGTTGGCGTTCAGACTCCGACCGTTGCGAGAGAGAAACTCCTCCTCCAACTGTTCGACGGATTGGAAGACGCCCAGATACTCCCCGTTCACGACGAGGGCCACTGAGCCGATGTTCGCGACCGGGCTTTGGAGGTCTTCGTGCAGCGAGAAGGCGAGAGGTTCTCGGAGGAGTGATGGGTCCAGGAAGCTCGACTTGAGGTTGAGTTCGGAGCGGCCCATGAAGGTGTCTCCGCCCGTGAACTTCACCTTCCATGCCTTCTTCGAAATCGCTCGCGCCGAGACACCCCGGAAACGGACCTGGGCATTGTGGGTCACGCCGTTGGCGGTGAACGTGGCGGGGACCTCGGTGAAGGGATCGAGCTGAATGTTGCGCGAGATGAACTGGAGGTCGGCGGCGCCGATGGTGATCTCGTAGACGGGAAGTCCGGATGCCGACGGGTCCGCCGCGGTGGCCGTCATCGTGGCCGTGGGCGGGCTTTCTACGCCGTCGAAGTTGCGCGCCGTCACACGGTAGTGGTGGGTCGTTCCCAGGACCGCGGCGTCATCGAAGTAGCGGGGAGGCGCATTCCAGATCGTCGCCACCGGGACAAAGGGGCCTGCCGCGTCATCGGCGCGGTAGACGATGAAGTTTTCGATGTTCGGGTCGGTGGGCCAATCCCAGGTGAGGATGTTGCGGTTGTATCCGGAGAGGGCTTGGAAACCCTGGGGGGCCTGGGGAGCCGGGGCTCCTCCCGGATCCGAATAGATCTCGATGCCGTTCAGAAGAGACCCTTCTACGGCTGGAATGTCCAAGCCTGGCCCAGGTGACGCTTCGATGTCGAGGCGTCCGTCCGTCACCGAGACGCGGACCGCGAAGACTCCTCCGTACTGAACCTCCAGGAGATCCGCGAGATCCACGTTCGTGAGGACGGGGGTGCCTTCGATGGAGATGTTGAGGAAGCGGAGCCCCACCCCCTGGTTGAGGATCTCCGCGAAGAGAAGGCGAACGATGTAGTCGCCGTTGGGCACCTCGAAACGATAGGCGGTCCAGTCCGAGCGT
Source organism: Planctomycetota bacterium (assembly GCA_011369445.1). Classification (GTDB taxonomy): domain Bacteria; phylum Planctomycetota; family DRQF01; genus DRQF01. The sequence continues at coordinate 5,482 of DRQF01000143.1, read as the reverse complement.
GCCGTGTCGTAAACCGGCTTCCACGGGTTGTTGTCTCCGCCGAGGAGCTGGCCGCCGAATCCGCTGAGAGACGAGAGGCTCGTGCCGCCGACGAAGCCATTCGTCGTGCCCGGAGCGTAGGGGAGATCGTCCTCGAAGGTGACCCCCGGCTGGGGGGAGACGGCGAGAGCGCCGCAGTTGACGCGGGTTATGAGGGTTTGACCCGAACCGAAGACGGACAGCGCCAGCAGGGCGGCAACACAAAGGAGTGGGCGTGGCATGGGAAGCTCCTCGAAGCCCTTCCCACGACGTGACCTCGGACGAGCTGACGATGGGGGGGAGGGCTCGCATTCGACGCACGGCACCAGCCTATACGGCTGTGGCCGCGAACATGTTTCCACCGAGATTCTACCCGTCAGACGCGGCCGGGGGAATAAAGATTCTCCACGGCAGAGGATTTGGTGCTTCCACGACACCGAATTGCAGCGACTTCTCGACTTTCGCGGTCGGTGTCGCTAATCTCTGTGCAGCGTACATTCCCCCCAGCTCGCGCCGGCCGGGATCACGGATTTTTCCGCGCCGCGAGGCGTGTCGTGTTCCCGTGTTATCGGAGGCCCGTGCTGGGCGGGCCATGCCCCAATCACGGAGACGCACGATGAGAATTCGATCCCCCCAATCGATCGCCCTGGCGGTCCTGTGTCTGTTCGCCCTGTCTGCCCCCGCCCAAACAACTGTCCTCGCGGACATTCAAGCCGGGAATGTGGGTTCGAACCCGGCGAATTTCGTCGAGTTCGGCGGTTTCGTCTATTTCGCGGCGGACGATCCGTCACTCGGTCGCGAGCTCTTCCGGTCCGACGGGACGGCGGCCAACACCGCCCTGTTCATGGATTTGAACCCCGGCTCGGCGGGCTCGAATCCCTCGGATTTGGCCGTCGTGAATGGCGTGCTCTATTTCCAGGCGGACGACGGCGTCAACGGCGCCGAACTTTGGAAGACGGACGGGACGCCCGGGGGCACGGTCCTCGTCGCGGACATCCGTCCGGGCCTGTTGAGCTCCTCGCCCCGCTTCATGACCGGTTTCAACGGCAACGTCTATTTCCAGGCGGACGACGGAATGGCCGGCCGTGAGCTGTGGGTGACCGACGGGACCGCCGCCGGGACCGCCATGGTGATGGACATCAATCCTGGCTCGCTGCCGATTTTCGGGCCGAACAGCTCGAATCCCTCGAACCTTACGGCATCCGGCTTCCTCCTGTACTTCACCGCCGACGACGGCGCCAACGGGGTCGAACTCTGGGCGCACGACGGCTTCAGCACGTTTCTGGTCCTCGATGTTTTCCCCGGCACGGGGCCTCCCTTCGGGAACGCCAACAGCTCATTCCCCAGCAACCTCATCGACTTCGGCGGTTTTCTCATGTTCTCCGCGACGGACGGGGTGTTCGGCACGGAGCTGTGGACGAGCGATGGGTCACCCTTCGGCACCTTCGCCGTCGCCGACATCAACAGTGCGGGCTCCTCGTTTCCCGCCGAATTGACCTTGATCGGGAGTCAGCTCGTCTTCACGGCGGACGACGGCGCGAACGGCCGGGAATTGTGGAGCCTCGCCAATCCCTTCGCGTTCCCCAGTCTCCTCGTCGACGTGAATCCGGGGCCGAACTCGTCCAATCCGACAGGCTTGACCGTGTCGGGAGGCAACCTGTTTTTTGCCGCGGACGACGGAGTCAACGGATCAGAACTGTGGAAGAGTGACGGCACGGCCCCGGGCACCCAGCTCGTCGCCGACATCGCGGCGGGTTCCACGAGTTCGTCGGCCGCCAGCATCACTCCCTTGGCGGGCGGGCCGAACGTGGTCTTCGTGGCGGACGACGGACCCCATGGCGCCGAGATCTGGACGAGCGATGGGACAGCGGCGGGGACTCTCCTCGTCATCGACATCGACCCCTGTGATTCCTCCTCCATTCCGGGCGATCTCACCGCCTTGGGAACGGTCGTCATCTTCCAGGCCACCGCTCCGGGGTTGGGCTCTGAACCGTGGGTCACGGATGGGAATCCGGTGCCGCCTCTCGGAACGGGACAGGCCCCCCAGCCCGGCATGGCTGTGATGGATCTCAACGGAGCCCTCGAGCCCGGGGGCGCTCCCGTCTGCTCGGGGCTGCCCGGGCCCTATGCCGTTCAAACCTCGGTCGGCAGCCTGGCGTCCCTCCAGTTCTCGGGTGCGGCCGGTCAGCCGATCATCCTCATGTCCGGCGCCATCAACCCCGGTGCGGCCACTTTCCCCAACATTGGGCAACTGGACATCGGGGCGGGCTTCGACCCGATCACGGGTCTGTTGTCCGGCATCACGATCGTGGCGTCCGGGCTGGATGCGGGTCTTTTGAACCAAATCTTCGTGACCAGTGCCATGGGTGTGGTCGATCTGCAGTTCACGACTCCGGCCAGCCTTGCGGGCCAGCAGATCGGGCTCCAGGCTTTCATGTTCAACGGAGGCCCCACCGTGGTCAGCCTCTCCAACGCGATAGCGTGGACGATTCTCTGAGACCTCCTCGCCTTTCTTCTGGAGCCGGGGCGCCCCCGCCCCGGAAATGCCGGTGGATGAGCCCCATGCCGCGTGCCGTCAAATGAAGGCTGAAGCCTTCGGTCCCAAGTTCGCCGCCGAGCCTCCGTGAGAGGCCGCTGGGCGCGCCTTTTCCCGGTTTTCCGAGAAAATGGCCCCAGGAGTCAAACCTTGAATAGCCAGGTGGGCGCGGCTGTTGTATACTCGCAGCTCAGTATCCGCCCCCCGAAGATCGGAGCTTGCCATGACCCCCACGCTTCCGCGGACCTTGGCCGCGTTGCTGTTCCTCGCCCTGCCTTGTCTCGGCCAGGTCTCTCGAGCCCCTGCCGCCGCGAGTGGGTCGGCGCTCGCCTTGACCGTGCGCGTCGCGGAAACCGGTGAAGCCCTCCCCTGGGTCCAGGGTTGGTTCCTCGACCTCGACGTCTGGTATCGATTCGGGCGATACACCCCTGAGCCCAACCGCCCTTGGAATCTCGAGATCCTCCTCCGCCGGTTCGGGCATCCGGTCCGTGCGGACGCGGCCGGGGTCATGCCGCTTCCCCACTTTGCACGCCGAGGTCTCGTAGCCGCCGTGGATGGTGAGCGATGGGGACTCCGGCTCGTGGACGCGAAGATGGAATCGCCGCCGACTCTCGAGCTCGCTCCGCCCGCCGTCGTGCGCTGCCGGGTCGTCGACGCCCAAGGGCGGCGCTTGCGAGGCTTTCCGGTCCAGCTCATTCATCAGACGGCGTCGCCTCTTCCTCCCTGGGCCGTGTGGCAAAGCCTCACGCTGGGCGAGGATCGAGAGGCGGTTTTCAATCGTATTCCCCCTCCAGAGATGCTGATCGCGCTGCTCGATGCCGGCGCGGGAGAGGTGGGGACAGGTCTCACGGCCCAGGTCCCCGGCGTGTTCGCGCAGCCCGTACGGGCTCCCGTCACACCCTCTCCCGCGGACAGGCACCTCACCGTTCTGAAGGTGCCGGAGATGGCCCAGATCATGGTCGATCTTCGCAAGACGGACGGCAGCCCGTACACCGGCATGTCCCGCATCTGGCTCGAGGACGAGGGGCACCGTTGGCCTACGCCCGGCTACCTCACGATGACGGGACGGATGCTCATCCAGGTTCCCGCCGACGGCCGTTGGCTGACGGTCCACGCGGAGACCGTGGACTTCGTGATGGAACCCGTCTGGAGCCTCCTTCGGCTCCCCGATCGAGCCGGTACTCGCCGGGGCGTCACGCTCTTCTTCGATCTGAAGCAGACACTGATGACGGGGAATCTTCGCAACACGCGGGGCGACCCCGTGGCCTTTCGCCGGATGGAGGCCGTGTTTCGCGGCGAAGGTGAAGATGGACCCATCGAGGTGGTGGAGGAACGATTCCGCTCCGACCGCAAAGGGCGTTTTCGCCTCGCGGTCCCGCCGATCGCCACGGGCGTCGGCAACCTCGAGGTCGTTCTGCGCCCCATCGACGTCTGGAGGAATCATAGGGAGGAGGCCTTGATACGCGCCGGACTCATCTGGCCGACCGAGACCCTCGCTCTCGGCTCCGTCTCCTTGGCGGAGCGCCCCGTGGCGGCCGAAGGCCGCGTGGGTGATGCCACGGGACGGCCGCTCTCCGGCGTCCTCGTGGTCCTCGTACGCCAGAATCCCGACGGCGAGGAGGTCCTCGCCGTGACCTGCTCCGACCCATGGGGGCGCTTCGTCCTGCGGACGAGTTCGCCGGACGGTCGCACCACGGTACGCCTCGTCGGGGCTCCGGACGCCAGGATTCTCCCGGTCTCCGACAGCCGCTGAGAGACACCATGCCGAGTGACATGCCTTGGAAGAGAGCTCCAATCCGGTGCAACCCCCGCGCCGGCCGAGGGGCAACGACCGCCCTGCTTCTGGCCCTCTGCTTCGTGGCGGCGACGCCCGCCCTTTGCGCCCAGGACCCGACATTCCCCCTGCAGGATCTCTTCACAGGAGCGAGTACACCGAGTTCCTTCCCCGCCGAATTCCAATCCGTGGGGGGGCTCATTTTCCTGCGGGCCGCCAGCTCCGGGGAGGGCGTGGAACTTCGCGTGGGCGACCCCACGGGGCTCCAACTCGTGCGCGACATCGCTCCCGGCGTCTTGGGGGCTGGCGTGACGGATCTGGTGCCGATGAACGGTCTTCTCTTCTTCCGTGCCGCCGAGGCGGACCACGGTGCGGAGGTGTGGCGCAGCGATGGGACGACGCCGGGGACGTTTCTTCTGAAAGACATCGTCCTGGGTTCAGGGGGGAGCAGTCCTGGCGATCTCGTCGTCTCGGGCAGCCGCCTTTTTTTCCGCGCGGACGATGGGGCGGCGGGCGAAGAGCTCTGGGTCAGCGACGGGACCGCAGCCGGGACCGCGTTGCTCGGTGATCTTCGGCCCGGTCCACAAGGCAGCAACCCCAGGGACCTCACCCCATTCGCTGGCGGCGTCATCTTTTCCGCCGACGATGGGGTGAACGGGCGGGAGCTTTGGTTCTCGGACGGCATTTCGGTGAATCTCGTCTCCGATATCGCTTCGGGGCCGTCGTCGTCCGGTCCAACCGGGTTCGTCGTCGTCGGCAACGAGGTCTTTTTCTCCGCGGACGATGGAGTCCAGGGTCCGGAACTTTGGCGCAGTGACGGCACAGCCGCGGGGACCGTCTTGGCGGCCGACGTGTTCCCGGGGCCGTCGGGGAGTTTCCCGGGCTCGCTCGCCGCCCTCGGAACGCATCTGCTTTTCGAGGCGACGGATGGCGTGGTCGGTTTCGAACTCTGGAGCTACGACCTCGTTGCGGGACAGGCGACGTTGGTCAAGGACATCCGCTCCGGCATGGCGGGGAGCTTCCCGAGTGAACTCACCCTCTCAGGCGGGGTGATGTTCTTCAGCGCCGCGGATGGGGTTGCGGGCTCCGAGTTGTGGATGACGGACGGGACGCCCGCCGGCACCCAGCTCGTCGCCGACATCAATCCGGGCCCC
>DRQF01000142.1 GCA_011369445.1 Planctomycetota bacterium | reverse complement strand
GGAGGCCCCGAGATGTCCACCGTGATGGGGCGGCCAAATCGGGGAAGCTTCCGCCAGGAAAGCTGGCGACTTTGGTTGACGAAGACCCTGTCCTGCCCCTTCCCGACGGTGATCGCATCGAGATCCCCGTCCCCGTCCACATCGGCGGCGGCAATGTCGCGCGAATCCTGGAAGGGGCTGAGGCCGGGGAAAATCGGTGGAAAAGCGCCAGCGACCGCTGCGAAGACGCCGTTCCCGTTGTTGATGAGGAGAAACGCGCCATCGGATGATGGACTCCCTGCCCCCATCAGGATGTCGAGATCACCGTCTCCATCCATGTCCTCCATCGTGACTGCTTGGCTCCCGGTGGGGGCTCCAGCGAGCGCGTTCGGCGCCACCGTGAAGCCGCCGCTCCCGTCGTTGAGGAAGAGCTGGGAAGTGCCCAGTCCGAGGACGACCAGGTCCGGGTCCATGTCGCTATCCACGTCTCCGACCGCAAGCCTTGAAGACGTCACGGGCGGCACGCTGAAGGAGGCCGTGAGTTGGAAAAAACCTCCTCCCGAGTTGATCCACACCTGGATGGCGGCGGGCGAGAATGTGCCAAGAATTGCGTCAAGATCCCCATCGAGGTCGACGTCGATGAGACGAACCACACGGGCGATCGAGGCGGTCGTGGGAAACTGGTTCGATGCGTCCGAGAAGTTGCCCGAGCCATCATTGAGATAGAGGATCTGCCCCCCGGGTACGTATCCTCGGAGGATGTCCAGGTCGCCATCTCCATCCACGTCGCCGACGCTCACGGAGGGAGCGCTGGAGTTCGCCGCCGGAAGCTGATTTGTCGCGTCGGTGAACGACCCGGTGCCGTCGTTGAGTGCCAGGTGAATCCCGAACGCGAATGTCGCTGCGACGGCATCGAGGTCTCCGTCGCCGTCGACATCACCAAGGGCGTAGCGAGCGGCGCCCTCGGACGCAAGGTAAAGCAATGTCGACCCGCCCGCCGGCTCGTCGAAGGAGCCGTTCCCGTCATTCAGGAGCACTCGGTCGACCCCGGCATTCCCGATGATGGCGTCCGAATCCCCGTCGCCGTCCAGGTCTCCCAGGGTGATGGATGTGCCGTCGTCGTCTTCGAGCGGCAAGACTGATCGCGGCGCTACGAAGACCCCATTGCCACGATTGAACCAGACCGTGTCGACGGACTCATTTCCATTCAGAACGTCGAGATCGCCGTCCATGTCGAGGTCGACGAGCGCGAGATCATGGACGCGGTTGTGATGGGGTGGCGTCTGTGTGACCGCGGTCGAGAAGCTGCCAAGCCCGCTGTTCAGAAGTAGGACGGTGCCCGTTTCCGTCGCCAGCAGGACATCCGAGTCTGCATCCCCGTCCACGTCCCCCGCCGCGACACTTGCGATGTCAAGGGACAGGGGGGGGATCTGCGATGAGGCGTCCGTGAAACCGGTGGTGCCACCGTTGAGCAGGAGAACCAGCCCAAGGTTACTCGTCGTTACGAGTGCGTCGGGGGTCCCGTCACCATTCACATCGGCGAAATCTATGTCTCGCGTGTCGACGAAAAGGGAAGGGAGCAGGCTCGATGCATCGGTGAAGCTCCCTGTCCCATTGTTGGTCAGCAGCTTCAGTGAGGGGCCGCTGTCGATGAGAAGGTCGAGGTCTCCGTCAGCGTCAAAGTCGCCCGCTGCGACGGAGTGGCTGTCGATCACGGTGAATGGCGGGATCGCGGCCGTGACGATGCTGAAGACTCCGGAGCCGTTGTTCGCGAAGTAAACCGGGAACCCTTCCGTCGCCGCCACGATGTCCACGTCGCCGTCCCCGTCCATGTCGCCCACCACGAAATCCCTGGCGAACGTGCTGACCAGGGAGGGCAACGGCTGAGGTGCCACCGAGAAATTGCCGCTGCCATCGTTGAAATAGAGTCGAAGGACCGCTACGAGCGTGGACGTGGAAAAGAGGAGATCGAGATCCCCGTCTCCATCGACGTCCGACATGGTTGCACTGTTGACCGACCCCAAGTTGTTCGGCAGCTGGCTGGATCCGTCCGCGAAGTAGCCGTCTCCCTGGTTGAGCATCAGAGCGATGGCAGTGGCACCCAGGGCTTCACTTGCAATGAACGCGTCCACGTCGCCGTCCGAGTCGACGTCGCCGGTCGCAATGGCCTGCGTTGGGAGCCCTTGCGAGGGGACCGCCGTTTGGTGGGGGAGAAGGAATCTCTGCGCTTGGGTTGCCGTTGACATCGCTACGAGCAGGATCGATAGAGCCAGGGAGGTTCCCAGTGGGCGGACCCATCCTTCCGAGTGGTTGACCATGGTCGGACCTTTCTTTGTGCAGGTTTTGGGCGGAACGCCCCTGGACTACGCTTCGATCGTCGCGCTGATCATAGACGTAGGACGTCCGGTGAGCCAAGAGGTTCTCGAAAGTGCGACGTTGTGCTCTGCTTGAGCTTGGAGGTCCTCTTCAGACGTTTCAACGGGCTAGGCCGGCTCGCAGCCGAGACCTGGGGCCTCGGTGAGGCGAAGGCAGCCGTCTTCGAGGATGAAGCCTCCTTCAAAGGGATCGGTGGCCAGATCGAGGTGCCCGTCCAGATCCAGGTGGCGTGTGGCCTTGCAGGAGAGTGCCAGGTGCAGGGCGGCCGCGATCGAGAGCCTGCTTTCGTCCATGCAGCCCCACATGAGCCAGTTGCGGCGGAATCGGGCGAGATCGGCAATGCGTCTTGCCGGACCGAGGCCTCCGCACTTCATGAGCTTGACGACCCACCCGCCGACGTCCGTGTCCCGCCGATTCCAGGCGTCGCCGGGATTGTGGACGCTTTCGTCCAGACCTATGAGAGAGCGCTCATCCGAGGTGAGGCCGTCGAGCACGTTCTCTTCGCCGCGGGGAAAGGGTTGCTCGATGAATTCCAAATCGAGGGAGGGTGCCGCCTTCAGAATGCGGTCCAAGGCGGCTGCGTCGTAGCCCTCGTTGGCATCGACTCGAATGGCCACGGCGGTTCCCATCTCTTCGCGGACGCGGTGGAGGCGCTCCAGGTCCTCCTCGACGTTGCGCCCCAGCTTGATCTTCAGGTGACGGAAGCCGCGCCCCCGATACTCGCGCGCCTCCTCGACCGTGTCGGCGGGGCTTTTGATGCCGATCGTGATCGACGTGGGGAGCGAGGTGTGGACCTGGCCCCAAAGCCCCGCCAACGGAATGCCGAGGGCACGGGCCGCCAGATCGTGGAAGGCCATGTCGAAAGCGGCGCGGGCGGCGGGAGGCGTTTCCGCCACGGCATCGAGATCGAGGAGCCGATCCCCCAGGGCGAAGGCCTCCTTGCCCGCCCACTCCCGCTCCGCAATCGCGCTCAAACCTTTCTCACAGGCCTCCGGCGTCTCCCCCGTCACGTCCTCCGCCGGGGAGGCCGAACCGAAGCCCATTCGGCCCTCTTCGGTTTCGATACGGACGAAAAAGAGGTCGACGCGGTCGTAGGTGGCCCGCGAAAGGGTGTAGGGCCGCGTCAGGGGGACGGACTCTCGCCACGTTTCGATTGAGCGGAGTTTCACGTTCGAATCGCCTCCGTGATGAATTGTGCGAGTTCGTCACATTCCCCCGCGAGAGGGCGAAAAACCGGACGTCCCGTTTCCTCCGCGAGCTTGCGGCGCGCGGCCTCGACGTCGTCGAGGCCCTCTTCGTTGAGGGTGAGGGCATGGACGCGCGCCCCCAGCATCTCGATCAGCCGGATCTCCTTCTCGATGGGGGGGATGGCGAAACCTTCCTCCTCGAACCCTTCGAAGAAGGTACGGTGGGGTGCGTGTTGCAGGATCACGTGGGTGACGCCCCCCGACAGGATGAACTCCGCGCCGCAGGGGCCGCTCGGGTTGTGGAGGCTGGATTGCCCCTCAATGAGAATCAGGTCCGGGTTCAAGGCGCGCGCCGCGCCGAGGATCGCACGCTCCAACTCGCCCGAGACGAAGTCGTTCGGCGTCGCGTCGAGAATGAACCCATACTCCACGCCCTGGAGAAAACCTGTCTGGCCGGTCGACACCTTGCCGACTGTTGTTCCGGCATCTTCCAAAGCCTTGGCGAGCAACATCATCGTCGTGCGTTTTCCGAGGGCGCAGTCGGTTCCCAGGACGGCCACGCGGGGGATGTCCAGCTTCAAGACTTCCCCGGTCCAAAACGAGAGCTCATGGAAGGGCTTGGGGCTGCGAAGATCCACGATCACGGCGCCCCCTACGTCGGCGGCTTCGCGGATCTCCTCGTCGGTGCGCAAGAACTCGTGCAAGCCGTTGACGAGGACCATTCCTCTGCGGGCCGCCTGGATCAGAACCTGCCGCAAGTCGTCGGGAAGCCGTCCACCTGCCGTGGCGACTCCGACGATGCACATCCGCGGTTCGGGGCTGTGGAGCCCTCGAAACGCGTCCAGCGACTCCCGGACAGGGATGTTCCGGAAGTGGCCGTCGAGAATCTCCCCTGCGTCCTTCCCGGCTGCGAGGCGATCGACGACCCCCATCACGGGAAAGCGAGACGGTCCCCGTACGAGACCGTGAGCCGTCTTCGCAAAAACGGTTTCGAAGTGCTCGCCGGTCAGTACGACGGCGGGCCAGCCATCCCAAGGCGTCGAGCATGTCATGGACGGATCCCACCACATGAGGGCGAGATCGTCCAGGAAATTGCCTGGGCGGAAAGGGCCGTCCTCCTATCTTTTTCGGATCGCCACGGTGCGCCGAAGGTGCTCGGCGGCGACCTGGAGTTTCTTGTGGACGTCCGGAGGGAGGTCTCCCGCCTGCAAGACGGCTTCCACCGTCGAGAGTGCGGAGGTGTCGAGCCGCCCGCGCACGGCGGCGTCGATCCAGGCTGGGAGGAAGAAGATCTTCCTGTGGAGCTTGATCCAAGGAAGCCTCGACAGGCTACGAGCCAGGAACCGATCGCCGCGG
>DRQF01000141.1 GCA_011369445.1 Planctomycetota bacterium | reverse complement strand
GGGTCCGTGGAGCCAACCGTAGCTGGGAGTGCCGCGGAAACCACAGGGGTTCCGCCCCGTTTCTCGGCGGTAGCGGGTCAAGCCCTTGCCGATGGCGCTCAACTGGCGAGCGGCCCGGCCTTCCAGATCGGGGATGACGCTGCGAGTCATGCCGGGCACGACGAGCGCGGACAGAGACACGACCAAGGCGAGGACCAAAACGACCTCGACCAGTGAAAACTGTCGTTTGCGCAAAAGACGGATCGGGGGCACGCCATGCTCTCCAGGGAGGGGTGGAGACCTGGAAGGGGGCCCCTTCCAGGTCTCCGAACACATCAAGTTCAACACACACACTGACTGCTGAGATATATCGTGTGCTGTTCGAAGCAACTTTAGAGCCGGGTGCCCGGCGCGAGTCCCCAGAAGAGATAGACTCGGGCATGGGAAGGATTTGCGTCCCCTACCGCCTCTGCCTCCTGGGTGAACATGTGGACCACCAGGGGGGAACGACCCTGTCGTTCGCCCTCGACCGGGGGATTCGCTTCGACTTCGAAGCCGTTCAAGGACCCGAGGTCACGGTGGAAGCCCCCTCCCTGGGCACTCGGTTCGTGGGAAGAGTGGACGAACCCTGGCCTCGACGCGATGACGGCTCCGCCTACTTGGGCGGCATGATCCGAGAGCTCCAGCGACAACGGGGCCTCACCCGCGGGCTGCGGGGTGAGATTCGCGCGGAGTTCCCGGGGGGCGGAGTCTCCTCGTCGGCGGCCGTGCAAATCGCCTACGGTGCGGCATTGCTCGAAGTGAACGACCTCACTCTCGATCCCCACACCTTTTGCGACGCGGTCTTGAACTCGGAACGTTCCTTCGTCGGGGTCCAGGTGGGCGCACTGGATCCCATGTCGATCCTGTTCGCTGCACGCGATGCGCTGCTCGAGATCGACCACCGGACCCTCGCGCTGCGCCTCGTCCGCTGGCCGGCGAAGATCCCAGCACCCAGGTGGGCGCTCGTCCATTCCGGCGTGCGGCGAAGGCTCGATGCGTCTCCCTACAATGCCCGCGTCCGAGAATGCGCCGCGGCTGCCGAATCCCTGGAACCGGGGTGCCGCCGGCTCATGGACGTGGCGGAGGATCGGCGAAGCGGCTGGGAACGCCTGCCGGAGCCCCTGCGATCCCGGGCACGCCATGTGTTCACCGAAGCGGCCCGCGTGGAAGCCGGCCGGACGGCATGGGAGCAGGGGAGGAACGAGGAACTCGGACGCCTCATCCAGGCCTGCGGAGAAAGCTGCGTCCATGACTTCGACGTGGGGCACGAGGCGCTCACGTTCCTGGTGGGGAGGCTACGAGAGATCCCGGGCGTGCTGGGTGCCCGCTTCACCGGCGCCGGTTTCGGGGGAGCGGTGATGGCGCTCCTTTCGCCGGACGCCGAAGAAGAGCCGATTCGAGCCCTTCTCGGCGGAGACTATGCGCGCCGGTGGCCCGACGCCGCGGGCCGAGCCTGCGTCGCCTTTCCGAACATGGGGGATGGTTTCACCTCCCCCGTCCTGGCTCCCGACGCCGCCCTGTGAGGTCAGACCATCTTCGCGGGGTCCACCACCTCGTCGAACTGCTCGGGCGTCACCAGCCCCATGCTGACGGCCACCTCCTTCAGGGTCTTGCCCTGTTTGTAGGCCGTCTTCGCCACTTCCGCCGCCTTGTCGTAGCCGATCACGGGATTCAGAGCCGTGACGAGCATGAGCGACTGTTCCAGATTCCGCTGGATGGTCTCCGGGCGGGGTTCGATTCCCACGGCGCAGTGGTCGTTGAAGGACTCGGCGGCGTCTCCGAGGAGGCGAATGCTCTCCAGAAGGTTATGGATCAGCATCGGCTTGTAGACATTCAGCTCGAAGTTTCCGGAAGCGCCTCCCATGTTGATGGCCACGTCGTTCCCGATGACCTGGCAGCAGACCATGGTCATGGCTTCGCATTGGGTGGGATTCACCTTGCCGGGCATGATCGAACTGCCGGGCTCGTTGGCCGGAATCGAGATTTCTCCGATGCCGCAGCGGGGACCGCTGGCCAGCCATCGCACGTCGTTGGCGATCTTGTTGAGGCTGCAGGCCACCGTCTTGAGGGCGCCGCTCGTTTCCACGATGGCGTCGTGGGCCGCCAGGGCCTCGAACTTATTCTCGGCGGTCCGGAACGGGATCTTCGTCATCTCCGCCACCTTCTCCGCCACCTTGCGCGCGAACTCGGGATGGGTGTTGAGGCCCGTTCCGACAGCGGTTCCCCCCTGGGCGAGTTCGGTGAGGAAGTGCATGGCCCCTTCCACCCGACGGATGCCGTGATCGAGCTGGGTCACCCAACCCGAGAACTCCTGACCGAGAGTGACCGGGGTGGCGTCCTGAAGGTGAGTCCGGCCGATCTTCACGATGTCCTTGAAGGCCTCGGACTTCGTCTTCAGCGTGTCCCTGAGACGCGCGAGCTGCGGCAACAGGTGATTGATGACCCGGTCGGCCGCGGCGATCGACATGGCCGAGGGGATCGTGTCGTTGGACGACTGGGAGCGATTGACGTGGTCGTTGGGATGGACCGGCGTCTTCGTGCCCATCTCTCCCCCGAGGATTTCGATGGCCCGGTTGGCGATGACCTCGTTGGCGTTCATGTTGGTCTGAGTGCCGGACCCGGTCTGCCACACGACGAGAGGAAAATGGTCGTCCAGCTTGCCCTCGATCACCTCATCGGCGGCCTGGACGATGGCGTCCGCGAGTTTTTGGTCCAGTTGCCCGAGCTCGGCGTTCACAAGCGCGCAAGCCTTCTTGATCGTGCCGAGGGCGTAGATGAATTCCCGGGGGAAGCGATGGCCACCAATCTTGAAATTCTGGCGAGAGCGCTGGGTCTGGGCTCCCCAATACGCGTCGGCGGGCACCTTCATCTCGCCCATGCTGTCGCTTTCGATGCGGTATTCCATCATTCGACCTCCTTCACGAGAAACGTTCCCGGCTCGCGCCGACGAATTGTATGGCCTCGAATCCCACGGGCCAACGGGCTATCATCCCCCGCCGCAGTAGGGCGGCAGCCCCGGAAAGCCAAGCCATGAGCGAAAAGTTCATCTTTCAACTTCAAGACATCCATAAACGCTATGGAGATCATGAGGTCCTCAAAGGCATCACGCTCGCGTTCTTCGACGGCGCCAAGATCGGCGTCATCGGGCCCAACGGCGCCGGCAAGACCACGCTGCTCAGAATCATTGCCGGCGAGGACGACGAGTTCGAGGGCTCGCGAAAATTGGCGGATGGGAAGACGGTGGGCTACGTCTCCCAGGAGCCGCCCCTCAACGAAGATCTCGACGTCTGGGGCAACATCCAGGAGGCCGTCGCCGACAAGAAGGCCATCCTCGATCGCTACAACGAACTGTGCATCCAGCTCGGCGAGCTGGAGGGCGAAGAACTCGAGAAGGCCAACAACGAGTTCGAGAAACTGCAAGCGGAGATCGACGCCGGCGATCTTTGGGAATTGGATCGCCACCTCGAGCGTGCCATGCATGCTCTCGACGTTCCACCGAAGGACGCCGACGTCAAGAAGCTCTCCGGCGGTGAAAAACGGCGGGTCGCCCTGTGTCGGACGCTGATCCGACATCCGGACCTGTTGCTTTTGGACGAGCCGACGAACCACCTGGATGCGGACGCCGTAGCGTGGTTGGAGCACCACCTGGCCGAGTACCAAGGCACCGTCATTCTCATCACTCACGACCGGTACTTCCTCGACAACGTCGTCGGTTGGATGCTGGAGATCGACCGCGGCAAGGCCATCCCCTACAAGGGCAACTACAGCTCCTATCTCGAGCAGAGCGCGGACCGATTGAACCTGGAAAAACGACGCGACGCCGCCCGACGCAAGGTGCTCGAGCGCGAGTTGGCCTGGATTCGACAGACACCGAAGGCCAGGCAAGCCAAGAGCAAGGCGCGTATCCGGGAATTCCAGCGGATGATGGAGGAACACCGGGAAGTCAAGCTCGCCGACGAAGGCGTAGAGATTCCGATTCCCCCGGGCCCGCGGCTCGGCAATCAGGTCATCTCCTTCGAACACGTCTCGAAGGCCTACGGCGACCGCGTTCTCATCGACGACCTGAGCTTCGATTTGCCCCCTGGCGGTATCGTGGGCGTCATCGGCCCCAACGGCGCCGGCAAGACCACGCTCATGAAGATGATCACCGGAGAGGTGACGCCCGACTCCGGCACGATTCGCATCGGAAAGACCGTGCAGGTCTGCTACGTGGACCAGGGACGCGAAGCGTTGGACGACTCCAAGACCGTCTTCGAAGAGGTTACGGGCGGGGCCGAGGACATCCCCTTCGGGGACACCCGCATCTCGTCACGCGCCTACGTGGGACGCTTCCGATTCCGTGGAGGCGACCAGCAAAAGCGCATCGGTGAGTTGAGTGGCGGGCAGCGCAACCGGGCCCAGCTCGCCAAGCTCCTCCGCCATGGCGGCAATGTGCTCCTCCTAGACGAACCCACCAACGATCTCGACCTGAACACCCTGCGCGTGCTCGAGGAAGCCGTCCAGCAGTTCCCAGGCTGCGCCGTCGTCGTGAGCCACGATCGCTACTTCCTCAATCGGACGGCGACCCACATCCTCGCCTTCGAGGGCGACGGACACGTCCACTTCTTCGAGGGCGACTACGACACCTATCTGCAGTGGAAGAAGAATCGTCGCGAGGAGTTGGGCCTCGGCGAGGAGTCGAAGAAGGCCAAGTACCGCAAGCTCTGACAAGCACCGGATTCAGCGGGTGACGGTCTCCGAGACACCGTCGCCCGTGAGGTCACCCCGGTGCGCGGGGTGAAGGGGCGCCGCGACCTCGAGAACGCCGTCTCCGTTTTCGTCCTCCATGCCGTTGGTGAGCCGCAGGGGGCGCCCCCGCGGCCATGGGACCGAGGCCGTCCCCGTTGCGGAGAAACGATAGGCCCGGTAGCGCCCCTCACCTGAAGGCAGGACCGCCACCCCCAAACCGCCGTCGGCGCCCGCGAGGTGGGCCCCCTTTCTCGGGTCGACGTTGCAGATGTAGGGGCCGACAGTGCGCTTCACCCGTCCCATCTCGTCGAGCTTCCACCACCAGATCCACGGCACGGCCGACGCGTTCCTGGGCCACATCACGATTTCGGCCACGCCATCGCCCTCGATGTCGAAGACGGCGAAGTCCACATCCGCGGGAGGCGCCGCTCCCACCAAAGTCGCCATGAGACGCCCGTCCGCGTCGAGCACGCGCAGACTCCCCGGGGTCTCCTCGCCTCCCCCGTACAGGCTGTGGAGGGCCGCCAGATCCGCGGCGGCGAGCTCCGTCCGAGCCCCGTCGAGAATGGGCGCCATCACGCTGCCGGGATCGTTGGAGTGCCCGAGCCCCAGGACGTGGCCGATCTCATGGAGGGCCGTTTGAAAAAGCCCCGCCCCCTCCTTCCCGTCGGGCGACCAAGACACCTCCGAAGAGAAGTGGATCCAGACGGGCAAGCGGACCGTGAAGCCACAATGCGCCAAGTTGCCGTCGAGGTCCGAAAAGTGACCGCAGTCCCTCTCCTTGCCGTCGTGAAAATGGATGTCGATGTCGGCCTTCTCGAACGAAGACGTCTCGCGAAAAACGAGACGGCTCGACGCGGCGGACCAGACACCGAACGCCCTCGCGAGAACGGCCCGAACCGTTTCAGGGGAAAAAGGTGTGCCCTTCTCGTCCAGAAACCAAAGAATCGGACCGTCGATGTCCAGCCGCCCCCGAAGCGTATAGGGCGGAATCGCGGATGCGGCAGTCTCCCCCTGTCCGCCACTGTCCGCGGGGCCCTTTTCGCATGCGGCGAGAACGAGCAGGCCGAGGAGCCAAACCGTCCGAGGACATCGCGATCGCATCACGGATTCACAGGTCCATGACGAAGTCGATGAGAGCCTGTTGGTCCGACGGAGAAAGC
>DRQF01000140.1 GCA_011369445.1 Planctomycetota bacterium | reverse complement strand
TGGTGGCCGTCACGTTCTGGGCCGCAGTGACGTCGTTCCCCGCTGTCACATCATTGGTGGCGGACACATTGCCGCCCGCCGTGACGTCGTTGCCCGCCGTGACGTCGTTGCCAGCGCCGACGTTCGTTCCGGCGGTCACGTTTCCAGCCGTCGCGCTGACATTGTTCCCCGCGGTGACGGATCCATTCGAGGTAACGCTGCCCCCGAAAGCTCCCGCACCACCCATCGAGAGGCTTCCAGCTCCCGTGATGTTTCCCGTGGCGCCATCGATCCGGTAGGCCTGGGCGCCGCCTCCGCCGGGAATGAAGCCCGTGATGCTGGAGTCGGCGCCATCGATCCGCACCCGCGTCACGGTGGCGGGCAAACGTGCCGTTCCGGAGCCGCTCAACTGGGGCACCCCGTTGATCGTGGACGGAGCGAAGAGCTCGAAAACGCCCGCGTCATCGGAAGGGTCGGTCGCCACGCCATCGTCTGCGCAGAAGATACGGGCCACGAGGGGAGCGAACAGGACGTTCGTGGACGCCTGCATTTCATCGCAGGACAGGAAGAAAGCCTCGTCCGCGCGGAGGGGACCGGCCAAGGATGTCGAACGCACAAGGCCGCTCAGGCCTCGGGAGAAGGTCAAAATGAAATCGTCTGTGGGATCGTTGGGGTCGCCCGGGTCCACGAGAACCTGGGGGATGTTGGCCTCTCCAACGAAGTCGGCGCTCAAAGGATCCGTGATGCGAGCGAGATCCGGCGAGAGGACCGCATTCAACCGATTGAGAGCGTCCTGCACGTTCGTCACGTTGTTCAATACGGGGGGCACGCCGACGGGCGTGTTGTCAGCAGGGTCGTTCACGTTGAAGAAGAAAGGCGTGAATGAGATTGTCGACGAAGTCGACGTGCTGCTCTGGGCACCGCTTCCGCCGCCACCGCAGGTGATCACCAGACCGATTCCCGTAAGAAAACCCACGAACAAAAGTCCGAGTTGACCATAGTCCCGGATTCTGGCGCCAAAGGACTTCGTGACCATGATGCGGGTGCTCCTTCTACTGGAAGCCGATGCGGGGACACTCCGGGGGAGGCGGAATCACGGCGATTCTCCACTTTGAACCCTCGAAGCCGTCATTCAGGATCGGCGGTTTTTCACGTCACTCGACGGACCGAGCCCACGCTCGGGCCAGTCGGGCCTCACGTCCGGAGGTTAGAGGGGGCCGGGGACACTGTCAAGCCATAATCCCCCCCATTGCAAGGGGTTTCGACCGCTCAAGGCAATCGGATCGGCTTGCCAACGCGAGACCTCCATGGTATTTGGTGGGCGTTCGCTCCTCGCCGTAGGGGTCCGCCGTTATCCTACGGACGCGACGTCGGCACGTCGTCGGTCATTGCACCGAGGAGACAGGAAAGAAGGAAACCGACTCGGGTCGGTGAGAGGGGAATCGCCCATGACCGTCAGATCCGCCAAGGCTTGTCTCGTGGTCCTCGCGTTCGTCTTCGGGACTCAGGCCGCTCGAGCCCAAAATGACGTTCAGGAAAGACTCAAGCGGTTAGAGGACATGGTCCAGCGCTTGACGTCCGAAAACCAGGAACTGCGCTCGACCGTCGAAGAACTCAAGACACAACAAGAAGAGTCGGAGGGCGGCGAACTCCAGTCGCGGCTCGACGAACTCGAAGCGGCCGTCGAGGGCATCGACTTACGATCCTCCCTCGGAGGCAATCGTCTCTTCGCCCAGCAGGGAGGCTTTCTGGATCAGGTCTACTTCTCCGGTGAATGGCGGACACGGTTCGACGTCCGCAGCAACACCGCCGACCTGCTCGACACCCTGGATGACGACGGATTCCGCTTGGATTATCGCTTCAATCTCGGCTTTGGTTTTCGTTTCGCACCCATTGCCCAAGAGGGCGGCCCGGATCTGCGCATCACGACCCACTTCGAGATCCAATCCGTGGGGCGAGGCGCCAATAACACCGCCGAAAACATCGAGTCCTCGATCGGCACCGCCATCGGCGATTTCGCAACCCGCGAGAACGATCTGGACGTCGTACGGCTCTACCAAGCCTACATCCTCCTCGAGAACGTGTTCGGATCGCAGGGGCTCGACTTCAAGTTCGGGCGACAGGAATTGGCCTTCGGCAGCTTCTTCGTCCTGGGAACGAACGAGTTCTTTACCGGCACCGTCCATGATGCGATCCGCATGGACTTCGACATCGACGCGATCGATGGTCAATTCCATCTGTTCTACGCCAAGGAAGCTGCAGCGGACGGCCAGGTGTCGCCCACGATCTCAACGGGCGGTCTCTTGACCGCCCAGGTGCGGGCGAGCGGCGACGAGGATGAGATGCTGGGCCTCTACAGCGAATTCAGCTTTGCCGATCCCATCGACATCGATCTCTACTACATCTACTTCAACGCCCGCAGCACGAACCCCGCCTTCGTGCGCCCCGACAATGTGACCTCCCCCACCGACCCCGCCATCGACTCATTCGGGCGGAACATTTTGGCCGGGCAGATTCACACGTTGGGAACCTGGCTCCGCGGCGACGTCATCGATGACCTGTGGCTCAGCCTCGAGGTCGCCTACCAACTCGGCCAGGACGAAGCCCACAATGACCTCGATGCCCTGGCCATCGAATTCAACGGCGAATGGTCGTTGCCGTTTATCGAAACGGGCAAGCTGTACTTCGGGTATTACTTCGCCGAGGGCCCGGACTCGGGCCTGGACGTGGGATTCTCACCCCTGTTCATCTCTCGCCACAACGTGGATCCGATTCGCGGTCACGGCGCGTTTTCCAGGCTGGGCAACATCGACATGATCCCGACCCAGAACATCCATGTCGTGCAGGTCGGTTTCAAGTTCGAGCCCTATGAGTCGTGGACGCTGGGCTTGACGTATCTGTATTCCTGGCTGAACCACTCGCGCGAACGGCTCACCATCAACTCTCTCGGCAACGTCTTCGTCGATGATCGGTCGTTCGGGCACGAAGTGGATCTCTACGCGCGCTACACGCTCAACGCACAGTCCGACCTCTTCCTAAACTTCTCCTTCTTCGTTCCCGACGCGGACTTCTTCATCGAACCCGCGGCGGCTCCTGGATCGTTTTCGAAGGAGAACACGGACGTGGCCATCGGAGCCTACGTGCAGATTCAAGTCCGCTTCTGAGTTCGAGAAGCACGGGGGAATCGACCTCCGCGATCACAACCAAGCGGGGCCGCCGGAGTTCACTTCGGCGGCCCTCGTTCTTGGTGCGTCCGTGAACTTCGATGCGGGACGAACTTCGGACCGGAGGCTTCAGCCTTCTTTTGACGCCTCAAGGCGAAGGTGACCCTACCCGACCTTCGCGGGACGGGGACGTCCCGACTCCAACAGAACAACTCTCACGGAGACGCAAAGGCACGGAGGGCCATGGCTTGCCGGGGGACGCACAATCCTCACACTCTTCTCCGTGTCTCTGTGACTCCGTGAGAAAAAGAAGAGCAGGCTCGGGTGGCGACTGAAGTCGCCGGTCCAGAATTCTACGGCACATCGAAGCGGGGACTGGAGGCTTTAGCCTTCACTTGATGCCACGTGGCAAGGATCGCCCCGTCGACATTCGCAGAACGAGGAGGACCTCGTCACCCCAGAAGAAAAAGCCCGGCCCGGCACGCCCAGGAAGTCGCCGGCCAGAATCCGACGCCATCTCCTCCTTCTCCGCCGCGGCACAAGGGCGTTCAACGCCTCGGTACGATCGCCAAGCGGAAGCCCGAGAACATCGCGTGCTTCCTTGGCGAAACGGTCGGTCCCTTTCGGTCGACCTGCAGGTCTTTCAGTTCGTTGTAGGTCGCATCCCGGATCGACCCACCCATGAGACGGAAGCGGGTCCGACCACTACGCGCGATCTCCGCCGCGTTGCCAGACAGGAAATGGAAGGGATTCGCATTGGGATCTCCTTCGACGGACCGCAATCGCGGATACCATTTCTCCCGCTTTCCAGCTGGGTTGGCGACCTTGTAGACCCGGGGGATGGCCTGAGAACTTCCCCACCCGAAACGACCGTTCCCGCCCGTTTGCATTCTTCCAGCCGCCATCCACGCCTTCACCGAGGGGAGGTCGAAGTGAACCGGCCCCCCGAGTTGCTCCTCGAGTCGCCGCAACTCTCCGGAGTCCTGATCGAGCCGAGCGCAGATATCGAGGGCCAGATTCGGCGAGCACGGAACCAACGGCATGGCGTCTACCAGCTCCCACCTGGCGCCGCCCGTTTCATAGTTCCCGGCGAGCGCCTGGACCTTGCGGAGGACTGCACGATCGATGGCCTTCGCATCCCCGACGGAGAATTCTCTCGTCGCGATCCACGCGGGCCCGCTCGAAGTGTCCACACGGACAAATTCGAACCTTCCCGAATTGACGCGCGCCACTTTCTTGTACTGGGGTCGGACCGGCCCGATGGGCCTCGGCTTGATGGGAGCGGGCGTCGGTTCGACACGCCTGGACCTCCTCGCGGCCTCGTACCGTTTCGCCAGATCTCGCTTCAGACCCTGGGTTGCGGCATCCGAGCCCGTGAACCGTCTCTCGAGCCGAGCCACGTCACCAAGGAATGAGTCGATGCCCTTCTCCATATCTGCAACATTCGCCGCCGTGAGAGTACGCGTCCATCCGAGGAGGAGATCCGCGACGTTGCGCTTCACCGCGTCTTCCGCCAACCCCACGACACTCTCGCTGTCATAGGCCTGGAAAGCTTCCAACTTGCCGCTGAAGGCGAGGAGTTCCTGAGCCGCCCGTTTCGGCAAATCGCTCCGGAACGGCTGAGAAGCAATCGTCTCGAAGAGCCGACGGCTCTCATCCTCCAACTCCCGGCGGCGACGCCGTACGAGCAAGTCCCGTGCATCGTCCAGCTCACGCCGAACGCGTCGAATCTCGACGGTGGCGGGATTCCCAGCTGCGTCTGCTGCCGACAGCTCGAAACGGATCTCGGTCTTGGCATCTTGGAAATCGAGGAGTCGCAGCTCATACACAATCGTCGTGGCCTCCGGCCTCGCCACCGGCTTAATCTCTCTACCGAAAAGAACAAAACGCGCGCTGGACGCTTCGGGCGGGATCGGCCGGTCATCGGTCAGAGTGACGCGAAGAGGGACACTGTTGGCCTTCGCCAGACCGGCCTTGACCGAGACTGCCGGTGGCTGGAAATCGAACTCCTCCTTGGCCGGCCCTCGAACGCGAAGGGTGAGAGGCTCATTCTCCAACCCCAAGGACTCGCTCGTGAGAACCAAAGGAATGCGTAACGTCAGAGCTTCGCCATCGATGAGATCCGGAGGACTCCCGATCGAGGTCGCCGGAGAGGCCTCAACTTCCAGATAGCCTTCGTCGTTCCAGGAGGCGCGAAGGCCGTCCGCGCCGGAGACGTCCACCGTCGACTTGTTGAAGAGCTCGCGACTGGATGAGGGAATAGCGAATTCCAGAGCCAAACAGGCCTTGTCGAGTTCCCGCCAACTCGCGTTGTACACACGCACGCCGTTGACGACACGGCTGCACCGTTCCAACTCGCTCTCGTCAAGGCCCTCCGCCCAGTCACCGTTCTGAAGCGAGTTGCCAAGGTCCTTCGCGAACTGCCGCCAAGTGCGCCGCTGAATCCCATCGGGGTCAGCCAAGAGGGAAGCGTTTTCACGGGCCAGCACAGTTGCCTTCAGCCAGCGAGAATCCTTCTCGAACTCGGCAATGAGTTGACTCGCCTCGTCTCGCAAAGCGGTAGCCCCCGGGTGCGCCGGATAGTTGCTACAGAAGGTCCGATAGAGGGCGAGTTGACTGCGCACGTCCTTGAAATCGTGCGCCGGCTCAGCCTTGAACGCGGCGCGACGTCCCTCGAGCGCCGACCAGGCAAGATCCGCTCCGCCCTTCCTGAAACTGGCTGTCAGTTCCCCCCACCTGAGATCAAGATCGCTGCGGCTGCCCGGATCCAGCTTGGCGACGAGGCTTTTGAAAGCGTCATCCAGGGGGCCGATGAAACCAGCCTTATCGGAGCTGGCTTCATACGCGGACTCGAGGGCGCTGCGCAGAGCCGAATCACGGAGTCGATCGAGAATTACGCGGGTCACGACCGGACGGAACGCGGTCATCGGCAGCCCTTCGGCCTCGATCGACGAAAGGGTGGACTCCCAATCTCGCGGATCGTCTCCGAAGCGCGCCGTCAAAGCAGCCACGAATTCCTTGCCGCGCTCAAGCCTCACGGCGGTCTGGAAAAGTGCCTCGCGAAGGGTGCGCGGTTCCAAGTCGAGATCTGAAGCAACGCGCCGCCGAACCCGAGCCAGTTCCTCGAAGTAGCTGGCCCCGTCCATCCCCGCGACCTTGGCCGCCTCATTCGCGAGAAACGATTCCGCAGCAGCGGGCCCGTCCCCGATCTTCGACCGCGCGCCCGCAAGAGCCCAGCTTCCGAACGCCTGGAGAAGCTTCGACGGGCTCCTTCGTTCAGCGGCCATTCTCCGAAGGATCTCATCGAGTCGGGTTTCGAAGCTTTCGGGTAGGTCGAAGGTGCCGTCGCCAAGACCTTGTTCGAAAACTGATTGCGCCCATGCGATGTTGTGGTCGAGAATGGCCGCCTGCCTGGACTCGGCGTAATCCAGCCATGTCTTGGCCGATCCAGGGGCCAACCCCAGCGATTTCTCCAGCCGCGCCACCGCCTTCTTGATCGACTCCCGCTCCTCGTCTCTCCACGGCGCGAATCCTGATTGGGTCGGCGCCCAGCCTTCGAGCTTGCGAGCCTCATTGAGAAAGCCCCTGAGGACACCGACTTGGTTCTTCTCATCTCCGACCGTGACCATGGCTCCGGCAACGGCGGTCACCTCGCCAATCCGGGTCTTCAAATCATCTTCCGTCGCCATGGGAGCGCCGAGAGCGGACAGAAGCCCCGCCGACACCATCCCCCCCAGCTTCTTCAGCTCTTCGGGGTGCTTCCCGAGCTCGCGGATCCTGAAGGTAGAAACGGATTTCCAGTCTGACTTCCGGCAGAAGTCCTGGAGTTGGTTGAATTCGTCCAGCCAAGCGGTGTCGAGAGTGGTCCCTCCCCCACCTGTTCGGGCTGAGGTATCGGTGGCCGGATCATCCCCTCGAATCACGAACGCGAGGACAACCGCGAGGATGACCACCAAGGGAATCCCGATGGCGAAGACCTTGCGCACGGAGAGGCCGGGTGCCTGGGAAGCAGGACGGCCTCCCTCCGCGCCGACGATTCCGCCCCGCGACGGATCGTTCTTCCACTCCTCCGGGACCGTATGGAGGGGAACCGGCTTATGGGCCTTCTTCTGAGGCTCCATCTTGCTGATGCGAACGAGCTCCTTGGCGAGCTCCTTCATGTTTTGGAAGCGGTCCTCTTCCTTCTTCTGCATGCAGCGCTCGACGACTTTGCACAGCGCGTCCGGATTCCTGAAATCGCCTTTCACCTCAAGAGGCGGAGGATCACTCATCAAGTGCTGAGTGATGAGGATTCCGTCCGTGAAGGGCAGACGTCCCGCCAGCATCTCGTACATCATCACACCCAGCGAATAGATGTCGGCCCTGCGATCGACACGTCGCTGCATGTCACATTGCTCGGGCGGAATGTACTGGGCCGTCCCCTTGGCAAGGGTCGTGTTCTTCGCGCCTTGGACACCATCACCTCGCTGCTCGAAACGCTTGGCGATCCCGAAGTCGCAGATCTTGCCGCGACCATCGCCGGCGAAAAGGACGTTGCCCGGCTTGACGTCCCGGTGGACGATGTTGTGTTCATGGGCGTGATGCAGCCCTCGGCAGATGTCGATCACGACCTTGAAGAAGGTCCCCTCCGGAAAACCCTCACCCTTGTACTTCTGGATGAGGTCCTCCAGGCTGCCGCCATCGAGGAATTCCATCACGAGCGTCGAACGGCCCTCGAATGTTCCGAATTCGAAGACCTTCACGATGTTGTCGTGGCCGAGAGCGCGGTCGGCTTCGTTGACGAGAGTCTCCTCGTCCCAGTCCGAAGCTCCTTCGCGGGCGATCTTGAGCGCGAACCGATCCCCCGTTTCGACCTGGATGGACTCGAAGACTTCCGAATTCCCGCCCTGTCCGATCTTTCTCAGAATCCGGTAGCGACCATCCAACTCCTTGCGAGGGCGCCGCTTCTTGTTGAGAACGTTGAGAACGTCGAAGAGATCTTCCTTGAATTCGCCGGCCGTCTGGTAGCGATCCTCTTGGGCCTTCTGGAGGGCCTTATTGATGACATTTTGCAGCCGATAGGAGATCGGTCCGCCGTCGGCGCCCTGAGTGATGGGCGGCGGATCCTCATTCTTGTGTTGCTTGAGGATGTCCTGCAAATAAATCCCGCGGAACGGAGGAATGCCGGCCAAGAGTTCATAGAGGATGATCCCCACGGCGTAGAGATCCGTGCGGGCGTCCACGGCCTTCGGACGCAGAAACTGCTCCACGGCCATGTAGTGGGGGGAGCCGGGGATCTCGCTCCCCTTGCCCTGGCGCATCTGCGTCACCTTGTTGTACCCGTGGCCCTCCGTGAAAGGCTTCGAGAGCCCGAAGTCCAAAAGGCGCACGGCCAAAGGATCCTCGAACACGCAGATGTTGTGAGGCTTCAAATCTCGGTGGACGAAACCGCGATGGTGGATCGGCTCGAGAACGGAGAGGATTTCCACGGCGATCTGAATGGACTCGATCTGTCCCAGACCATTCGGGTGGTCCTCGATCATCTTGTCGAGGGTCGGCGCCTTGACGTATTCCATGACGAGGAAAAGAATCCCGTCGTCGGTCCTCCCCCAATCCTCGATCTGCACGATGCCGCGGAACGCCTTCAGGTCGAGGAGAACCTTGATCTCCCGCTCGAAGCGCTGCCGCGACGACGAGCCGTCC
Organism: Planctomycetota bacterium; assembly: GCA_011369445.1. Classification (GTDB taxonomy): domain Bacteria; phylum Planctomycetota; family DRQF01; genus DRQF01. Next base: position 13,124 of record DRQF01000140.1, on the reverse strand, counting down.
TCCGCCAATTCGCTGTGCAGGAACTTGACCGCCACGAGGCGTCCCGACCCCTCGGTTTCGGCTTTCATGACGGAACCCATTCCGCCCGAGCCGATCATCTCCAGGATTCGATAGCGGCCGGACTCGGCCTTCAGCGTCTGCCCGATGAACCGATCAACGCTCGCACCCGTGACATCGCTCATTCCGCCCCCGTCCTTGTTCGCACCATCGTCGAGACCTTGAGACATCCCCGCCTCATTCCCATGCTTCTCCCCGCACCCCAGTCAGCTTATGCTGTTACCTCCAGGGGTCAATCGGAACCAAATCGTGAAGAGAGCAGGAATTGCGCTCATAGCAGTGGTCACCCTATTCGTCATCGTCATGACGGCGCCTGATCCTTTCGGCCCAATTGGCCCGCCCATCGACCGACTCCTGCCTCCCGACTCGGATTGGGTCTTCTGGACGGACAGGGTGGAAGAAATCCCAGCGCAATCCGCCACACTCCGACATCACCTCGCCCCTTTGTCGACGCTGCAAAAAACATCTTCACGGCAGGCCGACAGCCTCCTGCACGTTCTGAGTATTCTATCCTCTTTCCGGGACCGCCCCCTCATTTCGGGTGAGATCGCCCTCGCCGGAGCGCTGGCCGGCGAATCGGCCGAGTCGGTCTCGGCCCCGCTCGTGGGAGTCGACCGTCGCTCTCCCAGCCGGATCGCGTGGTTCCTCGCCCTCTGGCGCCCCGGGGGCGTCGCACTCCGTCGAGCTCTCCGGCTCCTCACGTCTGGCAAGTTCTTCGACCGGTACGTTCGAGATCTTCTGCCTCCCGATTGGGGTGTGTCGGTCGATGGGGGCATTCTCGAGATCGCCGACCCCGAAGCGCTGTGGACCCGAACCCCGCCCGTCACGGGGATTCGTCCGCCGGACAATCTTTTCATCACGGTGATTCGAGACATCGTCGTCGTCTCGACCGATCGCCGGCGAGTGCGCGAGGTCATCGAGAAAGTGAATGGAGAGACGCCATCAAAATCCTCAAGATCACCCTTGCCCGATCCACCGGTGGACGGAGCGGTCGTTTGGCTCGCACCGACGGCCCGCCACGCTGCGTACGAAGAATTGGATCTCCTAGGGGTCGGCCTCCCATTGACGTTTCTCGGCGGACTGCTGTTCGAGCCCGATGCGGTGTCAGCGCTCGAGATTCGCTGGCATGGACATGGAAAGCCGAAGATGCTGACGGTCGCGTTCCCGGGCCGAGCAGGACTGCGCGCCGTGCCGCGCGAACTCCCGGACGCGGAACTTTCGGTGAACTTCGGAGTGTCGGCGGAGGTCTTCGACGAGGTCGTGGGGTCGACGTTCGGCCCCGATGCGGGCTCAGCCCTCGGTTGGCAACAGCGTGCAGGCTCCGTCGTCACCTTGGCCGGCGAGTGGGAAGACGGCTCGCCCCGCTGGACAGCCAAGGGGCGGCCCGGGACACCGCGGGAGATGGACAAGAACCCGATCAATGTCCTCATCGCCCGTTGGCGGCGGCCCGTCGGCGACCTCCGAGGTGAAGGGGCCGCTCTGGCGGCCCTCTTGCCGGAAACGCTGCACGCCCGCGGTCTTCAGGACGCCTGCGGACGCATCATCCTGTTCATTTCCGCCGAGCAATCCGCCACTCCGTGAGCGAGGGCACGGTGATACCGTGCCCTCTTCGTCGTCCCCCATTTCAGGGAGAAATCGGTCGTTTCTCGGCGAGAGGTGGCGCCCGGAGTCGAACCGGGTTACACGGATTTGCAATCCGTTGCCTCACCGTTCGGCCACGCCACCTGGGGAGCCAGTCCGGTTCTTCCATTAAACCGGCCAAGCGGGCGACATGATAGGGGGTGTCCATGCAACCATCAAGACTCAGACGATTCGGCCAGTTGGCTCTCTTTTGCGCCGTGGGTCTGGCTGCCGGCTGTTCCACCGCCGCTGACAATGCGCCGCCACAGTCGGTCGAACCCCTCCCCTATCGCCTGGCCGTCTCGCCCAAGACCGCGATCCCCGAAGGCGAATCTCTGCGCTACGGCGTCAGCCTGTTGTTCCTCTCCGTGGGTCAGATCGATTTCGAAGCCCATTGGACCGAGGATCCCGAGGGTCCCGTGCTTCGCATGACCATGGTGAACTCCCCCAGAGGGCTTGCCGCCGCCCTCACACGGTATGGCGGGTACGCCGTCTCTTGGATGAATCCGGACACCCTTCTCCCCCGACGATACACATGGAACAACCCGTACAAGGACGAACTCCTCCGCCGATTCAACGTCTACAAGGAGGAAGAAGGACGGATCTCGTGCGTCCAGATCGAAGGCGGAGAATGGGAATCATCGAGCATTCCCACGACCCACGCCGCCGATCCGGCGAGTCTCCTCACGCTCCTCCGGTTCGTTGACTTGAAGGAAGGGGACGTGGTGAGGCTCCGTCTCGTCGAGGGATTGAAGGAACGTCTCGTGACTCTGCGCGGGCTGGGCGAAGACGTTCTTCGCGGCAAGGGGGGCACGGAGATCCCCACGACGCGCATCGGCGTGCGGGTCGACCGGCTGCGAAATGGCGAACTTCGAGATGAGCCGCCCGAGACCGACATGGAGTCGTGGATCGCCCAAAAGCCGCCACGAGTGATCTTGAAGAGCCGGGGGAAAATGGGTGGCGTCAACCTCACGATCCGCTTGGAGGAGAGGAAGATCGTCGAGAAAGAGTCCGCGGGAGCCCTTCCCCCCGCCGAGTCCCGGGTTAGAATGCCGCACCATGGAAAGGGAACAGCTCACCGTTGACGTCCTGTTCGTAGGAGCAGGACCCGCCAACCTCGCAGCCGCTTACCGTCTGGCCAAGATTCTCGAAGGCCAGAACAGGGAAGCGGAGATCATGATCATTGAGAAGGGCAAACAGGTCGGCGACCATGTCCTCTCGGGAGCCATCATGGATCCGCGAGGAATGATCGACCTCTTCGGCCCCGACTGGGCGGACGAATGCCCCGTCGAGGCGGAGGTCTCGAATGAATCGGTGTTCTACCTCACCGAATCCAAGACCGTCACCTTCCCCGTCATTCCGCCGACGCTCAGAAACCATGGCAACGTCATCGTCAGCCTGTCCCGCGTCGTTGCGTGGATGAAGGAAAAGGTCGAGGAAATGGGAGTCATGGTGGCGGAAGCCTTTCCCGGCGCCGCCCTGCTCTACGACGGGGACAAAGTGATCGGCGTGAGGACCCAGGACATGGGGCTCGCCAAGGACGGGCAACCCGGCCCCAACTTCCAACCCGGCACGGACATCCACGCCAAGATCACGGTCCTGGGGGAAGGCTCCCGGGGTTCCCTCACCAAGGAACTCGTAGCAAGGCTGGGTCTCGAAGGTCGGAATCCTCAGGTCTATGGAACCGGCTGCAAGGAGATCTGGGAGATCCCCGAGGGCCGCATCGAAAAGGGCGAGGTCTGGCACACCGCCGGTTGGCCCCTCACCAATGATCAATATGGCGGCTCGTGGGTCTACGCCCTCGATGAGCGCCGTGTTTCCGTAGGGTTCGTGACAGCGCTCGACGGAGGCGACCCGGACCTCGATCCTTGGGAGATCTTCCAAACCTGGAAAACCCATCCCGTCATCAAGGCATTGCTGGTGGATGGCACGATGGTGAAAGCCGGCGCGAAGACCGTACCGGAAGGCGGGTACTGGTCGCGCCCTCGAAGCTATGGAGACGGGTTCCTCATCCTGGGCGATTCCGGGAGTCTGTTGAACATCGCCCGACTGAAGGGAATTCATACCGCCATCAAGTCCGGGGCGTTGGCGGGCGACGTTTGCGCCGATGCGCTGGCCGCGGAGGACTTTTCGGAGGCGCGTCTCGCTGAATACGAACGCCTCTTCGACCAGAGTTGGCTCAAGAAGGAGTTGTGGAAAACACGCAACTACCGCGCTTCCTTCAAGTCCGGATTCTGGTGGGGCGGATTCACAAGCACCCTCTCCATGTTCCTGGGCGGACGCCTTTTCCGCGACCCCGTGCCGCTTGCGCCCGACCACACCCATTACCAGAAACGAAGCTGGCGCAAGGAGCCTCTCGTCGCAGATGGGACCTTGACGTTTGACAAGGTCACCGGCGTGTACCATGCCGGCGCGGTTCACGAAGAGCAACAACCCAGCCATCTTTTGGTGGCTGACACCGACATCTGCCGCACCCGCTGCGCCGAGGAGTACGGAAACCCGTGCGAGAGCTTTTGTCCCGCGGCGGTTTACGAGATGGCGAGCGACGGTCAGGGAGGTCGCCAACTGCAGATCAATCACTCGAACTGCGTCCACTGCAAGACCTGCGACATCGCGGATCCCTACGCGCTCATCACTTGGACGACGCCGGCCGACGCCGGTGGCCCCCAGTACATGGGGATGTGAAACGACAGCGATCCCAGGCCGCCTTTGGACATGAGAAAAGGCGTGGAAGCCGGTGGCTTCCACGCCCTTCTTCGTGGCGAAGCGAGACGAAGCTCGCCCACCATCACGGATTCACTGCAGCGTGACCCACACGGCGCCGTCGGCGGCCGCGTTACCCGGATCGATGGTCTGCATGATGTCACCGGCCGCGGTGCCCGCGGCGAAGGCGGCCTCCGCTGCAGGAGCGTTGGCGGCGCCGTCGTAGTTGTTCGCCTGAGCAGCGGTGGCCGAGAACAGGATCTCGCCCTGCTGGTTCACGAAGAACGCACGGTTACCCGTGTTGCCCAGGTTGGCGGGCCAAGCGTAGCACGCCCAGGCCAACTCGCAGTTGTCGGCATCAGCAACGGCGAGGAGCGCGTTGCCCACGCCGTCTTCCGTCTGCCCCTGACCGTTGGAGTCGGGAAGATAGATGAGGAAGCAGTAGCCGCCCCGCGTCAGCACGCCGGTCGCGGCCGGAGACCGGAAGCTCGCGGGCAGCACCGGAGGCTGCAGCGTGTTGGCGTTAGCAGGACCGCCGTGGGAGTCGAGCGTGTAGGCACCCGCGAGGTCTCCGAAGAAACCGTACTCCCCGGTGCCGTCCTGATCGGCATCGATCGAACCGCTCTGCTGGAACTGGGCCTGAGCGGAAACCAGGTTGCGAAGTGTCGAAATGGCGTTCGACTCGTTGGCTGCCAAGCGGGCGCTCAGCAGGTTCGGCACGGCAATGGCCGCGATGATGGCGATGATCGCGACAACGATCATCAGTTCGATCAGGGTAAAACCCTGGCTGTTGTGGTTCTTCACCATGTTGCGTGGCTCTCCTTACGGCTTGACGCAAAAAACACGTCGTAATCACGTCCCAGCTCATGCGGTGCACGACCCAGATGGGTCGAGTCGTCGCCTGAACTCGGACAACCAAGGGGGACCTCGCACACCCGTGGCACCCCCAAAACATCCTTCGGCCCATGCGGTGCGTCACTGAGACGTGACGTCGCCTGATCCTCCGGAATACCTATATGTCTCTACTCGAGGAGGTCCTTGTAGGAGGGGTCCTCGCTGGCCTTCTGCCAGAAGGAGTCCCGCAGGAGTTCCTCTTTCGCCTTGACGCCCGTCCCAAGGAGCACGTCCAGTGCCCTCCGAGCGCCATCTACATCGTTTGCTTCGGCCCGCACCCTGGCCAACGCCACCCACGCCGACTTGGTGCCTCGGGCTGCGGGATCGTCCAAGGAACGCAATCGTTCCTCCGCCTCGTCCCAGCGATTCAACTCGATCAGACAAGAGACCTGGCGGAGCGTCGCTTCCGTCGGGTCGTCGGCCAATTCGCCCATCCGAACGAATCGCTCGAGCGCGCCCTCCAGGTCCCCCGCTTCTCGCGCCAGAACCCCTCGCATACGTTCCACCTGCCACAGCGTGCCGCGCTTCGATTCGATCGAAGCCAGCATCTCGGTGCACTCGTCGTTCTGGCCCAGACGCCTGTGGAGGTCCGCAACCGAGAGTTCGATGTCCCGTGCGACGTCCTCGTCGTCGACGACGACGAGGCTTTTGCGGTAAAGGTCGAGAGCGGACTTCTCGTGTCCCCTCTTCTCCTCGACCGCACCCAGAATCAGCAGGGCGTCCAGGTTCTTGGGGTCGTGCCCCAGCACGGCCCTGGCGCTCTCCTCCGCGGCATCGAGGGCGCCGGCTCGGACGAGAACGTCCGCCCCTGATAGCAGCGTCGCGTCATCGGGAGCCGGTTTCCACATGAAACCCAAGAACACGAGGGCAGCGATGACCACGAGGGCGGCGGGATAGAGAATCGCCCGCGCCGTGGCGTGCCCCCCCGAGAACAGCCAGCCGGGCAGGCGGCGTCTCAGAGCTTCCGGAAGACATGTCTTGATGAAAGTGTTCATGGATTGGAAACGACTGCGTTCGACTCGTTCCATGTTTCGAACAGAACGAATCATCACCTTTAGTTGATATATCCCCAGAAGCAGCTCCGTGCTTCAGATTTCATCACCCGCATAATCATGCGCCCTCTCCGGCGGGTCGCTCTCGCGACCCGCGACGGTCCTCGCCCGGCCCTAGGACGGAGTCAGGCTGGCCTGCAGTTTGAGGATCGGCAGGAACACGGCCATGACGATGCTTCCGACCATGAGCCCCATGAACGCGATCATCACCGGCTCGATCAAGCTCGTCAGAGACTTCACTTCGGCCTCGACCTGCTGATCGTAGAAGTCGGAAATCTTGCTGAGCAAGTGCTCGAGCGCGCCCGATTTCTCGCCGATCCCGATCATTCGCGTCACCATGGGAGGAAAGATCCAGTGTCCCGCCAGAGGCTCGGCCAAGGTCTCCCCGTGCCGCACGTTCTCGAGGGATTCTCGAACCGCCTTGCTCACGATCGTGTTGCCCGCAGTGTCGGCGACGATCTCGAGGGAACCGAGGATCGGAACACCACTTTTGATGAGGGTGGCGAACGTTCTCGAGAATCGAGAGAGGGCCACCTTCTGAAAGAGCGGGCCGAAGATCGGCATCCGCATCGTCAGATGGTCGAAGAACGAGCGCCCACTTGGCGTCTTCTTCCAGATCTTCGAGCCGATGAAGAGCGCGACACCGGCCATGAACATGATGGAGATGTTGTCCTTCATCCACATGCTCGTGTTCATGACGAGGGTCGTGAAACCCGGAAGCTCCACTTCGAGACCGTCAAAAATCGACTTGAACTTCGGGACGATGACGACCATCAGGAACCCGGTGATCGCGGTCACGAGGAACAAAGAGACGACCGGATACGTCATCGCGGACTTGATCTCACGCCTCAGGGCCGCACTCGACTCCAAGTACTCGGCCAAGCGACTGAGGATCTCGTCCAACTGGCCCGAAGCCTCACCAGCCCGCACCATGCTCACGAAAATGTCCGAGAACACCTTCTTGTGCTTCGCCATCGCCGCGGAGAGATCACACCCCCCACGAATGTCCTCGACGACTCGCGTGATGCAGACCTTGAAGTTGGGCGATTGGGCCTGTTCCGCGAGAATCTCAAGGCACTCGAGGAGAGGAATACCCGCCGAAATCATCGTTGAGAGTTGGCGCGTGAAGAGTTCGAGCTCGCCCTTCCTCACCCCCGGCTTCACGTGCTTGCCGACGCGGACCGACTTTTGGCCCTGCTCCTTGATCTTGACGACGACCAGAGCCTTTCGTTTCAGCTTCTGGGTGGCTTCTTCCTTGCTTGTGCCGACGACGGTGCCCGAAACGACTTCGCCTCGTGCATTCTTCGCTTTGTATCGAAAACTCGCCATGCTCTACGCCTCTCGGATGGGGGATGCCTGCCTGAATTCAGCGAACCGCCATGGGTTGCTGAATGAGTCTCTTGAGTTCTTCCTTGTCGGTGGATCGCGAGATCGCGGAGTCCAACGTGATCTGTCTCTTGCTGTACAGCTCGTGCAACGATGTGTTCATCGTCTTCATGCCGAGATTCCCGCCAGTTTGGATCTGCGAATAGATCTGATGTCCCTTGTTGTCGCGAATCAGAGCGCGAATCGCCGTGTTGGCGAGCATGATCTCGGCGGCGAGCACGCGGCCACGTCCCGCAACCGTGGGAATCAGCTGCTGACAGAAGACGGCCTGCAAGGTAAATGACAGCTGCGTGCGAATCTGCTGCTGTTGGTAGGCCGGAAAGACGTCGACGATACGGTTGATCGTCTGGACACAATCCGAGGTGTGCAGAGTCGCAAACGTGAGATGGCCGGTCTCGGCCAATGTCAGCGCGGCCTCGATCGTTTCCATCGTCCTCATCTCTCCGATGAGAACGACGTCAGGATCCTGTCTGAGCACGCTCCGCAGAGCGTTGGCGAAACTGTAGGTATCCGAGCCGACTTCACGCTGATTGAAGAGACACAGATTGTTGTTGTGGAGAAACTCGATGGGGTCCTCGATGGTCACGACGTGCTTGCGCTGCGTGCGATTGATCTCATCGATCATCGCCGCCAACGTCGTCGACTTGCCGCTCCCCGTCGCCCCGGTGACAAGGATCAGCCCCTTCGGCATGGCGCAAAGAGTCTCGCAGACCTTTCTCGGCAGGCCGAGTTCCTCGAACCCCTGGATCTCATACGGGATCATCCGGAACACGCCGGCTACGGCGCCTCTTTGCATGAATGCGTTGGTCCGGAACCTCCCCAGCCCGGCTATTCCAAAAGAGAGATCGAGTTCGTGCTCTTTCTCATAGCGGGCGATTTGCTCCGCCGAGAGCACGCTGTACACGAGCCTCTTCGTGTCAGCCGGCTCCAGAGACTCACTCGTCGCATCGACGAGTTCACCGTCGATCCGATACTTCGGGGGCGACCCGGCGGTGATATGGAGGTCCGAGCCCCCCTTATCGACCAACCCCTGCAGGAGTTCTTCTAGGACTATCATCGAAACCCCTAGTTCGAATGGTCACGCGAAAATCGCGCGGTTCGAGGGGTTTATCGGTCGGATGAGGCCGAACCTTGGGCCCTGCATCATTACCCCCCGCTCACGATGAGCGGGGGGCGAGAAATGGGTCCTCGATGGGGCTACTCCTCCTCCTCGTGAGGCTTGAAGGAGGCAACGATCTCGGCCTGAATATTGGGTGGCACCTGCTCGTAACCCACGGGTTCGTAGCTGAAGGAGCCCTCACCCGAGGTCAGCGAATTCAAGACCCTCGGGTATTCTTGCATCGACGCCAAGGGAGCGTGGGCTTTGATGATCTGCATCGTGCCGATGGCGTCCATCCCCTGAATCCGGCCGCGACGCGTGTTGAGATCGCCGGAGATGTCGCCCATGCACTCCGCGGGAACGGTGATCTCCACGTCCACCATGGGCTCGAGGATGACGGGTCGGGCCTTCTGCACGGCATCCGCAAAGGCCCGACCGCCGGCAATCTTGAACGCGGCCTCAGACGAGTCGACGTCGTGGTACTTTCCGTCATAGATGCTGACGCGAACGTCGGGCATCGAGTAGCCGGCGATGACGCCGTTCTGCATCTTCTCGCGAATTCCCTTCTCGATCGCCGGTGCGAAATTCGAGGGGATCGATCCGCCCACGATGTTCCATTCCATCTGAAGCCCCGTACCCGGCTCGCAGGGGAAGACCTTCAAGAACACCTCGCCGAACTGACCTCGGCCGCCCGTCTGCTTCTTGTGACGGTAGTGTCCCTCCGCCTCCACCGTGATCGCCTCTCGGTAAGGAATCCGCGCTGGCGAAGTTTCGACCTCGATCCCGTAGCGGTCCTTCAACCGTCGAAACGCCAGGTCCAGTTGAAGCTGGCTCATCGCGGAAGCAATGGCCTCATGGGTGACCGGGTCGCGATGGTAAGTGAACGTGGGAATCTCGGCCGCCAGTTTCTGACAGGCTTCGCTGATCTTCGTCTCGTCGTTCCGCGACTTCGGGCGGACCGCGACGTGACTCATGGGGACGGGGAAAGGAATCGGCTCCAGGTACTTGCCGTCCTCACCCGCCACGGTGGTACCGAGTTCCAGATCATCCAGCTTGGTCACGGCGATGATGTACCCAGGCCCGGCTTCGTCGATGTGCTGCATGTCTTTGCCCATGGGATGGACAATCGTTCCGAATTTCTCCTTCTTCCCTCTCGAAGCATTGTAAAGCTGGTCCCCCGCGTGGATGGTCCCGGTCAGGACGCGTAGGTAACTGATTCGCCCGACGTGCTTGTCGATGGTCAGCTTGAAGACCTGGGCGAGAACCGGCTGATCGGGCGCCACTGTGATCACCTCACCCTCGCCTTCGCAGCTCGGGTCCGAGAACACCTTACGACCGCTGAGCCGATCGGCGCCGGGAAGAAGATCCGTGATCGTGAGCAGCACGTCCTCGATACCGACGTTCTTCTCCACCGAGGTGAAGAGCACCGGGACAAGAGCGCCTTGTCGCACCGCCTCGACGAAGCAGTTCTTGAGTTTGTCCTCCTCGATCTCTTCTCCCTCGAGATAGAGCATCATGGTCTCTTCGTCGATCTCGACGGCCGATTCGACGAAGGACTCGTAGAACTTCTTGCCTTGCTCCGTATCCCCACCCTTTTCCTTGAGAATCCGCACGGTTCCCGTGAGATCATCCCCGAAACCGACCGGGACAGTCACCGGGATGCACTTGGGACCGAACCACTGCTGAATCTCCTCCATGACAGAATCGAAGGAGCAGTCGTGGCTATCGCACTTCGTGACGACGATGCAGCGGGATTTGTTCATCGCCCCGGCTTTCTCGAAGACCCGACGCGTGTTGACCTGAACCCCGTGGGCGGCATTCAGGCAGATCAGGGCGGACTCCGCCGCCGCCACGCCACCGATCGCATCCCCGATGAAGTCGGGGTAGCCCGGAGTATCAATCAGGTGGATGAGATGATTATCGAAATCGCAATGAGCCACCGAAGCATCGACGGTGTGGCCTTTCTCCTTGGCCAGCTCGTCGAAGTCGAAAACGGAGGTCTTGTCCTTCACACTCCCCCGACGCTGGACGGCGCCCGCGGCGTGGAGCAAGGCATCCGCCAGACTCGTTTTTCCCGAGTCCCCATGGCCGACGAGGCAGACGTTCCGGATCTCGGAGGCTGGATGCGTTCCCATGGTGCAGTCTCTCCTAGATGGTCGAGTCGCAAAGAGCCCGCCCGGCCATCAATCGGGGCGGGATAAGAGGTTAGAACGCCCTCGAAAATCCTGCAAGGGGTGGGGATTCCGCTCTCGCGACGGGGGGATCGAGTGAGTTTCCCCAATGAGACGTCGTCGCGGGAGGAGGGGGAAACCATGAAGACGTGGCGGTTGAAGCCGCCGGTCCATGAGTCAAGGCACGGCGGCCGGAGCCGCCTTCCCGTGAGAAGACGGGGCTCCGGCGTCTTGGAGAAGACATGAGAGGGAGGGTCAGCGGCGGGTCAGCACCAGCTCGACGCGGCGGTTCTTCGCGTTCGCGGCCTTGCCGGTTCCCTTGACCAGCGGTTTGAAGGGGCCGTAGCCCACCACGCGCATGCGACCTTTCCCGATACCCTGAGATTCGAGATAGTCGTGCACCGCCATGGCGCGAGCCAGGGACAAAGCGAGATTCGTCCCCCACCGGGCCTTGGTCTTGCCGAGCGGCGTGGCGTCGGTATGCCCCTCCACGCTGACGAGGACGTCGCGGTGTTTCTTCAACCAACGGATCACCGGCTTGAGGCGGCTTTTGCCCTCGCGGGTCAGTGAGTCGCTGCCGGGAGGAAACATCTGTCCCCCTGCGAGCCGCAGGACCGCCTCACCGTCCTCGGTGCGAGCCACCTGGATCCCCTTGGCGCTCAGTCCGGAGACATCCACGGCCACCTTATCCGCCACCAAGGCCGCGGGCTGCTCCACGGGGCGCGATTCCAGCTCCTTGAGCCGCATTCCCAAGCGTGCCTTCTCTTGGCTCAGGGCGCGAATCCTCTCCTCGGCGGCCCGATTCCGCTGTTTCAAAGCGGCCAACTCCTTGGCCTGAGCCCTCTCGACCGCGGCTTGGTCTTCCACCTGGCGCTGCAGTCCCACGACCTTGTCGTCCAATTCACGGGCCCGACGGTCCGACTCGTCCTCGACGTCACTCGACGCACAACCGGGGCCCACCACCAACGCCGCCAGAACGGCACACCACAGCATCCTGTGTCGGATTCGCATCACCACTTCTCCTTCCCTTCGCACCCGCGAAGGACTCTCACAACCACGGCAGGATCAGCGGCCAAGATACTGCAAGACGACTTCGAGAATCCTCGGCCCATCCGTCATGGTGACCACCATTCCCAGGGCCAGGAAAGGCCCGAAGGGGACATAGTGATCTTTCTTGACGAGGAGAACCGCCAGGCCGATGACGCTGCCGAGAATCGATGCGAGGGGAAGGACCAAGAGGACCCATAGCCCCAGCACTCCGCCCATGGCAGCGTACAGTTTCACGTCGCCAAGCCCCATCGCGGGCTTTCGAAACGCCTTGCTTCCCAGCCAACCGATCATCCAAAGAACACCGGCCGCCAACGCCTCGCCCACAAGCCCATTGAGGAGTGCGTTCCACCGGGGCGCCCAGGCGCTTCCCCCCTCGATCAGGGCATAAGGCGCCGGCATCGCCGCCGGCACGAGAAACACCATCAGCGGGGCCAAGACGATGCCGGGCAAGGTGATGGCGTCGGGAAGGATGCGAAAATCCATGTCGATCACCGAGAGGGCGATCAGCGAAGCCACCACCGTCACCTGAACACCCCAGACGCCCCATGACTCCGGGTTGATGAACGGGTACTCCAGACCTTCCCATCCTCTGAGTCGCCACGCCAAACCGGCGAAGACCAAAGCCGTGAACCCCTCGATGAGGGGGTATCTCCACGAGATCGGTGCCTTGCACCGGCGACATCGCCCTCTCAGCAAGATGAGGAAGCTGACGAGCGGAATGTTGTCGTACCAGCCGAGTTGTACTCCGCACCGGGGACAGCGAGAGCGGGTCTGCTTGACGACCGACAGGCATTCTCGCGGCAGACGATAGATGACGACATTCAGAAAGCTGCCGACGAACAGCCCGAAAACCAGCACGAAACCCAGAACCACGTATCCCATGGATTCAGTCATTCCTCTGTGACATGAAGGCGCCCGCCCCGTGCCAAGACCGGGCGGGCGCCGTCCAACTGTCCGTCGTCATTCAAAGGGTCAGAACTGGTAGCCGAGCAGGAACCCCTCGATGAAGGGAACGACATTGTTCGTGAGATCCGCTTCGAATTCGAAGGTCACACGGAAGAATCGCTTGCCGTCGAGCATGTCCAGCTGGGC
>DRQF01000139.1 GCA_011369445.1 Planctomycetota bacterium | reverse complement strand
CGCTCCGGACTACACGGGGACCCAGCCGATCCGGAACGCCGACGCGCCGAACCTGGCCCTCATGTTGCTGGGATTGCCCCCTGTACCCGGGTCGACCATCAATCCCTCCGGCGTCGAGGTCTCGCCTTTCGGTTCCACCAACCTCTCGCCGACCGCTTCCGTCACCGGGACGGCGACGGCCGGGTTCGCCCCGTTCGCTACTGTTCTCGATGGCTCGGCTTCGGTCGATCCCGATGGCAGCATCGTCGATTGGACGTGGCTCATCTCCGACGGGACGTTCTTGAGCGGATCCACGGTCAGTCACACCTTCACCCAGCCAGGGTTCTATTCGGTCCTCCTCCAGGTGACCGACGATCAGGGGGCGACAGACCTCACGGGGATCGGCATTCAAGTCCAGGCCGCGCCGAATCTTCCTCCGAGTCTCACCGTGAATCCGCCTTCGGGGGCAATCGGTGGGACCGAGCCCCTGATCGTCACCCTCGACGACCCCGAAGGTCTGGGAGATCTCACGGCATTCTCGATGAGCGTGGCCTTCAACGGAAGCGGGGTCTTCGTGCCGTTCTTCGTGCCCGAGTTCTATTCCTCCTTCCAATTCGGGATCGATCCCCAAGGAGCGTTCCAAATCACCTGGCCCGATTTGGGTTTCTGGGTGAACGCGGCGCCCTTCACGAGTTGGACCTTCGATGCTCTCCTGTTCGATACGGCGGGGAATGCGACCCAGGTGCAGACCACCTACCAGCCCCTCCCCTGAGCCCGGCCCGGTCGCCCCACTCCCGCCAGGCGTTCCTCGCGACTGGCCCACAAGGTCCGGGCTTTTTTGCAGGATTCCGTGACCGATTTCGCCATTTCGAGCGCTCTAGTTCTATGGCGGGCCGGTCTTCTTCGAGCGGACCTACTCCCCCCCAATAAAAATCGTCTCGAAGCAGGAGAATATATCCATGCGAGCTTTTTTGGCCCTGTTCTCATCCCTCGTTCTCGGCGGAATCCTCTCCGCACAGATCTTCATCAATGAAGACTTCTCGAGCGCCAGCGGCGCCACGCCTCCGGCGGGTTGGTCGACGCAACTCGCCGTAGGCTCCGACCCCGGTCTGAATTGGCAATTCAGCAATCCGGGCAATCGTCCGATCCTTGCCCCCCTCAGCGCCCCCGTGGCGATTGCGGACTCCGATTATCTGGGCCTCTTCACTGACGTCGTGGCCCAGATGGATTCTCCGACCTTCGACGCCAGTGGCCCCGGGCCCATTTTCCTCGAGTGGGATCAGTGGCACTCGTTTTTCCCCAACAGCGTCGTCAACGTCTACGTGAGTGACGGGGTCACTATGACGCTCATCTACTCCAATTCCATCGGCACCGCTCCGAACGACCACCAAGCCTTCGACATCACCGTAGCCGCCAACAACTCTCCCAATGCCTTCGTGCGTTTCGAGTACGTCGCCAATTTCGACTTCTGGTGGCAGGTTGACAATGTCTTCGTCTACACCCCCCAGCCCTTGCTCTACCCGGGGACGGGGGAGGATCTCATCCTCGGCTCGTCCGTCAACTTCGCGCCCCTCACCGGCGGAATCCTCTTCGACCACAAGGATGTCGTTCCGGGTGACTTCATTACGGTCCACTTCGAATCGCCGAACGGGGACTTCATCGGCCTCAATATCTCCCTGCTGGCAACCCTGTTCGACTCTTCCGGGCCCGGAGTCGCCGAAGTCTCGCCCCTCGTTTTCCCGGGCATCTACGCCAACTTCCTGCCGCCGCCCTTCGGGACTCAGAGCATCCTCGGCTCCGGGAATCTCGCCGTGGTCGGCGTGGAAGCTCTCCTTCCCCCCGGCGGAGTGTCTCTGAGCTTCATCTGGCCTCCGGCGCTCCCCGCCGACTCCCTCCTTCTCCAGGCCTTGGTCACGGGAAACAGCACGGCCAACGGGTTCTTCGCGACCACCGCGGGCCACGTCTTCGAGGAATAACGCTTCGCACACGAAGAGTAAGGGGGCCAATCTGACGTGGCCCCTGCCCCGCGTCGCCACTCCCCCAACAGGCGACCGGGGTTTTTTTATTTCCGGGGTGAGCGCCTCCTTGTTCGCCGCCCTGGCTGTTCCTGCGATCCAGAAAGTCGATTGACCCCCGCCCCACCATGGTGTACTCTTGATGCATAAAACCAGCACACTGAATAGAGTTTCGGTATCGGAACCGGGGGGGGAGCGGGGCCGAAGCCCTCAGCTTTGCCGTACCCGGACCGGAGCGCGCCCGCGCCCGCCAAAGGACAGATCGATCATGCAACTCGTTTCCTCGGGCCCCCCCCCTCGTGGAAGAGATGACCTCCCCCGTGGTCTTGCTCCCTTCTTCGACCTGGGTCGCCTCGTCATCTTTCTCGTGGGTCTCACCCTTCCCTTGGTGGCTCAAACCACGTGGTTCGTGGACGCATCGGTCCCTGCCTCCGGCGACGGACTGAGCGCGGCGACCGCCTTCAAGACCATTCAAGAAGGCATCACCTCCGCCGTGGCGGGTGACACCGTGATGGTGGCGGCGGGTGACTACGTCCTCACGACGGCGCTCCTCCTCGACCGCTCCATTCAGATCGTGGGCGCGCAGGCGGGTGTCGACGCCCGCGGCCGCGTTGCCGGTTCCCCGAGTCCTCTCGTCGAATCCGTCATCAGCGGAACGGGGGTCCTGCTCACTTTGTCGGGGGGAGCGGGCGGGGCCGTGCTGGACGGTTTCGCGCTTACGGGCGGAACGCGGGCGGTCGATTCGGCCTCCGGGGCTCCCGGAGGCCTCGACGGCCTCGTGATCCGCAACTGCCATTTCTCGAACAGCACCGGTGCCTTTGTGTTTCTCGACAAGGATGCCGCCGATCTCAGTCTCAGTCGCAACGTCTTCACTTCCTCGTCGACGGCCCCGTTTCTCCACTTCGCCGCCGGCCTGTTTCTCGGCCTCGAAGTCGTGGACAACGAACTCGTACGGACAGGCGCCCCTTCGGGAGCGGGCCTCCTCGCGGACGGCGATCACAACATCGGGCCCAGCGGTCTGCGGGCGCCGCATCTGGACCGCAACCTCGTCCAAGGCCACGGAGTGGGCATGGATCTCGGATCACGAAGCTTCACCGGCGGGGTCATCGAGGGAAACCAGTTCGTCGGAAACGGCATCGGCCTGGGATTCGGCATTCAATCGACGCTCATCCGAGGCAACGAGTTCCTCAACAACACGGACCGCGGACTGGCGCTCGGCGACGGGAATCTTAGCGACCCCAGTCGCGGAGCTGTCAGTCTGACGGTTCGTGAGAACGTCTTCTCCGGCAGCGGACAAGCGGATGCGGCTCTGGCATCGGGGCAGGCCCCAGGCCAGGTGGGGACCCTCGTTTTCCGGGAGAACCTTTTTCAGAGCGCCGTCGGTTTCCGCAATGACGACGCATCCGGCGACGTCGTGGATCTCTCCGCGAACGCCTGGAACGACGTGACGGGGCCCATGTCCACCACCCACGTGTCGGGGCTCGGAGCCCAGATCACGGGGGCCGGCGCCTCCGCCGTGGATTTTAGCCCTTGGTTCGACTCCAGTGTCGACGCCGATGCCCTCACGGCAGGGTTTCAAGGCGACCGGGCGGCCTTCACCGTCGATGATGATTCTCCCCAAGCCGGTTCGGAAGGGCGCGTGGAAGAGGCGCTTTCCGAGGTGGCGTCGGGCGGTGCCGTCTCGGTGTCGCCGGGGACCTACGCCGAGAGCCGCATGACTCTCAATCAGCCCGTGACAGTGGCCGGGCCGACGGGCGGAGGCGCCACCCTTCTCGCCGTCGAGGACACGGCGGATACGCCTTCCAGCGACCGCGCCTGGCTTCTGGTGACCGCGCCTTCGGTCGTCCTCAAGGACCTGGATTTCGACGGCGACAGCGTGAATGGACGCGTCGTTCATCAAGCGCTTCGCATCACGGGACCGAATGCGCTCGTTCAGAACTGCAACTTCACACGGATCAAGAACGCGACCTACGCGGGCATCGCCATCGTCAGTTTCGACAACACAGTCGTGGACGGCTGCACCTTCGTGGATATTGAGCGCGTGGGCGTTCTTTTCTTCGGCACGGGTGTCACCGCCGGCCAGGTCGTCAACTGCACCTACACGGGGAAAGGGTTGGGCGATCACGAGGACCATGGAATCGAATTGGGCGGGGGAGCCGTCGTCTCCGTGTCCGGCACCACGGTCACAGCTTGCAGCGGGACGAATCTCTCGAACGGCTTCGAGTCCGCGGCCATTCTCGTGAGCACCTTCTTTGGGGCCGGCACCACCCTCTCCATGACCGGCGGCAATCAGATCCACGCCAACATGATCGGTGTTCAGATCGGATTCGGACAGGGAGACGCCTCCCACGCGGTGATTTCGGGGGATGACCTCTCCGGCAATAGCCGGTTCAACCTCTCCTGTTCCGGAGACGCGACGGAAGTCATCGTGGAGTCCACGAATCTTACGGGTGCCGGGGAAGCCGGACTCTCTGTACGGTTCGGGGCTCTCGTCGACGCCGGAAACTGCGGCGTCGAAGTGACTTCTCTCGGGTTGAGCGCCGCGGGGAACGACTTCTCCGGCTATGGGTTTGACGACCTGCAGCCCTTCGCCGTGATCCAGGAGAATCCGGCGGGGATGCCCGTCGTCTATGCGCACGGCAACGACTTCGGTCTCACCGTGGCCACGGACGACATTGAAACCCTGCTCCAGGATGATGACGAGGACGCCACAGTTGCAGCCGTGGAGTTCACCAATTCGACGCCGCTCATCTTTTGCCCTCCGGGCGTGACGGTGTCATGTCCCGGCGACGTGCCTCAACCCGTTCAGACCCTTGCCGCTTTCCGTGCTCTCGGGGGAGTGATTTCGACTTCCAATCCGGTCACCCTGACCTCGTCCGATGTGACGACGGGCAGCCCCAGCAATCTGCCCGGCGTCCATTTCGTCGAGCGCACGTATTCCTTCATGGACGCTTGCGGCGGGGCTGCGTCTTGCAGCGCGCCTCAGGTGATCGACATCGTGGACACGGTCGCGCCCGTGGCCGTCTGTAACAACTTCGCCGTCGCCGCGACGTTGGACCCGATCACGGGCGTCTATGCACTCACCCCGGCGGATTTGGCGGCCATCGGGGCCGGTTCGACCGATGACTGCAGTGCGTTTTCGAACCTGCAGATCATGGCGACGCCTTCGACTCTGACGTGCGCCGACATCCCTCAGGCGACGATCAGCATCGTGGTGATGGACGAGGCTGGAAACCTTTCCACGAACGTCGCCATGTGTACGGTGACAGTGGGGGATACGGCCTCGCCGGTGCTCACGGCTTGTCCCGGAAACGTGACCGCTTCGACGGATTCGGGGCTTTGCACCGCGACCGTAAGCTGGACACCGCCCGTGGCGACCGACAACTGCTCGGTGACTTTG
>DRQF01000138.1 GCA_011369445.1 Planctomycetota bacterium | reverse complement strand
TTTTCCAGGGAGACGAATTCTTCCTTGTCCGACATGGTCGCCGGGTCCTCCAGAATCGGTTGTTCTGCATTCCCTTCTCGGGGTGAGGGCGAAGTTTACGCCGTCGCGAGCGGAAAGGGAAGAGGGCCCGATTTTACCCCTGGACCACCTCTCCGCCTCGGGCCGCCCCGAGAGAATGACTCCCTCAGCATAGTCCCTAACAGCCCTTCCACCAAGAGATAAGGGAAACTCGCGGGACCGTGGCGCACCCGTGCAGGCACGAGCTACCCGTCGTCCCCCTTCTCGGGAGGTTTCGGCGGGACCTCGGTTTTCGCCTTCTGACGGAACTCCTCGAACTGCTTTTCGAGGTCCATGGGGCTGAAGCCCTCCGGACTGTTGTCGTGAAAACTCATGAGGTCCAGGTCGCGGCGAATGCGACGGGCCG
Source organism: Planctomycetota bacterium (assembly GCA_011369445.1). GTDB lineage: Bacteria > Planctomycetota > DRQF01 > DRQF01. Next base: position 2,202 of record DRQF01000138.1, on the reverse strand, counting down.
CCACGAGTTGGACCCCATTGCCGTTCAAGCTCCGATACACCGCCATTTGACGCTTCTTCGTATCGATGACGTACAGCACGGAGGTGCCGTTGCCGTACTCACCCGTCACGGCGATGAGGTCGCCGTTGTTGTCGGTACTCCCGCCGCCGCGGGCCGGGGGGAGAGCTTGCAGCAACACCACGACGAGGGCGGTGCCGCCCATGGACGCCATCACCGTCTTCCAATCGATCCTGGCCATGTTTCGGTCCTTCCGTTCAATCTGGAAAGGGCTCCCGGGCCGCCGGAAGTTCCACCAGGAATCCGGCGCCGCCCAGGGGCGACGGGACGAGGGACACCCGTCCCCCATGCCCCGTGACGATGTTGTGTACGATCCCCAATCCCAACCCGCTTCCCTTCTGACCGGGTTTCGTGGTGAAAAACAGGTCAAAGACCTGATCGCGATCCTCCTCCGGGATACCCGGGCCGGAATCCACCACGGTGACGGCCACCCTGTCGGTGCGAAGCTCTCGCCGGATCGCGATTTTCCCTCCCGCCCCGTCCATGGCGTCCAGGGCATTGATCAACAGATTGAGGAAGACCTGACCCAACTCTCTTGGGTCTCCGAGAACCGACAGCCCCGACGTCCCCTGCAGGTCGACCTCCACCCCCTCCTTCGTGAGGCGGTGCTGGACCAGACCCAAGGATTGGTCGAGGATGGGGTCCAAAGCCACCTCCTGGACGACGGTTTTTCGGGGGGTCGTGTCGAGAACCCGTTGCACGATGGCCCGGATACGCTCGAGACCTTCCTCGATGACCCGGGCGTATTTTTCGCGGCGGGAGGGGTCGAGATCCGGCTGGGAGATCCGGCGGACCGCATTGATGACCCCGCCCAGGGGATTGTTGATCTCGTGGGCGATGCCCGCCGCGATCCGCCCCATGGCGGCCAGTCGCTGGGTCAAGACCAAGTGTTTTTCCGCCGCGCGGAATTTGGCGTTCGCCTCGGCGACGAGCCCCTCCATGTGACCGCGGTAGCGGGCGAGATCCTTCATCATCAGATTCAACGCTCGGGCAATGCTGCCGATCTCGTCATGCCTCTCGCCGTACGGCAAGGGATGATCGTAGTCGCCCGCCGACACGCGAAGAGCCGCCTTCTCGGTGTCCACGAGAGGCAGAAGAAGGCTGCGTTCGACGATCCACAAGAAGACCAGCAGCATCGTCCCCATGCCGACCAGCAGAATCACGAGGATGCTGCGGACGGGAACGGAGGGATCGTAAGCCGTGAGATGCTGGGGACTCAGTCGAAAGAGGAATCCCCATTCCGAGAGGGCCTGGCTTCTGAAGCGACCGCACACGACCCACCGGCCGGTGGAATCGCGAAAGGGCAAGGGACCCTGGCGCTTCGCCTCCGCGAGCAGGGAACGAAGGCGAGGCTTGTCGAAAACCTCTGTGGTGTCGCGCTCGAAGATGAGAGCCGGACGAGGGTTGTAGAGGGCGGTATCCGTGGGGCTCGAGTGGACAATGACGGCTTTGTCCAAAAGCGCCCGGAGTTCGGCCTCGTCCCAGATCCCCAAGTCCCCGATGTCGACGGCGATGGCCGCCCCCTGGCCTCGGGACTCCTCCAGGAGGCGGGCGAGGGCCTTCTCCACCGTGCCTCGGATGGTTCTCGCGAGCACCCTCGAGGTGGGGATGAGTACTTCGTCCTCGAAGCTTCGGCGCGCCCGCTCCGCCTGTTCGTTCACATTGACGACGACGAGGAGGAGCATCCCCGCCGACATCAGGACGAACATGAGCGTGATCTTGCGCGAAAGCGACATGGATGCATCCTATCCGCGCACGGGGCACGGAGCGAGGCGGCGCACCCCGCCGATCAGCGCATCTTGCCCTGGAGTTCCAGCAGAGGCATGAATAGAGCGATGACGATGAAGCCCACGACGATGCCCATGACGACGATGAGCAGGGGCTCGAGGATGCTGATCATGGCAGTGACCGTCGTATCCACTTCGTCGTCGTAGCGGTCGGCCACTTTCATGAGCATCTTGTCCAACTCACCGGTTTCTTCGCCAACGTCGACCATGTTGACCACCATGTCGTCGAAGATTCCGCTCTCCCCCAAGGGCTGAGCGATGGCCTCGCCCTCGCTGACGCTCTCCCGCACCTTGTCCACCGTGTTGCGAAGGACGGCATTCGTGCTGGTCCCACGGACGATTTCGAGGCTCTCCAGCA
>DRQF01000137.1 GCA_011369445.1 Planctomycetota bacterium | reverse complement strand
TGCCTTGGACTTCGTGAATTCGAACAACGAGAGCAACGTCGTTTTCGACATCACCTGGAACGTCACCATGATCGGAAACGAATCGGCGGACTTCACCCTGACCGACTCCGTGGGGCAGGTCGCCACTCTGGCCGGCATCGCCCCGCCGGCGGGTGGAGGGGCCGGCACCGTGGCGGGCATGGACGCCTCGCTTCTCACCGACGGAGCTCTTGCATTGGAGATCACCCTGAGCGACCCCGCCGGCAACACCACGACCTTCGCCGGAAACCCCGCCACGAAAGATGCGACCGGTCCCTCGGCTCCCCTGGCGGCCTTCGTCACCGCGGGAGCCGGGAATCCCGTCAATGGAATCAATCTCACGAACACGTCTTCCGTCAACGTCCAGGTGGACCTGGGAGCGGGGTCCGCCGCTACGGACCAGATCAGCGTCCTCCTCTCGGATGGGGTGAACTCAGTGGCAAGCTCCTCCCAACCCGGCACAACGGGGGCAGGCACACTGATGTTCCCCGGCCTGGACACGACCTCGCTCGCAGACGGTCTGATCTCGATCCAGGTTCAACTCGTGGACGTGAACGGGAACTCCGTCATTGCCATGGGAACCACGGCAACGAAGTCGAGTTCAGCGCCCGCCGCGCCTTCGAGCGCCCACGTGGCCAGTACGGCCCAGAATCCCCTCGACTTCGTCAATATCGCGACGAGCGGCTCGGTGACCGTCGAGGTGGTATTCCCGAGCAGCTACGTCGGAACGGAGTCGTTCTTCGTCCAACTGAACGACGGGTCCAATCCGACCGTCACGAGTGCTTCGGCCTCTGTTCCCTTCGGAGGGGGCTCCGTCACGATCTCCGGGATCGACGCCACGGGTCTTTCCGACGGCACCCTCTCCCTGGATGTCGTCGTGGTGGATGCGGCGGCCAATGGAGCCACCTACCCGGGAAGCTCGGCGACCAAGGACACGGCGCCCCCCGCGGCGGCTCTCTTGGGCAACGTCGCCATGGGTCCGCAGAATGCGATCTCCGTCATCAACTCCAACAACGTCACGGCAGCGGTCGTGGAGACGACGCTCGCAGCGTCGACCGTCGCCACGGATTCGCTCCAGTTCGCCCTCACGAGCGATGGAGGAGGTTCCATCGCGTCACCCAGCGCCGCTGCGCCAACCGGGGGAGGCGCCTTCACGTTCCCTCCGCTGGACGTCTCGGCGCTCAGCGACGGCAACCTCACCCTCACGATCACCGTCACGGACGAAGCCGGGAACCCCACGGCCTTGACCGGGACACCCGCTATCCTGGACACTCAAGGGCCCGACGCTCCCCTCTCCGCCCACGTCGCGGCCGGAGCATCCAACGCCATCGACGTCATCAACCCGACGAACGAAGCCTCGGTGTCCATCGACGTGGCCCTGGATACGGGATCACTGAGTACAGACACGCTGCAGGCGACGCTCTCGGATGGCGTGGGTGGCTCAGTCGTCTCCGGGACGCTGAGCGCACCCGGCGGCGCCGCGACCTTGACGTTCACGGGGATCGACGTCAGCAGTCTCGCGGACGGAACGCTCACCCTCGCAGTCACCCTCACGGACGCCTTCCAGAACACGTCGATGTACACAGGCACGCCGGTGCTCAAGGACACCGGTCCGCCCCTGGCGCCGACATCGTTCGGAGTCGTTGCGAGCGCCCAGAATCCCGCCGACTACATCAACCTCGCGACTCAAGCCTCGGTCACCATAGACGCGGTGTTCCCCGGGTCGTACGACGGAACGGAGGTGGCCACGGTGACTCTTTCCGACGGCGTCAATCCGGACGTGGTCCTGCCCGGCACGGCCGTGCCCGCGGGAGGAGGGACGGTCAGTTTCCCGGCCGCCGACGCGAGCGCATTCGGCGACGGCCCGATCTCACTCTCAATGACGATCGTGGACGGCGGTGGAAACACGTCGACGTTCGCCGGCACACAGGCCACCAAGGATACCATCGCGCCGGACCTCACCTCGGCGTCGATCCCCGCGGCGGCAAGTCATCCGGCAAACACGATCTCCCCCTTCTCGGTCGGTTCCGTCTCCGTGGTCTCCGTCTGGGGCGGTACCGCGGATGGCACCGAGCAGGCGACCGCACGCTTCAGCGACGGCACCGGGACGGTGACTGGAGCATCCGTGGCGGCACCGGTGGGGGGAGGCTCCTCCTCCCATGTTCCCCTCGACCTCGGAGCTCTTGCCGACGGGACGCTGACCATGACGGTGACAGCCACGGACGTGGCCGGGAATCCCACCGTGGTCACCGTCGCCGTCGCGAAGCGCGCCGATCTCGCCTTTTCACGGTACGCCTTCGTCACCAACCAGGTCGACAACACGGTTACGGCCTACCAACTGGACGTCAGCTCCGGCACACCGCGGGCGAACGGGTTCAGTCCGTCCGGCGGAAATCCCTCCCATCTCCTCGTGGACGGCACGGGCAACAGGGTCTACGTCGCGGAGACGAATTCCAATCAGGTCGGTTTCTACACGATCCAACACCCGCGGGGCAATCTCGTCGCGGGCACACCCGCCTCCACGGGCACCAGCCCGGTGAGATTGGCTTCCGACCCCGAAGGCAAGTTCCTCTACACGGCGGACTCCGGATCGAATCAGATCTCCGTTTGTCAAATCAACGGCGGCGATGGGAGCCTGACTCCCGGATCACCCGCTGGCGCGGGGACCTCCCCAGTGGACATCGCCGTCGATCCCACAGGTCAGTTTCTTTTGGCGGTCAACCAAGGCAGCAACGACATCTGGGTCTACTCCATCAACGGGACGACGGGCGCCCTCAACAACCTTGCAACCGCGGCGACGGGGACGACTCCCTCTGCTCTTGCCGTTCATCCCTCGGGCCTGTTCGTCTACGTCGCCAACAGCACCTCGAACGACATCTCCGTCTTCGCCCTGGATCCCGCGACCGGCGCGCTCACCAGTCTGGGTACGACCGCAGCGCCCATGGGAGCCGACTCCCTCGCCGTGAGCGGCGATGGCGCCTATCTGTATGTCGCGGCAAGCTCCACGAACAGCCTCCAAGCGTACGGAGTGGACTTCGCGACGGGCGGGCTCGCGACCGTGGGGACAGCCCTTGCGACGGCCTCCCAGCCCTCCGGTCTGGCCGTCGACGCAGCCGTCAACCACGTCTATCTGGTGGCGAAGGGCGCCAATCAACTCGTGTCCTACGACATCGGGGCAGGAGGGGCGCTCACCGAGGCCGCGACGGCGATCACCCAAGGGAGCCCCACCGCCGTCGCCCTCGGCAACGGGGCCAGCCCGCTCGGGTTCATCCTGAAGTTCGCCTACGTCGTCAACAAGGCCAGCGCCGACGTGGCCACCCACGACATCGACGACACCACAGGACTCATCATGCCGTTCGGCTCTCCGGTCGGCGTCGGGACGGATCCGGTCCATCTGGCACTGCATCCGGATGGCAACCGCATGTACGTGATCAACCAGGTTTCGGAATCGATCCATCAGTTCTCGATCAATGCCGCCTCGGGCGCCCTCGCCAGCGTGGGGTCTCCCGTGGCGACGGGACAAAACCCGTCCGCCATCGTCGTCGATCCCTCGGGGCGATTCGCCTACGCCATCAACACGGATGACGACACGATCTCCGCCTATTCCGTGGACCCCTCCACCGGCGCCCTGTCCCCGGTCGGATCGCCCACCGCGACATTGGTGGCGCCCGTCATGGCCGCGATCCATCCCAATGGCAAGTTCCTCTACGTCATCCACCAGGGATCGGACAATGTCCAGAGCTACTCCATCGATCCTTCGACAGGGGCTCTCGCGGCCGTCGGCTCTCCCGTCACGGCGGGTGTCATTCCCATCTGGATCGCG
>DRQF01000136.1 GCA_011369445.1 Planctomycetota bacterium | reverse complement strand
CGTTCCTCGCTCCCGAGAAAAAAGGCGCCCACGATGACGAGCACCTCCTCGGTCCGGAAGCGGTACTCGGGGCTCCGCTGCCCCATTGGCTCACGGCCCCCTCGGTCCGCATGGTCACGCTGGCGCCGGAACTCCCCGGAGCCATCGACCTCATCCGGCTCCTCGTGGAGCAAGGCAAGGTGGTGTCGGCTGGCCATTCGGTGGCGAGTTTCGACGTTGCGAAGGCCGCCTTCGATGCCGGCGTGACCACGGGGACTCACCTTTTCAATGCCATGTCGGGCCTGCATCACCGACATCCCGGCCTGGCCGCGGCCCTGCTCACGGACCCGAGGGTGCAGGCGGGCCTCATCGGGGACGGTATCCACGTCCACCCGGCGATGCTGCGACTGGCCATGGAGCATCTTTTGCCCGACCGGCTCGTCCTCGTCAGCGACGCCATGGCGGCCGCCGGCATGCCGCCCGGACGGCACACGCTCGCCGGACGAACGGTGATCGTGGACGACACCTCCGCCCGGCTCGAGGACGGAACCCTGGCCGGATGCCCTCTCCTTCTGGACGATGTTTTCCGTTCAGTTCGCCACCTCGTCCCCGAGCTTCCCCTGACTGATCTTCTCTTGGCCGTCACCGCGAATCCGGCACGGCTTTTGAACCTGACCCAAGGTCGCCTCGATTCCGGGAGCCCGGCCGATCTCGTTCTCCTCGACGGGGACGGGCGTGCGAGATACGTCATGATCGACGGTCGCCTTTGCAAGGAGCCTGACTGATGGGACTCGAGGAAGAAATCCTGGAACAACCCCGGGCGATGAAAGATCTCGTCGCGCGGGGACGGGGGATCGCCGAGAGCGTCGCGGCGAAGTTGGCGCGACGTCCCCGTTTCGTCTACATCATCGCCCGAGGGAGTTCGGACAACGCGGGACTCTTCGCCAAGTACCTCTTTGGGATCGAGAACCGACTTCCCGTGGCCATGGCCCTCCCGTCGCTCTTCACCCGTTACCACACGCCGCCCGTGCTGAAGGACGCGCTCGTCGTGGGCATCTCCCAGTCGGGACGTTCCCCCGACCTCGTGCAATCCATGGAGGAGGCGCGGAGACAAGGGGCCCCCACCCTCGCCGTCACGAATGTGGCCGACTCACCCCTGGCTGCGACAGCCGAGCATGTCTTCGACCTCGGCGTGGGCCCCGAGGTCGCGGTGGCCGCCACGAAGACCTACACCGCCGAACTCGTGGCCCTTCTTCAGATCTCCGCGGCTCTCGGCACCGGCGACTGGGAGGTGATCGACGCGATTCCTCGCCTCGCGGAGGAAGCGCTGGCCGAGCCGGGACGCCACGCCGCAAATCGGTTGGCCTTCGAGATGAAGGATATGGGCCAATGCGTCGTCTTGGGGCGAGGCTACAACTACGCCACGGCCTACGAGTGGTCCCTCAAGTTGAAGGAATTAGCCTATGTGGTGGCGGAGCCGTACTCGTCGGCGGATTTTCGTCACGGGCCCATCGCCATCGTGGATGAGGGTTTCCCCGTCCTCGTCACGGCGCCTTCGGGGGCCGTCTCCGACGACGTGGTCGAGCTGGCGAGGCGACTCGGTCGGGAACGAAAAGCCCGGATCGTGATGGTGAGCAACCGGAACGATGTGGGCGACCTGGACCCTCTCGTCATCCCTGGGGCGCCGGAGAAGCTGAGCCCTCTTCTCGGAATCCTGCCGGCTCAGTGGTTCACCCTCGCACTCACCCGCGCGAAGGGCCTCGATCCGGAGCACCCCCGCGGCCTCCGCAAGATCACCTCCACGCGCTGATACCAGACGACTTCCGATGAAATGGCGCCACCGTGCATCCTCGAAAAGTCCTAAGATCTGTTGGCCTGGCAGGCACGATCGATATCGTGCCCTGATCTTGCGAGGGGAGGCGAACAAGCGATGAGCGTCGGAACGAAGAAAAGCCGCAGACGGATCTTGCCACGCAAGCTCGGGGATCTCCTGCCCACCCGCACGCCAGAAGAAGAGCCGCTGGAAGAAGTGGGAGCGCCCGCCGGAATCGAGAGCCTCGTCGCCGACGCGAAGGACTACGGATCTCCCGACGACGTGGCGATTCGCTGCGTCGACTACTCCGTGGACCGCGTGGAGCGGACGGAGGTGGACGCCCAGGCCATCGAGAAGGTGCTGGGCGAGCCAAAGCCCGAGTGGGCCCGGGCCCGATGGATCAGCGTCGTGGGCCTGCATCCGGTCGTCGTGGATCGTCTCCATCGCGCCCTCGGATTCCACACCCTGGCCGCGGAAGACATCGTGGACGCCACCGAGCGCCCCCGTCTGGACGTCTACCCGGACCACATGCTCGTCATTGCTCGATGCTTCTGCGTGGAAGAGCAGGAGCTGTCTTCACGACAAGTGAGCTTCGTTCTGGCCTCCCGCGACGTGTTGATCACCTTCGAGGAGGCGGGAGGAGATCTGGCCGAGAACCTCCTTCAGCGCATCGAACGCATCGGTGGCCGCACACGCAGCCACGGGGCCGACTTCCTCCTCTACGCCATGCTGGACGTCCTCATCGACCGTCTCTACCCCATCCTCGAGGACTACAGCGAAGACCTGGAGAATCTCGAGGACGAGTTGCTTCGAGGGCGCGACGAAGACGCCATGGCGCGCATCCACCACATCAAGGGCGACCTGCTGGCGCTCAGGCGGGTCATGTGGCCCACGCGGCAGATGATCGATGCACTTCAGCGGGACGAGGCCGAACGCCTCAGCAAGGCCACGGAGACCTGGATGCGCGACGTGCAGGAACACGCCGCCCAGGTCCTCGACATCGTGGGGAGTCTGCGCGAGATGACAGGCGGTCTCGCCGACCTCAACATGAACATCCTCTCCACCCGAATGAACGAAGTGATGAAGGTCCTGACGATTGTGACGACCCTCTTCATTCCCGCCACCTTTCTGGCCGGCGTCTACGGGATGAACTTCCACTACTTCCCGGAGTTGCAGTGGCGGTGGGCCTACCCCGCGTTTTGGGTCATCTCACTCGCCAGCATGGGCGGTCTTCTCGTCTACTTCCGCAAGAAGGGTTGGTTGGGCTGACGCTTTCTTGACAACTGGCGGACGCGGACGGTTAGCCTGGGGCCATGAAGCCTTCGAGGTCGAGAATCGCAAGCCTGCTCGGGATCGTCATGGTGTCCGCGGGAGGGCTTTTGGCCTTCGGGCTCTTGAGCCTCAGAAGGACGGCGGAGGATGCTCGTGCCAGCGCCCTCATGGAAGCCCGCGCCGCCGCGGAGGCTCTTGCGGGGCAGCTCCGTCAGGCCTTGAAGGACCCGGCCATCCTGGAGCAGGCAGGGCCGGAAGAGGTCTTCGCGTGGGACGCTGAGGGACGACTCGTCCTGCCTCCGGAGGTCGGATGGTTGCGCGCGCCGCCCCCAGAACCCGACATTCTTCTCTCCAGAACCGCCCGCCGGGCTCTGCGGCAAGCCGAAGACCGGGAGTTCATCGAGGGGGATCGCCCCGCCGCCCTCCAAGGGCTCGTCGCCGCAGTGGAGGCCGTCTCCTCCCCGGACGAGAGATCCTTTCTCCTTCTGAGAGCAGCCTGGTGCGCGGAGAGGGGCGGGCTCACCAAGGAGCGGGATCGCCTTCTCGATCGCATTCCGACCGAGACCCTCACGGAACCCACCTTGCATCGCTCGGCCCTGCTCCTCCAAGCGCTTCGGCGCCAAAGACTCCCGGAGAGTGCGGTCGTGGATCTCCCGCGATGGCCACCCGACACGGCCCATGCCTTTCTCGCTCGCATGGCCGCCCACGGAGTGGGAGGTCTCGAGCCTCTTCGGCAACAGATCGAGGACGTTCAAGGGCGTCGAAGACGCCTCCGCGCCGCCGACGACGTCCTGCGGTCGGGGGCGGCCGACGGCGCCCCCGCGCTGGCCTCCCGCGAGGGGTTCCTCGTCCTGTTGTTTCCGAAGCGGGAGGGCGGCGGACGAGGCGCCGTCGGGAGTCCCGAGGAGGCCATTCGATGGGCAGGCCTCGATCCCCAGCGCTTTCGCATCGGCGACGACGCATCGTCCTCGGGAGGCGTTCCCGCCGCGCCCCTCATCGCCGTCCTTCCCCGCCGCGGGAACGCCTCATCGCCATGGACCGATTCTCGTTGGGTGAGTCTTCTGCTCCTCGTCCTCGCCGGGAGTTTCTGCCTGGGACTCATCTTCACGCTCCGCGCCGTGCGCCGCGAAACCGAAGCGGCGCGGGTGCGGAGCGAGTTTCTCACGGGCGTGACCCACGAGCTGAAAACGCCTCTCGCCTCGATCCGGCTTCTGGCGGAGATGCTCGAAGAAGGTCGCGTCCCCGACGACGCGCGGCGCGCGACCTATCATCGCCTCTTGAGCGGGGAATCCGCGCGGTTGGGCATGCTCATCGAAAACGTCCTCGATCTGGGACGGATGGAGCGGGGCGAACGGGCCTACACCCTCCGCACCCAGGCGGTGGAACCCGCGATCCAAGAAGCGGCGGACCTCTTCCGTCCCCTCGCGGAGCGGGACGGACTCCGTCTCGACGTCGCCCTTGCCGACCCCGAATTCAAAGCCGTCCTCGACCGGAGCGCCCTCGTCCAGGCTCTTCTCAACGTCCTCGAAAACGCCCGTAAGTACGCTCTCGAGGGCGGGAACCTCGAGATTCGAGGACGCGCCGAGAAGGATATCTACACGGTCCTCGTCCGAGATTTCGGGCCGGGGATCCCGTCGGACGAACGAGAGAGCGTCTTCGAGCGTTTTCGCCGGGGAGCCGCACACCAGGATGGCTCCATCTCCGGCGTGGGGCTGGGGCTTCATCTCGCCCGTCGCCTCGTTCGCGATCTCGGAGGGGACCTGCGCGCCGTCGCTCCGCCGGACGAAAAGGGCGGCGCGTGTTTCGTCATGACCTTGCCACGGAGTGAGACCCATGACTCATAGGCTGCTCGTCGTCGAGGACGACCCCACGCTGCGTACGGGTCTGGAGGACGCCTTCGCGATGGAGGGCTACGACGTCACCGTCGCCCAGGACGGCTTCCAGGCGGAGGAGTTCCTCCATGCGCGCCACTTCTCGGTCGTCGTACTCGACATCATGATGCCGGGGAAAAGCGGACTCGAAGTCCTCAAGTCGGTGCGCGATGCCGGCATCCTCACGCCGGTCATTCTGCTCACGGCGCGCAGCGACGAGAACGACCGGGTCTTCGGGTTGGAGTTGGGCGCCGACGACTACGTGACGAAGCCCTTCAGTCTCCGGGAGCTGCTGGCAAGGGTGAAGGTCCTCATTCGCCGGGAGGAACGGGTGCTCGAACGGCTGGAAGAACTCGCCCCGCCCCAGGCCTTTCGCATCGGCGAGGCCGAAGTCGATCTGGGCACCTTCACGGTGACCCGAGACGGACAAACCTACCCTCTCACGCCCAAGGAAGCGGGAATGCTGCACCTTCTCGAGCGCGAGCGCGGACGTGTCGTCAGCCGGGATTGCTTTCTTCGAGAGGTCTGGGAAGACGGAGAGGCCGTCACCCATCGGACCGTGGACACTCACATGCTGAACCTGAGAAAAAAGATCGAGAAGGACCCCTCCCGGCCTGAACACTTGCAGACCGTCCACGGGGCGGGGTATCGGCTCACCTGACGTTTTCCTGACAGGAGTTTGACTCCTCGCGGACACGGGCGTTCGAAGAGAGGCGACCATGAGGTGGACGCGGATGCAAGCGATCTCGAGGAGACCGTCATGATGAAAACCCTTGCCACCTTGGCGCTCGCCGTTTTCTTCGTCGCGGGCGCGAGCCCGGCCCAGGAGGAAACCCCCACTCAGACCAAGACACCGAGCCTCCTCGCCCAAGCCCACGCGGCGGCCACCCTGGAAGGGGACCTCGAAGGCGCCCTTTCCCTCTACGAGAAGGCAGCCGAGGATCGGTCCCTCACTCTGGCCAAGCGGGAGGAAGCCCTCTACGAAGCGGCCCTGCTCTGCCGGAGGCTGAAACGCACCGAGAAGGCGATCCAGATCCTTCGTCGCCTCTCCGTTGGGTCGACGCCCTGGGCCGTCAAGGCCAAAGCCCTTCTGCGGGGAAAGTCCAGCCACGAGGACCAGGAGGCCGTCCCCGAGAAACGCATCCGGATCGCTCTCAGCAAGCTCTACAAGAATACTCAGGCCAAGGAGGGCCTTGCCGAATTGAAGCTCATCG
>DRQF01000135.1 GCA_011369445.1 Planctomycetota bacterium | reverse complement strand
GAAACCCTGGGCGTTGGGGCACGGCGAGGCGTCGACACGGATGGCCTGCGCGACGGAGTGGAGCGACGGCGATCCTGAGGCCTGGAAGCGGAACGCCGCGGCGCCGCGTGCCGGGGCGCCGACCGTCGCGCCGCCGGACGAGGAGCCGCGCGCCGGGGCGCCGGACGCGGAGCCGCGCGGCGCACGGGAGCTTGCCGGCGAGGGGTCGTCACGGTCGATCTGCGAGACGGAGAGGGGCGTCGGCGACTCTGTGCCTCCAAGTCCCCGACCAGGAGGCCGCCGACCAGGAGAAGAAGGGGCAACGCGTTCTTGAGAAGTGTTCCGATCATGACTCCACCTTTCTCGGGGAGATTCCCGACCCGGGAACTCCCAGCTCCTCTTTCATATCAAAGGCCGTGCCAGCCCATGGCACTGTGGATTCAACGGAGCATTGGAATCACAAGATGTTTTGAATCCACACCTTACGCCTCACTCACCCACATCGTCTTCCCGGAGCCGCCCGGCGCCTGCTGTCCCATTCCCGGGACGAATCGGGGCCATGTGTCCCCTATGGAGGACAGGTCACGGTCGAAGCGCGGGCGCGAGGCTCACGGTCATGATAGATTCTTGCAGCTCACGCACCCCCGCGGTTCGCCGGGCGAACCGATATGAACGCTCACGCTGCTCCGGCGTTGACTTCACGGACACAAACATCGAATCAAGGGAGCGTCACACGATATGACCACTCGCCGCGGCACCGGTCGTCGCAAGCCCAAGGACCCTCGCGTTCGGGTCCGAGAAATCAAGGAGAAGCAGGAGAGCAAGATGGCCACGCAGGCCCTCATCATCGGGGGCATCGTCATCGTCCTGCTCTTCGGGTTCATCGCTCTTTCATCCGGCGGTGACGACGAAATCGAAACGAAGCCGAAGGATCGAACGGACGCTCTCACGTCGGCGATTCCGGATGATCGGCTGGCGAAACCGGACGAGGAAAGCCAAGTCCCCTACTGGCTCGCGACGCGATTCATGATCGCCCTCGCGAACGAGGACGCGGATGCGCTCGACAAGATCATCTGGTGGGACAAATTCTTCTCGCGTCTTGAAGAGAAAAACCGCATCGACCCGGAAAAGCGGTACGCGAATCTCGACGAGGCGGGCAAGGAAGCCCTTCGGCAGAGATTCCTCATTCGCGTCATGGACCCGGACTACATCCAACTCATTCGGGAGAACATCCTCGATGATCTCATGGCGGGTAAGATCGGACTCTTCTCCCACTGGGATGTGCAAGCGGACTACGGAAAGATCGTCATCCCCGTAGAAGACCGCAAGACCGGCAAGAAGAAGCTCGACATCACGGTGACGGCCGAGTTGCTTCCAGACTTCGACCCGATCAAGGACGCGCAGAACCGACAGGCTTGGAAAATCGTGGGTCTTGCCCACGAGCAGTACGGGAAAGTCAAGAACGGCCTCAAGGTCCGATCCAAGCAGAAGGACTTCGGCGCCGACATCGTGAAGAAGAAGAAGAAGAAAAAGAAGAAACGGGGACCGAAGGGCCCGCCCGAGGCCGACCCGGCTCCCGTTCCGTGGCTCGCGGACACCCCTGCGGCGACGCGAACAAAGGTTCAGTCGTTGATCGACAAGGTCTTGGATCTCAGCCATCCACGAGAGGGGGACCAGGCCCGACGGGAACTCATCGATTTGGGAAAGCCCGCAATTCCAGGGATTCTCACGGCTCTAGCCCCCCTCAACCACAAGGACGACCAGGCGGACATCTCCAAAGCCTGGCTCCTGGTCCAGGTCTTACGAGAGATCACGTTCAAGGAATTCGGCTACGGCCCCGGGACCACGAGCCTCGGCATGGGCCGGGGCGGCATGGTGCGCGCAACCCCTGAGGAACGCGTCCGCGCCATTCGCCGCTGGTTCGGCTGGTGGAAGGTCTTCGGTCCCAAGTGGGATCGTGCGGCCGAGATCCAAAAACTGGAAGAAGCCGCAGAGGAAGACGACGGCTCCGACAACGAGTAGACTGAAAACGAGGCTCCCGAGCATGAAAATCAAATGCCCCGAATGCGGCACCCCCGCCCCGATCAAGTCGCTGAAGGACCACAAGACCACCTGCCCCGGCTGCGGGATGATCCTCGTTCTCGACAAGATCCTCGGCCCCGACTGGGCCGACAAGATCCGTGCGCGTCAGCAGAAGCACTCCGGCGGAGACGCCGGTCCGTCCGAGCCGGCCGCAACCAAGCCAGCTCGCCGACATAAAGCCCCCGCGCGCCGGAAAACCGCTTCACGTCGGCGCCAGGGCCACGCCGCGCCGGAACCGGATCACCGGCACGCCAGTCATCGGCACCACCACCCCTCTCAAGGCGTCTCCCCGGCCTTGCTGTGGGGCAGCATCGCGGGTTTTCTCGTCGTCATGACAGTCCTCGTGGTTTACATGATGAATCGGCCGGAACCCGAATCCGCCGACAAGGGGCAGGTGGCTAAGAAGAAGGCCGGGGCGCCCACATCGGGCCTCGATGACATCACGGACGAGACGGCGGGAACGGAAGACGCGGTTCCCGTCCCCGACCCCAGTGAGGAAAAACTCGCCGCCAAGAAGGAACCCGCGAAGACGCCCGAGAAGAAGAAGAAGGCCTCCTCGAGAAAAGCTGCGTTGACCCCCTTCGGTCTTCCGAAAGGCGTCGCGCAAGCGGACTTCGACGAGGCCAAGAAGCAACTCGAGGTCCTGAAGGACCTGAATGCCACCCGCGCCCTCGGCATCGCCAAGGACAAACTGACCACCCACCCCCGGGCCGCCATCCCGGTGCTGATCAACGGGCTTTTGGAACTCGACGTCTCCGATCCCGACGACTCCAAACGAGGATTCCAGATGGTGGACTCCCTGAAATGGATCACGGGAAAAGACGACATCTGGGAATCGGAGGCCTTCCAGATCTTTCACTCGCCCGACTCGGAAAAGGACAAGCAGGGCGCCATCTTGACCCGCAAGCAAGCGGTCAAGCGCTGGTGGAGGTGGTGGAACAAGGTCCAGGATACCTGGCAGCCGCCCAAGGAAGACGAAGAGGGCAACTGACGCCCTCTCCTCATCTCTCCGTGGCGGCGGGCTTGGGAGCGGAGGCTTCAGCCTTCACGTGACGCCACACGGCAAGGACCAGCTCCCGACGTTCGCGGGACGGGGACGTCCCGACTCCAGCAGAAAAACCTCTCACGGAGGCGCAAAGGCACGGAGGGCCTGACGCGCTGCCGCCCCGTTCCCCGGGCTTTTCTTCGTGCCTCCGTGAGAAAAAAACAGCGGGCCCACCAGTGGGGACGGAAGTCGCCGGTCCGCAATACTCTCCCGAAGAAGACGCGCCGCGAACGAGAATTAGTTGGGATCCCAGACGGCGATGTCTTCGAGGGGCTTGCGGCGCAGGTTGGGGACCTGGCAACCCTCCGCCGGGTAGCCGATCGGAAACAAGATGAAGGGGCGTTCGTTGTCCGGCCGTTTCAGAATCTCCCGGAGAAACCCCATCGGACTGGGGGTATGGGTCAAAGTGGCCAGCCCCATGGAGTGGAGGGCCGCAATGAAAAGGCCTGCTGCAATGCCCACGCTCTCCTTGACGTAGTAGTTCTTTCGCAAGCTCCCGTCAGCCTTCACCCCGTGCTTCTCCTCGAACAACACGACGATCCAGGGGACGACTTCGAGGAACGGTTTGCGCCAATCCGTACCGAGGGGACGGAGGGCCTCCAGCCACTCCGGCGGCATGCGGCTGTCGTAACTCTTCCGTTCCTCTTCCTCAGCAGCCTCGCGAATCGCCCTCTTTGTGAGAGGGTCGCTCACGGCAACGAAACGCCAAGGCTGACGGTGAGCGCCAGACGGCGCCGTCGAGGCGGTACGGATCGCCCAGGCGATCATGTCTCGGGGCACGTCGCGGTCCGAGAAGTGCCGGACGCTGCGACGCCCATCCATCAGACGAAAGAACTCCCGGCCGCGCGCAAGCCCCTCCTCGGCGGAGATCCTTGGCGGGTCGTAGGGGATGAAACCCAATTCGGCAGCCGAATCACTGCGGACGTCGTCGTTCTCGTTCATGATCTCCAGATTACCCGAGATCGCCTCACGAGGAGAAAAGCTCAGGGCTTCTTCGCGGCCTTGGCTTTCTTCTTGACCTCCTCGGCGCGGGCCCTATCCGCCTCTTCCTGAGCCGCGACACGTTCGCGGAGTCGTTCGAAATGGGAAGCGATGTCAGGCACATCGAGCACACGAGCCAATTCGGCCACCTCGCTCAAGACCTCGGGATGGTGCGTCTCACCCGCCATGCCGAGACCCAAGAGGAAGGCGACCTCGATTCCTTCCATCCGGGCCGCTTCCTTCAGGTGCCGAGGATAGTCCTTGATGGGCAGGACATGGTCGCTCAGGAGGCGTGATTCCGTGGCATAGGCCCGGTCGTCTCGACCGATGGCACGGTCGAGGGAGATTCCCGCTTTCAGCAGATTCCTGTCGTCCGTCTGGAGGGAGGCCAGGAGATCCGCCAAGTCGGCAGCCGCTTCGTCGTCACGTTTCTTGGCGCGCGCCCAGTGTGAGGCGAGGACGCGGAAGACCGCCTCGGGCTCGAGAAGACGGCCCTCCTCGTGCCAACGTCGAAGTCGTCGATAGAAAACAGCCAGGACGGAGGGCGAAAGCGCCTTGTCGGCGCCGCCAACAGCCGGACGGAGAGTCTGAGTCAAGATTCTGCGCACCGTTCCCGCGCTCACCGTCAAGTTCGTGCTCCCCGATTCGGCGGCGACGCCTTCGCACAGCCAAGGGGCAAGGATCTCGCAGGCCTTTTCGGCATCTCCGTCGGCGAGACACATCCGTGCAACCTGGGAACGAGAGTTGTCCACGGCCCACCGAGCCCGATCGTTGTCGCCCAACTCCTCCACCAAGGCGAGAGCCTTCTCCCTCGCCTCGTCCCGGTCGAGCAGGCGTTCCCAGGTGTCGAGGGCAATCCGCATCCAAGAACCGACGCGGTAGTCGGACGGCCTCAGATCCTTCACCATGGCCAGGACCGTCTTCGGTCCGAGGGACTCCCCGAGGTTCTTCTCAACCTCCGCGAGGAGTTCCCGCCAGGACTGGACTGACGAAAGGTATCCCCCGTTTTCGGACACGGAGGCGAGGACGGCCGCCAACCGATAGAGTCTCCGTGCGGCGTCGCGCTGACCATCCGCTGCCAATCCCCTGGCAAGCCCGCGAATCCGGCGAGCTCCGGGGACACTGGGCCGCGAAAGGAGCCAGCGGATGACACGCTTGCGATCATCATTGGTGACCTGCTCGTCTTCCAAGAGGATGAAGACCTCGTCCACGGCGAGGTCTCCCGCCGACCCGTCGCGGATTCCCTTCTCCAACTCCTTCAGGAGCCGAGACCTCTCCTCCGGGGTCTTGGGGAGGACCAAGTCGAGAAGTTCACTCCGAAACCATTCGGGCGTCGGCGTCTTTTCGTCCTCGAGGAAAAGAAGAAGCTTGCGCGCTTCATTCGGAATGAAATCCGCGTCCTTCGCCAACGCGCCGAGGAGCGTACGAGGTTGCTTCTTGGACGCCTGTCCGTTCACGCTCGTCCTTCCGCCCTGGGGGGTCCATCGCAGGACGAAACTGAGCGGCCGGGGATATCGAGACGTCTCGCCCAGGCGCCGCCAGAGCTTTCGGAGTGCCGCGCGGGCCGCGTTCTTCTCGCCCTTTTCAAGGAGGCTCTTGATCTCACCGTAGGCGCCCTTCTCCTGCCCCGCCGCGCCGGAGGAAATCACGATCATGGCTCCACCCGAGGCGATGATCGCGGACGACGAGATGACGGCTCCACTCGCGCCGAGGATCGTCCCCGACATAGCCACGCCATTGGGCGCCTCCGGCTTCTTCTCTTCCTTCTTCAGGGACTCTCGAAGAGCCTTGGCGGCGAGAGGGCGGCGGAGGGCGAGATAGGCGGAGACCAGTTGATTCTTGTACGCCTTGTTCTCGGGCTTCAAAGCGACGAGGCGCTCGAGAATCCGCGCCACCTCGACCTGGTTCCCCCGACGGCGTTCCAGGCTCAGTAGACGGGAAAGAAGGGGCACGTCCTCTGGGTTCTTGCGAAGCCCTTCCCTGATGAAGTCCTCATACGCCTTGCCTCCGGCGCTGGCCAATTGGTTCAAGTAGAAGTCCGCGAGGTTCCGGTCATCGGGGGCCTCTTGCACAGCCGCCTTGACGAGCGCAAGGAATTTCGTCCGCCATTTCTTGCCCGCCAACCGAGCCAAAAGCTGGGATGCATAGAAACGCTCGACCCCCTGGCTGCGCGTGGCCTTGGTCAGAACCGACAGGTCGGTTTCCAGATCCTTCAGCACCTCCTCGCCTCGGCCGACCTCGACAAGAGCTTGCCAGCGCATGAATTGTTGGCCCTGT
>DRQF01000134.1 GCA_011369445.1 Planctomycetota bacterium | reverse complement strand
TTCGCTCGAGGCTCCGGTGAGAACACCGAGGCCTACATCGATCTCATGAATGCGATCGACAAGCCTCTGTGGATTCCGGCCGGGCGGTGGCGCATCCACAAGGGCGTCTTCGTGCTCGACAAGAAGGGGAAGAAGACGATTCTGATCGGTCCGGGTCGCGCGGGCGACTTCCAGGTCTCCACGGGGCGGCTCAACGTTTGGAAGTTGGGCGGGGCCGGCAAGAAGGGCTTTTGGATGCTCGGCAAGGTGGAACGGGGCGAGAAGCGGGGCACTCTCAAGGCCGTGGGCAAGGAGATTCGGGTCTACGGGAATTTTGGCGAGGAATACTACAACTTCCTCGCGGACCGACTGACCGTCGAGGTGACCATTCGCAAGGGTTCGAAGGACGGCCCCAAGGTGGCCTCCGCGACCATGAAACCTCATCCCGGAAGCGGTGAATTCACCGTGGCCGACCTGTTCTTGCCCGAGAGCAAGATCATCAAGAACGTTCCCGCCCGAGGCGAGCTGTTCGCCAAGCTGACGGCTGAGCACAGTGTTCTCGGACACATCGAGTCCGATTGGTTCAAGGTCGAATAGGAAAGTACGATCCGGAGGCCTGTCGTGGCGCGACGCCTCCGGTTTTTCTATGCTTCCCCGCCCTGAAGGAGAAGCCCCTTGACCCTGAACGTCGGCGCCGTGTCCTATTTGAATGCCCGCCCCTTGCTGGGGGATCTCGCCACCGATCCCAGGTTGTGCGTCGTCACGATGCCGCCGGCGCTGGTGGCCGGCGCGCTTCTGGGCGGATCTGTCGATGTGGGACTCGTTCCCGCCGTGGCTCTTCTCGACGATCCCTCCTTGACGTGGCTGCCTGGGCTCGCCATCGCTGCCGAGGGGCCGGTCGCCAGCGTGTTTCTCCACTGGCGCCCCGACTTCTTCGAGAAAGCGCGAAGAGGCGAAGCACGCCTGGCCCTCGACCCCCATTCCCGCAGTTCTCAGGCCCTCACGCGCTTGCTCATCGAGGACAAGCTGGGAAAGGACGGCGTGGAAGGATGCCGGATGGAGGAGAGGAACCCGGATGAGGCGCTTCGGGGGGGCGACTTCGACGCCATCCTCGTCATCGGTGATCTTGCCCTCCGCATGGGGAGGCCCGCGGGTTGGCGCACTTGGGACTTGGCGGAGGAGTGGACGCGGGTGACGGGGCTCCCCTTCGTGTTCGCGGTGTGGGGTTTGAAGCGAGACTTGCTCGCACGCGAGCCGTGGTTGAAGGAGAGGTTTCGCCGTGCACTCGAAGTGGGGCGCCAATCCATCCGCGCCGAAGCCGAAGCGTGGTCGGAAGACCACGGATGCGACCCCTCCCAGGGGCGCGACTACTTGGAACGATCCATACGATACACTCTCGGGCCGCGAGAAGAGCAGGGTTTGGAACTCTTCCTCGACCGCGCCGCCAAGATCATTCAGCCGGGAAAAAACCGATGCTCGATCTGAAATTCATCCGCCAGCACCCGGACGTCATCAAGGATGGGGCCCGCAAAAAGCACATCCCCTGCGACGTCGACCGAATCCTGGAGTTGGACCGGCGTATCCGCGCCATCAAGACGGAAGCCGAGGCCAAGAAGGCTGAGCAGAAGCGCCGAAGCAAGGAGATCCCCGGACTGGACGGGGAAGAGAAGGCTCGCGCTCTCCAAGATCTGAAGCGACTGGGCGACGAGCAAAAGGCGATGGACGCCGAGATTCGCGTCCTGGACGAGGAGCTGCAGAAACTGCTCTTCGAGGTCCCGAATCCTCCGGCGCCCGAGGTCCCCGAAGGGAAGGATGACGCCGAGAACGTGGAACTCCGTCGCCACGGCGAGCCCGTGCAGTTTCCCTTCGAGGCCAAGGATCATCTCGAACTGGGACGCATGCACGACCTGTTCGATTTCGAGAGAGCGGCTCGCATCGCCGGAAGTCGGACCTATTTTTTGAAGAATGCGGGAGCGCTCTTGGAACTGGGGGTCCTCCGATTGGCCCTCGATCACATGGTGTCCAAGGGGTTTACCCCCATGTTGGTCCCGCACCTGGTTCGATACGAAGCCATGGCGGGGACCGCCTACTTCCCCGGCGGGGAAGAACAGGCCTACTGCACCGAAAAGGACGAACTCTACCTCATCGGAACGGCGGAGGTGCCCCTGACCTCTTACCGTCGCGGCGAGATTCTCGACGCCGCCGAACTGCCCCTACGCATGGTCGGGTGGTCGAACTGCTATCGCCGGGAAGCCGGGGCGGCGGGCCGCGATACGCGGGGCCTCTACCGCATTCACCAGTTTCAAAAGATCGAACAGGTCATCGTCTGCGAGAACGACGAGGCTAAGTCCGTGGAATTCCACGACCAAATCCTGCGGAACTCGGAGGAGGTGCTGCAGATGTTGGAGCTTCCCTACCGGGTGGTGGATGTCTGCGGCGGCGACCTTGGTCGGGGACAGATTCGGAAGTTCGATATCGAGACGTGGATGCCATCGCGGAACAGCTATTCGGAGACCCATTCCGCCAGCCGATTCCACGATTTCCAGGCACGTCGTCTGAACCTCCGCTATCGGGACGCTGACGGCAAGGTGCACATCTGCCACACCCTGAACAACACGGTGATTGCCTCGCCGCGGGTTCTTATCCCCCTGCTGGAGAATCACCAGCAAGCGGACGGTTCCATTCGGATCCCGAAGGCTCTTCGGCCCTACATGGGTGGAAAGGAAGTGCTGGAACCCCGCGCGTAAATGGGCGCTTGAGTGCTCCGGGGGGCGACATCAGCGGCGACGGTTGCCGCCCTGGAGTTGGTTGAGGAACGGGTTGCTTCCCGTATTGCGCCCGGAACCGCGGAGCTGGTTCAGGAAGTTCGCTCCGGCGTTGTTTCCCGGTTGATTCCCGCGTCCTTGGTTCCCCGTGCCCTGTCCGCGGGCTCCGCCGGCGGTGCCCGATTGGGGACCGTTGCCGCGGCCTCGCCCTCTCGCGGCGTTGGCGCCCACCGTCCCCTGATTCGTGGGAATGGGATGGTCTCCGTCCCAGTCGGCGGTTTCCCTCACCGTGATGACGTCCTCTCGGAACTGGGGGAGCAGGACGATGTCGAAGTAGGATCGATCCAAATTGGCGATGCGGTTGTCCCGGCGCATGCGCTTCATGACGTCGGGATCGACGTCCGGGGAGATCACGAGCTCGATCTTGATGGCCGAGGGGAGACAGCCCTTCTTGGAGGAGTCCCATTCGTCTTCCCAGACGAGAGTGTCGTCTTCCTCGGAGTCCTCGCCGTTGCCTTCACCGTTCGTGGAGGCGTTCTCCTCCTCGTCCTCGCCGTATCCCAGGTTCCAACCCGTATACTGGACTCGAAAGCTGATGACGCGATCCGAGATCAGGCGCAGATACCCCCCCGAGAAGGGGTGGTCGTCCACGTAGGGTTGTTCTCGACGCACGAGTTCGAGGAATCCCTCGCGGCCCTTGCGGAGCATCCAGCTCACCTCGGCGATCGGCGCCAGGACGTCCTCCTGATCCGAGATCGCCGGGTCCGCGACCAAGGATCCGCGGTGGGTGATGAAGTGCAACTGGTCGGCGCGGTTGTCGCCTCCGACTTCGAGGGGTTTGCCCACGAAGAAGAGGTTGTCCTTGAAGTTGTAGAAGGCGGCGTTGTGCAGGTCGGCGGTGATCTGCTGCAAGATGGCGGGGCCCTGTCGCCCTGCGTCGCTCATCTCGCGCACGAACATCTGCGTGTTGATTCCGGAACGGATGACGCCGAAGATGCCCAGGAACACCATGGCGCTGATCGTGATGGCGATCATGAGTTCAATGAGCGTGAAACCCGATGTCTCTTCGCGCCGCCTCATCGGTCTTTGCTCCCGGAATCGGTCCTCGCTCCACCCCCACCCGCTCCACTTCCCCCGGCTCCCGCGTTGGAGCCGCCGGCGCTCGCTTCACCGGCGCCCAGCGTGTTGGCTTGGCCGCCTTGGAGTTCGGGCCCGGACATGGTCTCTTCTTGGTGGGGATGCTTGACGTAGACGACCGTGCTCATGTGTTGGTCGAAGTTCGCGTTCCCCGGATGGTAGAGGATGGTCAGCGTGACGCGGTAACGGAGCTGCCCCAGGTCTTCCTCCTGTCCCTCGCCCAGTCCGAAGGGGTCTCCGGCAGGGTCGGCTCCTGGGTCCGCGGGGGGCGGTTCCGGTGGCTGTCCGCCCTCGCCTCCTTCCTCTCCCGTCAAGCCGCCTCCCAACCCCAGGTCGATCTCCTCCGAGTCGATGCGGAAGGAGTAGAAGTACATCTCGTCGGAGAACCAGTAGCTCTTCTCCTGGGGATCCATCGCCGCGAACTCCTCGCCGAAGTTCCCTTCGGCGCCGTCCACGTAAATGGGCTCTTGGTCCTCGGCGGGACGATCCAACAGGACGTGGGAGAGCTTGTACTCCATGAGCTGCTTCATGGTGCGCTTGACGCGCGAGTCGAAGACGCGGCGTTGGCTATCGGCCAGGGCGATGAGCAGGGGCACGGCGCTCGCCGTCAGGATGACGAAGGCCACCATGACCTCCAGCAAGGTGAAGCCGCCCTCTGAGTTGCGTCCGGCCATGGTTCTCATGTCGACTATTGCCCCTCCCCGGCGGCCATATTCTGGAACTCCGACTCCTGAGGGCTATAGAGTTCCGCATAGCCGTCGATGAGATCCACCGTTCCGGTGATCTCCTCGACCTGGAGAGAGACCTCGAGGCCTCCCTTCGTGACGAAGTGGATGATGTGGGGTGGGATCGTTCCGTCGGATCGAAAACGAATCCAGTAGGTCTGATCAAACAGCTCATTGCCCGACGGCCCGGGCGCCATCACGTCCTTGAAGAAGATCCCGTTCTCGAGCTTGTTCCACGGCTTGGATTCAATGCGATCCACGGCCTCATCGGGAAGCGGCTCGCCGTCCACGTCGATGTAGTTGCCCATGAGATCACGGTGGGGGAAAACGAGTGTGCGCCACAGGCCGTTCTCGACGTCGAATTCCAGCCAGCATTCCCGGCGATCGCGGGCGGCGCGGGCTCTCATCTCTCGATAGGTGCCAATGAACTCGCGCACGGTGGAGCGTAGTTTCTGTTCCTCGGTGACACCGCGGAAGGAGACCAAACCGTAACCCGCCGTGAGGCCCAGGATCGTGATCACCACCATCAACTCGAGCAGAGTGAACCCACCCTGGGAGGCTTCACCGTGTCGCCGAAGAGTTGTCCGCTCGTGCCGAGTCATCCGCGAATCACCAGTCTCCCGTTCGCTCGCTGGCCAGCCCGTCCTCGTAAATGTCGTCGTCCGTGTCCTGGGACCGGTCTTTGCCCTTGGAGATGACGTAGAAGTTGTCGTCCTCGTCCTTGCGGACGATGTACTCCTCACCCCAAGGGTCCTTGATGTCCCTGCGCTTGACGAGCTTGTCTTCGATCATGCGATCCCAAACGTCGTCGGCGGAGACGTCCGACGAGGGGTTGTCCAAAGCCCAACTCTCAATGGCCTCGCGGAGTTTCGAACACTGGGTCATGGCGATCTTGATGTCCGCCCGCTTCTTGTAGTTCATGAACTTCACGGCGCCGAACCCGGCCAGAAGGCCGAGGATGACGACCACGACCATGATTTCGACGAGGGTGAAACCGGATTGTTTATTCTTTTCGCTCATGGAGCTCTCTCTCAAAGTGATCACCGGGGTCTGAGACGACGCCGAAGGTCGTGACCCGGCGACGGTTTTCCAGTTTTTCGATCAGGCCATGCCGCTCATTTCGATCATGGGCATGACGATCGACATGACGATGAAGCCGACGATCACGGCGAGTACGACGATGATCAACGGCTCCATGACCGAGGTCATTTTCTGAGTGGCCACATCGACCTCCTCATCGTAAGCCTCGGCGACCTTATACAGAATATCTTCCAATTGTCCGGATTGCTCACCCGTCGCGATCATGTAGCCCACCATGGGAGGGAAAACCCCGCTCTTCGAGAGGGGGGTGGCGATGTCGGAGCCCTCAACGATGGAGTCGTGAATCTCGGTGATGGTTCGCGCCATCACCTTGTTCTGAATGACTTTCTGGACGATCTTGAGCGCCTGGAGAACCGGCAGGCCGGACTGCAGTAGGGTGGCCATGGTGGTGGCGAATCGTGCGATGGACTGTTTCCGGTAGAGCATGCCGAAAATCGGCATCTTCAGCTTGATGGCATCCCAGCGCATCCGGCCCTCTTCGGTTCGCGCCCAAGCCTTGAACACGGCGACGGCGGCGACGAGGCCAGCCAGAAGAGCCCACCACCAGCTCACCATGAACTCCGAGACGGCGATGAGGATTTTCGTGATGTCGGGCAGTGCGCGATCGGTCTCGCGGAAAATGTCCTGAATCTTGGGGACCACGACGGTCAGCAGGACGGTGACCACCACGGCACCCACCGCGATCATCACGATGGGATAGGCGAGCGCGCTTCCCACCTTGTTGCGGACGCGATTCTGCTTCTGCAGGTAGTCCGCCAGCCGGATCATGATGACGTCCAGGTTGCCGGAGGCCTCCCCGGCCTTGATCATGTTGACGTAGAGTTCGCTGAAGAAGGCCGGGTGAGACGCCATGGCTTCGCCGATGGTCTTGCCCTGGCTGACCTTCTCACGGACGTCCCGGAAGACCTGCTCCATGTCCCGGCTTTCGACCTGGTCGATGAGGGCTTTCAAGGCATCGACGACCGGAATGCCCGCGTTGAGCAACGTCGCGAATTGCCGCGTGACGATGGCGAGTTCGCCGACGGCGCCTCGGCGCAGCCGGAACTTTCGTCCGCCGGCGGAGGTCTTTCCCTCCTTCAGTTCCTCGATCTCGAAGACGTGGATGCGATCCGCGCGCAACTTGAGACGCGCCGCGGCGGGTGAGTCGGCGTCCACGATGCCGACGCGCTGAGATCCGTTTTCGTCGAACGCCTTGTATTCGAAAATGGGCATGAAGCTACTCGATGTCGAGCTGCGTCACGCGCAGCACTTCGGAAAGTGTGGTCATCCCGCTCTTGACCTTGTCGATGCCGTCTTGACGCAGGGTACGCATCCCGTTCTTCATGGCTGCGCGTTTGATCTGCGTCGCATTGGCGCGTTCGACGACGAGACTCTTGATCTCTTCCTCGAGGGGAAGCATCTCGTAGATCGCGACCCGCCCTGCGTATCCCGTCCCGTAGCACATGTCGCAGCCTCGTCCGCGGGGGAGCATGCCGTCTTTCAGCTGGTCGGGGGCGATCTTCAGCAACCTCAGCTCTTTCATGTCCTTCTCGTCCGGGCGCACCCATTCTTTGCAGTCGGGGCAGATGCGGCGCACGAGGCGCTGGGCGATGACCATGACGAGGGAAGAGGCTACGAGGAAGGGCTCCACGCCGATGTCGAGCATACGCGTGACGGCGCCGGGGGCATCGTTGGTGTGAAGCGTGGAGAAGACCAAGTGGCCCGTCAAAGCGGCCTGAATGGAAATGCGGGCCGTCTCCTCGTCGCGGACCTCACCCACCATCATGATGTCCGGGTCCTGACGGAGAAGGGATCGCAGGCCGGCGGCGAAGGTGAGTCCCTTCTTCTCGCTGACTTGAATCTGGCTGATGCCGGCGAGGTGGTACTCGATCGGATCCTCGATGGTGATCACGTTCTTTTCCGATGAGTTGATCTCCGAGAGTACGGCATAGAGGGTGGTGGACTTTCCGGAGCCGGTCGGCCCCGTAACGAAGACGATGCCATGGGACAGATGGATGAGCTGCTCCATCAGCCGCTTCTGCTCGGGATTCATGCCGAGCTGCGCCAGCTCGAAGATGCCAGCACTCTTGTCCAGCAGACGCATCACGATGCGCTCCCCGTGATTCGTCGGCACGGAGGAGATACGAACGTCCACTTCGGAGTCGCCGATTTTGATGGTGGCCCGCCCGTCCTGAGGAATGCGACGCTCGGCGATATCCATCTTTCCCATGACCTTGATACGGGAGATGATGGCTTCCTGGACGCTCTTCGGCGGAGACTCCTGGTCGTACAGGATGCCGTCGATCCGGTAGCGAATCTGGACTTTGTCTTCGTAGGGCTGAATGTGGACGTCCGACGCCCGCATCTTCAAAGCCTGGAAGAGGATCATGTTGACGAGCCGGATGATCGGGGCCCGATTGGCCACGTTCAACAGGTCCTCCGACTCCGAGACGAGATTGGCGATCTCGTCGAAGTTGTCGGGGCTCAGGTCGTCGATGACCTCGTCGACGACCTCGTTGTGCTGTCGATAGGCCCGGTTGATGAGTGCCGTGATTTCCTGGCGGGGCGCCACGACGGGTTCGATTTCCAGCTCGAGCATCGAGGCCAGATCATCGAGGGGGTAGACGTCGAGGGGCCGGCAGGTCGCGACTTGGCAGGAGGACTCGTCCGCGGAGACCCCGATCAGGTTGTAGTTGCGAGCGAATTGCTGAGGAACGCGGTCCGTGAAGACTTCCGGGACGGTGACGTCGTGCAGAGAATCCATCCAAGGCAGTTCGGCATGTCCGGCGTAGGCTCGGTTGAAGTCTTCCTCCGTCAGGATGCCGCGGCGAAGGACGATCTTATCGAGGCTCTGCCCCGTTTCCTTCTCCATGCGGAGGCAGTCCTGCAGGGTTTTCTCGTCGAGCTTTCCGGATGCCTCGAGGATTTCGAGAATCTGAGTGTTCACCTGCGTTCTCTCCCGCGGCTGTCTCCATGAGCGCCGCTCCAACGAGAAACTCGCCGCCCGCCCGAATCGGGCGGCGGCGGATTCTCTGGGTCTCTATACGTCCACCGGGCCGGGAATTCAGGAACCCGTCATGGTTGCCCTGCGCGGACGTTCTCCCGGGCGTCGGCTACCAGGGGTTCGGGCCCCTTCGCCTCCCGTTGTCTTCTTCGACGAATCGGCGCCCTCATCTTGCTGCCGGGGTTTCGACTGGGGGGTGGTCACCGGAGGTTTCGCCGGGACGCCGTCCGCATTCATGCGGGGCGGAGGCTGCGGTCCCTCGATGGCGACGCTCGGCCGATACTTGGGCAGGTCGATCAGGCCCGTCGATTCGATGTCTTCGATGCTCAGCTCTTCGTCGTCCAGGTCGATTTCACGGAAGTTGGGATCGACAATGTGGATCTGGCCGTCGAGCTTCGCAATCTCCAGTTTGCGATCGTAGGAAATCTTTTCCAAAGCCTCGAAGTCCGAGAGGATCGTCGGAGTGATGAAGACGTAAAGCGTGGTCTTCTCGCGGCTCTCCGATGTGCTCTTGAAGAGTTCTCCCAGCACGGGGATGTCGGAGAGGAAAGGAACCCCCGTCAGCGTTTCCCGATAGTTGTCCGTCGTGAGCCCGCCGATGACGACGGTGCGCCCGCTCTGAACGGTGACGCTGGTCACGATGCTGCGCGTGGTTCTCGGTGGCGGGACCTGGAACGAGGCCTGGGCTCCGGTGAAGGCCTGGATCGTGATCTCGATGTCGAGCCGCAGGTAGTTGTCGTTGGAAATCGTGGGCGAGATGAGCATCTCCAGGTTGGCCTCCTGGTAACCCTGGAAGGACACCTGATCCGAGAACTGGCCCTGGTTCACCGAAGTCGTCGGAACCTCCGTTCCGATCGTGATATGGGCCTCCTGGTTGTCATTCACCATGATCGACGGCACGCTCACCAAGTTGCCGCTGATGACCTGCTTGAAGAGTTGGACCAGGATGGGCACTTCCACGAAATTCCGGAAGATGCCGCCCACGAGCCCTTGAGCGTCCAGGTTGGGGACGCGAATGAGGTCGCTGAAGAACTGGTCGGTGGACGATGTCGTTCCACCCGTGGTTCCGCCGCCAGTTCCCGTTCCGTCGCCGCCCGTCGTACCGCCGCCCAGAACGTTTTGTCGCGTGTCGATGGTGGACAGGCCGAACGCCGTCGCGCCGAAAAGGCGTGTCTCGGCGCCGCCGCCTTCCACCTGCGCCAACTCGACGCCGATATTCTGAAGGTCGGTGCTGGTCAACTCGGCGATGGCGGCTTGGACGAGCACTTGAGGCCGTCGTTGATCCAGCCGCGTGATGATTTCCGCGAGTTCTTCGAAGCGGGCCTTCGTGGCCGTGATGAGAAGCGAGTTCGTGTTGGGGTCGGCCACGATGTTGACTTCGTCGGGGTTGCTCGTCTGACCCAGTCCGCCGCGTCCCGCGCTGGAGTTGCGGCCGCGGCTCCCGCCCGCGCCCGTCGGTCGCACGCTTCGGCCGCCGGTGCCCTGCAGGAGTTGGGTGAGGACGTCCTGGATGTCCTCGGCATTCGTGTTCTTGAGTTCGTAGATGTGGATGTTGCTGTTGGGCTCCGTCACCTCCACGTCCAGGTCGGCGACGAGATTCTTGATCTCCGTCATGTAGTCGTCGATGGCGTAGACCAGAAGGGAATTGGTCCGGGGGTCTGGGATGATCTTCGGAGCCGGCGTGGTGTTTCCGGAAGAAGACGGCCGCGCGGGACGTCCTCGGCCGGGCGAGGGGGCGCCACCGCTCGATGAGATATCGGTGCGGGCCTCCATGAGACTCTCGATGATGGGGCCCAGCTCCTCCGCGACGTGGTACTCCAACGCGATCTTCTCGAACTTCAGCTCGTTGGCTTCGACGGGGACGTCCATGGCCTTCAGGATCTGGTACATGGTCCAGACCTTGGGAGCGAAGTTGACGATGAGCAGCGAATTCGCCTCTTCGATGGTCTGGACGAAGCCGGCGCGGTGCTCCTGGATGATGTTGGTGAGGGCGCGTTGAGCCTTCTCGACCGGGATATACTTGAGTGGGATCGTGACCGCGAGGATTTCTCCGACTCTCCTTCGTCGCGTCTCCAGCTCGTCCAGGGTGACGAACTTCGCTCGATCCTTCAGCGACTGAGAGGTCTTGATGTCCTCGATGAGGAGCACTTCCGTCTCGGGAGGCCCGATGGGGAGAACGGCAAGGTCGTGGGCGAAGAAGAGCACCTGAAGGAAGGAAAACACGTCCTCCTCGGCCACCTTCTTCGTGCCGATCATATTGATCACTTTGCCGCTCAGACGTCGCGGATCGAAGACGAAGGTCTTTCCCGTGATGACCGAGGCCGAAGCGACGAACTTTTCGAGTGGCACGCCCTCCGGCTGGAGCCGGAAAGTGATCATGTTGTTCGCGTCCTTGCGAATGGGCTGGGGCCCTTCCTTCTCGCCGTCTTGGGCGAGAACGGTCGACGTGACGGCCACCAGCATGAAGGCCGCCAAGGCCAGGAGACTCCGCCCAGGTCGTTGACTCATCTCAGGATCTCTCCACAACTTCCGGTCCCTTTCGAAGGGCGATTCTAACTCGACTCGAGCATGAAACCGAGCCGTCCCGGCCCCCGTCTTTCATTCGCAGTCTCGCCGGTCGATGGCCGCCCTCGATCCCAGCGTTCCCTTGACGTGCAAGAGGACCGGATATTCCCCATTTGCCCGCGGGACCCCGGGGTGGGTATTCTTCCACATTCTTCATCGGTGGTTGCGACCGGAAACTCGAGATAAAGCGTGGGGGTACGAACCGAAGCCGTGAAGCTCAGCCGTCTCATCCCGCCGGAGAGGGTTTTGCTCGCCTCCGGGGTCTCCGACAAGTGGAGCCTGATCGAGTCCCTCGTCGGGCTGGTGACCCGCTCCATGGACGGCCAGGACGTCCGGCATCGGGCCGTGTTGCAGGCGGTGGTCGAACGGGAGCGCTCCATGAGCACCGCTTTCGACCAGGGTCTGGCCGTTCCTCATGGGTTGGTGTCGGTTCCCATTCCACCGTGCGGCGCCCTGGCCGTATGTTCCGACGGCGTGGACTTCGAGAGCCTGGACGGCGCGCCCACTCATTTCGTTCTTCTTCTCGTCTTGGAGGACGGAGACGCATCCCGCCGGCTGCACCTCACTCTTCTGGCTCGCGCCGCGAGGCTTTTTTCGCAAATGTCCTTCAGGGAAGGGCTTCTGCGAGCGGGGAGTTCGGAGGACGCTCATGAGCACCTCCAGCGGGCCGAGGCGGGGCTCGATTGACGAGGCGTGTTGGTTTTTTCTTCATGTATTCTATGAATCATGGTCCTCAACTCCGTCGCTCCCCACGGTCGCGAGCTGTGCCTTTTTCGAATGTCGATTGATCCGGAGGCGCTGGGTGTTGTATAGTGTGCGTCCTGCCAAGGGCTTACGAACTTGACCCGTTCGAGCTTGGGGCATGCGGAGGTGACCGGAGGGCTGCACATGGGTACCGTCACGAAGAAAGAGCTGGCCTATCGGATCTCGGAGAAGACCGGGCTGAAGAAGGTGGTGATCAAACGGATCATCCAGAACTTCATCGACGAGATCATCGACGAGCTGGCGAAGGGCAACCGTTTGGAGTTTCGAGAGTTCGGCGTTTTCGAAATCAAGACTCGAGCGGCCCGCAAGGCGCGTAATCCCAGGACCGGTGTCCGGGTGGATGTGCCCGCCAAGTCCGTCGTCCATTTCAAGGCCGGACGGCTTATGAAAGAACGGGTGCAGGCGGCGGACGAAGCCCGCAAGGCCGCCGAGAATGCCCCGGCCGCCACGGAGAACGAGGCACCCAAGACCTCACCTGAACAGAACTTCGGAGACTCTCCCCGCACCGGCGCCGACGAGTTGGGGGCCGAGACCGGGGGCGCCTGATTCTCCGAGAGGTCCGGCGTTCTCCGGGCCGGCCTCGCCTCAGGAATTCATCGCCTGGATCACGTCGAAGCGGGTGAGAATCCCCGTCAACTCAGATCCCACCCGCACGAGAAGCGCCGGGTTGTCACGCCCCAGCAGCCGACTCACGTATTCCACGCTCTCGTTGGCTCCCACCACGGGGAAAGGCGGGTCCATCGCCGTGGCCACCGGATCCTCCAGTTGGACGGACTTTTCGATGACCTGAGCCATGATCTTGCTTTCGCGGACCGATCCCACGGACTCCCCGTGGTCGATCACCGGGAGTTGAGACACGTTGTGGCGCGCCATGAGATCCAGTGATTGCTTCAGCGTGTCCGTGGAAGTGCAGGACACGAGGGTACGGGCGGCGGGTGTTTTCTGGAGCAACAGGTGGCGGACATCGCCCGCGGCCTCGTCGAGGAAGCGATTCTCCCGCATCCATTCGTCGTTGTGGAACTTGGAAAGATAGCGCTCCCCCGTGTCCGTGAGGATCACGAGGACCACCTTGTCGGGGTCGTCCAGCTCACGACCCAAGTCCAGAGCGATCTTGGTGGCCGTTCCGGAGCTTCCACCCACAAAGAGCCCCTCACGGCGGGCGAGCTGCCTGGCCACGTTGAACGAGTCCTTGTCGCTGACCGTGCGGAACTCATCGATGTAGTCCAACCACGCGGTTTCAGGCAGCTTGTCCTGCCCGATGCCCTCGACCTTGTAGACCGAGCCTTCCTCGTCGAAACGTCCTTCCTTGAAGGCCTTGAACAGGGAGCCCTCCGGGTCCGCTCCCACCACGCGGACGTTCGGGTCCTTCTCTTTCAAGAACTTGCCGACACCGCTGATGGTGCCCCCCGTGCCCAAGCCTCCCACGAGAACATCGAGACGGCCTTGGAGTTGCTCCCAGATCTCCGGACCCGTCGTCTTGTAGTGGGTCTCGGGGTTGACCTGATTGTAGAACTGGTTGGCGAAGTAGGAGTTGGGGGTGTCCTCCACGATGTTCTTGGCCACCGTGACGTAGTAGTCCGGGTGTTCGGGAGGCACCGTGGGCGTGACGATCACTTCGGCCCCGAAGGCCTTGAGAAGCCGTACTTTCTCGGTGCTCATCTTGTCGGGCAGGGTAAAAATGCACTTGTAGCCCTTGATCGCGGCCGTCAAGGCGAGCCCGACCCCCGTGTTGCCACTCGTCGCCTCCACGATGGTGCCACCCGGTCGGATGAGGCCGCGTTCTTCCGCGTCCTCGATGATGGCGCGCCCGATCCGGTCCTTGACGCTGGCGCCCGGATTGAAGAACTCGCATTTGGCGAGGACCTGAGTGCGGATGCCTTCGGTCATCCGATTGAGGCGGACGATCGGCGTCATGCCGATGCAGGAGAGGATGTCGTCATGGATGCTTGGATTGGAATTCGTCATGCTTGAGGGCTCCCGTGAGTCGTTGCGGGGAGATCTTAGCAATCAGTCGGTCAGAGAACCCGCCCCATGACCCTCGTCCAAGCCGCCCTTCTCGGTCTCGTCCAGGGACTCACCGAATTCCTTCCCGTCTCTTCGTCCGGTCATCTCGTTCTCGCCAAAAGCTGGTTGGGTGTCCGGGACACGGGAAGCGTGGCCTTCGAGGTCGTTGTTCATCTGGGAACCCTGTTCGCCGTCTTGGTGGGGCTGAGAGGGCCCGTCCTCGAACTCATGGCCGCCACGGGCAAGATCTTGCAGCCCGGGCGCTGGCGGCAGGCCTATGGGGAGGACCCGGGTTTTCGACGGCTCGTTCTGCTCGTGCCCGCCACCTTGCCCGCGGTGGTCGTGGGGTTGGGTTTCGCGGACACGCTGGAGGGGCTTTTTGGCGCACCTCGCTGGGCGGCCGCCATGTTGATCGCCACGGCCGTCATCCTCCTCGCTCC
This sequence comes from Planctomycetota bacterium, assembly GCA_011369445.1. Classification (GTDB taxonomy): domain Bacteria; phylum Planctomycetota; family DRQF01; genus DRQF01. Next base: position 18,467 of record DRQF01000134.1, on the reverse strand, counting down.
TTTGCCGTTCGGTGAGCGTCGCGGTCCTTTGGGGTGGAGGAGCGCCCTGTTCATGGGGATCGCCCAGGCCGTGGCCATCATCCCGGGAATCTCCCGTTCGGGGTCCACCATCAGTGCCGGCTGCGTGGCTGGCGTGACGAGGGAAGAGGCGGGGATTTTCTCTTTCTTGATGGCGATCCCGGCCATTCTGGGAGCGGTCGTCCTCAAGGCCGACGAGGTCCTCGTCGCGGCGGATGCGGGGGTGGGGCCCCTCGCGGTGGGGTTCGCCCTGTCATTCCTTGCGGGATGGTTTTCCCTCATTGCCCTGTTGGGCCTCGTGCGCACGGGCCGCCTTTGGGTCTTTTCCCCCTATCTGATCCTCGTGGGAAGCCTCTCTCTGATCTTCGGTTGAGTCAAGCCGGTTCGCTTCCCTGCCGATAGCATCCCTGGAGGAAACCATGACTTCCGGGGATCTGTCCATCGTCAACTCGAGTCTACTGGAAGACCGTCTGCGAGCGGTCACGGAGCAGGGAACTCTCGAGTTGCCCGTCCTTCCCGATGTCGCACTGAAGGTCACTCGCCTCTGCGGGGACGAGGAATGCGACCAGAAGGAGTTGGCGGACGTCATTCGCCGTGATCAGTCTCTCATGGCTCATCTGCTTCGCGTGGCCAACTCGGCGATTTACGGCGGACGGGTCGAAATCGTCTCCCTCCAGCTCGCCGTGAATCGCTTGGGACTTGCGAAGATGCGCGAGATCGTGCTCGCCGTCGCCTGCAAGGCCTCCCTCTTCGGGGAGAAGGGGCCTTTGGAGGAGATGACGAAGAGGTTGTTCCAGCACTCCATGGTGACCGCCGCCTGCTCCCAGGAGGTCGCGCGGCGAAAACGCCTCAACGTGGAAGAGGCGTTCACGGTGGGGCTCCTTCACGATGTCGGACGCCCCGTGTTGCTTCATGCGGCCAGGAAGATCGCGGTCGAAGAGGGGTGGGACTTGACCCCCGAGGAACTTCTGACCGCGACGAATCCGTTGCATGCGGACGTGGGCGCCGAAATGCTCGCCTCCTGGGGTTTGCCCGACACGATGGTGCAGGCCATCCGCCACCATCACACGCCGGACTCCTCTGGGGGAGAAGCGACGCTCCCCCATCTTCTGCGCTTCGCGGATGATCTGGCTCACCTCATGATGGATGACGCGAGCGCGCCGGAATCCTTGGAGGCTCACCCGGATTTGGAACGCCTGAACCTCTACCCCGATGACGTGGAATGGCTGTTGGAACGCCAGTCGAAGGTGATCGAACAGATGGAGGCCTACTTGTGACATCTCCGCAACGCTTCGATCTCATCGTCATCGGCGGCGGCCCCGCGGGGCAAAAAGCTGCCATCCAGGGCGCCAAGGGAGGATGGCAGGTGCTCCTCGTCGAGCGGGAGCCTTGTCCTGGCGGGGCCTGCGTGCGGCGGGGGACGATTCCCAGCAAAACGCTCCATGAGAGCGCCAGCCTCTTTCGCCGGATGGCCGGGCGTGACGCCACGGTGTTCCCGTCTCCTCGAGGCGAGGAATTGCCTCTCCGCTCCCTCATGATGCGTGTGGAGCAGGTCATCGAGGCCCATGAAAGCTACATGACCGATCAATTGATTCGCAATGACGTCGTGGTCCAGCACGGTCTGGCGCGTTTTCTGGACCCCCACTGCCTGGAGATCGTTCGTCCGGGCGGGCGACGGACGAAAGTGCGCGGGGAGACCATCGTCCTCGCCACGGGTTCGAAACCGCGCGACCCCGACGACGTTCCCGTGGATCACGAGAACATCCTGGACAGCGACTCCATCCTGTCCTTGCATCATCTGCCGAAATCCCTCGTCGTTCTCGGTTCCGGCGTCATCGCGAGCGAGTACGCCTCCATCTTCGCCACCTTCGGCGTCGAGGTGACGATGGTGGACAAGTATCCTTCGCCGCTGGGTTTCCTGGACGAGGAATTGGTGTCCTGCTTCTTGGATGCCTTTCGCGATTCCGGAGGTCGATTCCTCGGAGGGCACGCTCTCGAGAACGTCGCGTTCGACGGGGTCTCGCAGGTCTGTGTGCAGCTGGAAGGGGGCGAAGAAATCATGGCGGAGAAATGCCTCTTTGCGCTCGGCCGCGTGGCTCAGACGGGAGGCCTCGGGCTCGAGAACGCGGGGATCGAAGTGACCTCTCGGGGCCACATCCCCGTGGACGCCCACTATCGGACCCCCGTACCTCACATCCTTGCCGTGGGCGACGTCATAGGCCCTCCCGCGTTGGCGGCGACGTCGATGGAGCAGGGCCGAAGAGCCGTCCGGTTCGCACTGGGACTTGAGGGACCTGAGAATCTGAACGACATTCCGGTCGGCATCTATACTGTTCCGGAGATCTCCCGCGTTGGCCTCTCCGTTCTGGACGCCGAGAAGGCGGGACGAGACGTGCTGGTGGGGCGCGCCAGGTTCTCGGAGATCGCCCGGGGGCAGATTGCCGGCATGAACCACGGGCTGCTCCGCCTCATCACGGACGAGAAAGGCTGCCAACTCCTCGGTGTCGAAGCCTTGGGCGACGGGGCCACGGAACTCGTTCACATGGGCCAGATCGCCATCAAGGCGGGCTGGGCGGTGGACCGGTTCGTCGAAGAGGTCTTCAACTTTCCGACGATGGCCGAGGCCTATCGCGTGGCGGCCCTGGATGTCGTCGAACAGCGTGGGGCGCGGAATCCCGAACTCCAACCCGTCTGAAGGGGTTTCCCGGTTGGACAACTCGACCGTGCATGGTCAGGATACCCGCCCATGGATCCCTCGGGCCCGCAAGCGAACCGACCCTCCCTTCCACCCCTGACCCGGAAACGGTTGCTCCGGACGTGGGGGTTCGTCCGCCCGTCGTGGCGAGGGCTCCTCGCCGTGTTCCTTCTGAGCGTTACGGGCGCCGCATTGGGCCTTGCGATGCCGCTTTTGGTCCAGAGGTTCGTCGACGGCGTTCTGGTTCCTCCTCACAGGGCGGGTCTCATCCTCCCGCTCAGCCTGATCGTCGCCGGCCTCGTGGTGGGGCGCTCTCTCGTGAGCTATCTCCAAGCTTGGGCCGCGACCCATCTTGCCACTCGGGTTCTCTTCCGCCTTCGGCAGGCCTTTTTCGAGCACCTCCAAGGGCTGCCCATCGACTTCTTTTCGAAGACCCGAAGCGGTGCCATCCTCACGCGATTCGGCCGCGACACCGCCGAGATTCAGGAGGCCGCCTGCGGCGCCGTCATCTCCCTCCTCATGGCGGCCCTCACCATCGCCGGAACGGTCGCTCTGCTGGTTCACCTGAGTCCGCGACTGTTTCTGCTTTCCTGCCTCGTTCTCCCCCCGGCCTTCCTGGCCGCTCGCGCCCACAGGCGGCGGCTCGTGGATCGAACCCATGAAGTGCGTCGCTCCAACGAGGAGATGGCGAGCTTCCTCGTGGAATCCCTGCGCGGCCGCGCGGCGATTCGTGCCCTGGCGCAGGAGAAAAAGGAGGCCGCCCGATTCGTCGGTCTGCAGGCCCGGCTCATTCGTCGCGTCCTCGCCATGGTCCGAGTCGGGGCCGCGGGAGCGGAGTGGCCGCGCGTCCTCATCGGACTGTCCTCCGTCGCCGTATTCGGCTATGGGGCGTTGCTCGTCACCGAGTCGCGCCTGCTTCCCGGGGAGCTGCTCGCGTTCGGCATCCTCCAGAGTCGGGTCTTCGGGCCCATCCAGGGCTTGGCGGGGCTCTACCTGCGCCTCCAGAGAGCACGCGTGAGCATGGAACGGATCTTCTCGTTTCTGGAGACGCCTCTCGCCAGCCTCGAACGTCCGGACGCCCGTCGAGCCCCGTCCTTGGAAGGTTCGGTCGCCATGGAGGACATCCACTTCGCCTACGGCGACGCACCCGAGATTCTGCGAGGCGTGAATCTGACGATCCCGCCCGGGGGCAAGGTGGGGCTCTTCGGGCCGAGTGGAGGCGGCAAGTCCACTCTGGTCTCCCTCCTCTTTCGGCTGCGCATTCCCGATCGCGGGCGCATTCTTTTGGATGGTGCCGATCTGATGAGCTACACCGTCAAGAGTGTCAACCGCCAAGTGGCGCTCGTGACCCAGGAGCCGTTCCTGCTTCACGCGAGTTTCCTGGAGAACGTGCGGCTGGCTCGGCCCGATGCGACCCGTGAAGAGGTGTCGTGCGCTTTGGAGGCCGTAGGCCTCGGCGCGCTCATCGAGGGGGCCGAGCGAGGCTTGGATTCACAGATCGGGGAGCGCGGCCTCGAACTTTCCGCCGGCGAGCGACAGCGTCTCGTGCTGGCGCGCGTTCTCGTTCAGAATCCTCGTATCCTCGTCCTCGATGAGGCGATGAGTCACCTGGACCCGTCGTCCGAGGCTCAGGTGCGAAGGGTACTCGAGGACTTGATGAAGGAAAGAACCACCTTGACCATCAGTCACCGCCCGGAATCGCTCGCCCACTGTGACGCCGTCTATGCCCTCGAGGACGGCCGTCTTCGCCAGCACGAGATCGCACGATGAATGGGGACGAAACGAAACGGTTGCTCGAGGACGTGACCGGGCCCGTGCTGCGCTTGGCCGCGAGATCCGACCCGGAGGTCGTCGACGTCCTCGTGGCGACCGCGGCGGAGGTGCGGATGATCGCCCCCGAGCACGTCGCGAGGAGTGAGGGGGAAGTCTTCGAGGAGTGGGACCTGCCGTCGAGGGTCGAAGACCCAGGAACCGTCGAAGAGGTCCTTCAGGAAGAGGAACTCTTCGGAGCTCTTTTCGTCTCGGGGCTGCCCGCGTCGACTTCGGACGCGCCCCGCTTGCTCGACCGAGCTCTTTCGCGACTTGGAGACGGCGCTCCGGTTTGGATCGAGGTCGCCCAAGGCCGTGTGAGGGTCGATCGCATCCGAGGTCTTCTCGAAGGGACCTGCTCCGATGTCGTCTCGCGGACCGTGGACGGCGGTTGGGTTCTGACGGGCCGGCGTCACGCTCCCGGGAGAGATAGCCTGGTCTCGCTCCAGGCCGTCGCGGGCCTGGCTGTCGTTGTCGTCTCGACGACGGGCGAAGCCTTGGAGCTCGAAGAGACTTTGGCTTCCGTTCTCTTCCATCTGAACCCCATGTCGGAAGTGGTGCTCGTCCTCGACGACGCCGGTGGGGTCTCCGATGATCTGTTCGGAATGTCCGCTCATGCCTCGACGCCGGTCGCCCTTTTGCGCACGGGAGGACTCGGGCGGTGCCGGGCCCTCTCCCAGGGATTGGAGACCTTGGACCAGGAGTTCGCCTTGGTCGTCCAGCCGGGTTGGCGCATGGCCGCGGCCGCCCTGCGCGCTCTCGCGGCAGGCTGGCGGGTCGAAGCCGGGACGTCCGGCTGCCTGGCCGGAGAGCTTGGACTTCGAGGAGACTTTTCGGGCGTCCTTCTCGCGAGGAGGAAAGACCTCGTCGGCGCACTCGACGGATCCGCCGACTTCGGGGCTGTTCTCGAGGCCCTGTCGTTGATGGGAGATCTGGCGGCCCTTCCCTTTCCCGTCCTCGTCGGCGCGGGAAACGAGTCTATCTTGCGATGAAGGCCCCTCGCGGCTCAGAATGGGGGCCATCCATGACAAGGTCGAAATCCATGAGAAATGTTTCCGTCTTCACGCTCGTGACGATGTTGGCAGCGATATTCCCGGGCTGCGGTGACGACTCCGGCACCGAGGTTGACTCCCCTGCTCAGGAGGCCCTCGTTCCGTCGGAGAAACTGGACTGGGAGATCGCGCCACGCGACATCGAGGAAGGAGCCCTGGCGGGGCAGGTTTTCTGGCGCCGCATGAGGGAGTTCGCGATCCAACTGGACGACCAGGTCCTGGTTTCGGAACAGTCGCTCTCGAATCCCTCGAATCTGCCCATGAAGGCTTTCTCGCGGGCGACGCGGGAGGCCCGCGGGCTGCCCGAGAGTTGGCGGTCCAAGGTGGAGATTCGCACGATCCCTCTGGGTGAATGGCGCGGTCGAAGGAGTCATCTTTCCTATTTCGGTGGCGGGCCTCAGTCGCAGCATCTCCGGAACATGGCTGCCCACCCGGCATCGCCCCCGGTGACGATTCGTGGTTTTGCCCTGGCGTCCTGGGGCCGGGTCATCGCCGGAAAGGAATCCGGCCGCAAGGTCGCGGCGTTTCTCCCTCGCCTGCCCACGTTTGATCAACTCGCTCGCGCGGCCAAGGCGGGGGCCGTGGCCTTTTTCTGCCTCTCTCGCCGCGGGGAGACGATCCAGGAGAACCAGTACCCCTTGCTGCGCGACATCGATGGAAGAGAGGGCCGCGACCTTCCCATACCGCTCATCATCCTCCCGCAGTGCAATGATCTGCACATCGACGCGAGCCTGAACGCCGCCGGTGTGGGGGAGTGGCGACTGACCGTGGAATCCGAGCGCGTGGAGAACCCGGCTGCGCTGCTCGCGGTGCGCCTGCCGGCTCCGCCCCGAGCCCCGCGCGTCATCATCACCCATTCCCGGCGCCACGTCCCCGTCTGGACGGGGCGCGGTTCTCAGGCGCTCCCGGTAGCGATCCTTGCGGAGACGGCCCGGGCGATGTCGGCGTTTGACGCGACCAACCCGGACCGTCGTTTGGCGATCTCCGTCGAATTCGTGCACGTCGCCGATGGCGGCGCCGGGTACGACTGGCTGTCGAAGCTGGCCACAGCGGAGGAGGATCACCCCCTGCTTCTCGGCGTCATCGACCTCGAGGATGTCATTCCCGCGGATCCATCGTCTCAGGCGGCCATCCTGCGCTTCGATGGGTCCGGCCGGACGTCGGCGGTCGGGCGTGCCCTCCGCCAGGTGCTTTCCGACTACGTCGGGAGGCCCGAGGCTTGGTTGGCTGCGGGGCTTTCCGGGGACGGTTCTCGCGTGGAGGCTGCCATCGCCAAACGATGGGGTCAGGAGAGGATTCCTCTCGTGGAGGTTTCGGCCGCGGCGCCGGCGGATCGCTCCGCGCTGACCCCGCCTTCGGGGTATGAACCTCTCGCCGACGGCCTGAAGAAAGCCCCGCTGCTCTCAAGAGACTTCGGTGGGGCCGCAGACGAGGTGCGGAAGTTGACCGACGAGCACATGACGCCCCAGGTCGCCCTGGCTCGGCTGATCGCGTTGAGCGTGCGCCGCTTGAGCAAGTCGTGGAAGCCGTGAAGCGTCGGGTGCGAGATGACAAGATGCTCTGCTATTGCAAGAGCGTCACCTACGGCGAGGTGCGCGCCAGCATTCGAGCCGTCAACGCCCGTTCGGTCCTCGAAGTCACGAGGGAATGCGATGCCGGTGGCGGGTGTCGCACATGCCATCCCGAGATCGAGGACTTGCTCGAGGAGGCCCGGATGGAGCGCCCCGGCATGCTCCGGCGCCTGTGGGCACGACTGACGCGACACACCGTCGGAGGAGATGCGTGATCTACTTGGACCACAACGCGACGACCCCGGTGCCCCCGGAGGTGCTCGACGCCGTCCAGCCGTACTTTCGTGACACCTTCGCGAATCCGTCGAGTCAGCATCGGCTGGGCGAGAGGGCTCGGGCCGCTCTCGAGGACGCGCGGGAACGGGTCGCCGCCGCCCTTGGCGTCCGGCCTGCCGAGATCGTCTTCACCAGCGGCGGCACGGAATCCATTCACGGCGCCCTGTGCGGCATGACGTCCTGTGGAGCACGTGCTCTCGTGACGACACGCGTCGAGCATACGGCGGCGGCCCTGTGCGCGGACCGTTTGGAGAAGGAAGGCGTTCCGGTTCACAGGCTGCCCGTCGACCGTTCCGGCCGGGTTCAGCCGAACGTGCTCGAAGAAGCTCTCGAAGCCGCGGGTGCGCCCGCGGCCCTCAATCTGATCTGGGCGAACAACGAAACCGGCGTCTTGCAGGATGTTCAGCTCCTCGGCGGCCTCGCAAGGGCCCGAGGTGCAATCGTCCACCTGGACGGTGTCCAGCTCGCTGGGAAGGGCATGCCCTGTCTCCAGGATCTTCCCGCGGACATGGTGTCACTCAGTGGCCACAAGTTCGGGGCTCCCAAGGGTGCCGGGGTGCTGTGGATGCGTCGGGGCGCGCCCGTGCGGCCCCGTTTCGCTCCCGGCCACCAAGAGGGGGGCCTTCGGGGCGGGACCGAGAACCTGCCCGGGATCGTCGGTCTGGCACGGGCCCTCGAGGTGGCCAAGGAGCGATGGAGCGAGAACGTCTCGCGCATCGAGGCTCTGCGTGATGGCCTTCAGCGACGCATTGTCGAGGCCCTCCCAGGGACGCTCGTGAACGGGGGGGACGCCCCGCGGATCGCCAACACCCTCAATCTCAGTTTCCACGGAATCGAGGGGGCGGGTGTCGTCCATTCCCTGTCCGAGGAGGACATCCACGTCTCCAGTGGGAGCGCCTGTCTCTCCGATGTGGACGGTCCGTCGCCCGTTCTCGCCGCCATGGGCGTCCCCCTCGATTTCATCCATGGCTCCCTGCGTTTTTCTCTCTCGTGGACTACGACGTCCGAGGAGATCGATCGCGTTGTCGACGTCACGGTCGGCGTCGTGCGCCGGCTGCAGGCCATGAACCCGTCTCGTGACTGAATGAATTCCCAGGCTGCGTCTCGCGGATGGATCTGGTCGATGAAATGCAATGCGCCCGAATTCCGTCTGGAGGGCTCTTCCCTCCGATTCGGCACGATGCGAGACGTCGATCAGCATGAAGAAGCTCAAGAACTTTGCCAAGTTCCTCTCGTTCCTGGCCGTGCTGGGCGCCGTTTTCGTGGGGCTCTTCCTCCAGGAGTGGGGCCTCTTCGGCAGCAGCTTTCGCGACGCCTGCCTCGAGAAGGGGATTCGACTTCCTCTCGAGGAGCCCAAGCTCGTTGTCAGCGTGAAGAACAAGACGCTCTCCGTGTTCGACGGAGACGTCCTGATCACCCGCTACGACATCGCCACCGGGAAGAACGCCGTTCCCGGCCTCATCAAGAAGGACTCCGATAGCACTCCGCTCGGCGAGTACCGGATCCGAAGAAAGGCCATCCGCGAGAATGTCTTTCGGCGGGGGTCACGATTCATGGAGCTGGACTTCCCCACCCAGGACGACATCGACGACGCCTATGAGCGGAGGCTCGTGAACGACAACCAGTACGAGGCGGCGATGGAAGCGATTCGGCAGGACAAGGCACTGCCCCCGGAGTTTCCTCTGAACGGTCCGATCGGCATCCAGGGCAATGACTTCGTCTTCATGGGCGACCGGTTCACCGATGGTTCCATCGCAATGAGCAATGGGGATCTCAACGATCTGTTCGAGTACATCCCGGTCGGCACGCCCGTCATCATCAAGCCCTGATAGGACATCGCGCTCCGTTGCCGTTCCGTAGCGTGGGGGCTACATTGCCGTCATGGATCTGGTCAAGGCCGAAGTCGAACGCGTCATCGGAACCACCGGGCAGGACTATGCCGTGGTCGTGCGCGCCGAGGGGCGTGCCTTTCTGATTTTCGTGGGGCAGCCCGAAGTCGTCACGATCTATCGAGAACTGAAGGGGGAAACGACGCCCCGGCCGATGCCCCACGACCTCGTCGTCAACCTGATGCAGGGGTTCGACATCGAGGTGCGTCTCGTCGTGATCTCGGCTATCGTGGACAATGTTTTTTGCGCCACGTTGCTCATGGCCAGGAGAGACGACGACGAATCTTCTGAGCTGAGCCACGAGGTGAGGCTGGATCTCCGGGCCTCGGACGCGATGATCATCGCCCTCAAGACGGGGTCGGAACTCTACGTGACGCGCGAGGTGTTGGAGCAGACCGAGGATGTCTCGCAGATGCTCCCCGACGCCGAGTCGGAGTGAGAGTCAATCGTTGCGTGACTCAGTCCTTGCCACGCGACCAGCGGTGGAGTTCCGTCGCCACCAGATAGCCCACGAGAGGCATGGCGGCCGAGTCGGAGCGAAAGCCCGTGAGGACCAGGAGCCATGTCGCTCGGGTGAGCGCCGTAGTCGGCAAGAGCAGCGTCAATCGGGCGAGCGCGAATGCGCCGGCCCCAGCGAGGACCGCCCACGCGAAAGGGGGGAGGACGGCGCACCACAGCGCCGACGTCTCCGCCGCGAGACGAAGTCCGTCGTCTCCGATGACGAGCACCGCTGCGAAGATGGCGACGCCTGCGCCGAGAGCGACGTAGTCGCGCACACCGCGCGGGAACCGGCCGGGAACGAGGAGCAGGGTCGCCAGGGCGACGGGAACGAGAATGTCGATGTCATGGCGCAGCGTGGCCACGACATCATCTTCGGCGCCTCCTAGGACCGCCCAACGCCAAACGTGGGGGAGGGCGGCGGCGATGGGGAGAAGGATGCCGGCCAGCTTTCGGGGGTTTTTCCGGGCCGATCCAACCAGTGGGGCCAGGGCCGTGGCGAAGGCGGCCGCCGCGATCAGATTCGGAGCGTACCGAGCCCAAGGGAGGAGCCCTCCCCACCCGACGTCGAGGATCGCGCCGGCCAACGAGAGGACGCCCAGCACGGCGAGGGCGCGGCCTCTCCAGACGTCCGAGCGACGGACGGCGAATTCAGGAATCACGAACACGATCACGAGCCCGGCCAAGAGCAACAGAAATCGGTCCGCGAGATGCAGCGAAGCCTGGAGCCTGTCCGCCAGGCCCGTCAAGGATTCGGGGAGGCTCGTAGCGAGGAGGAGCACGCGCGCCGTGCGCGCCCCGAGTTCCCAGAGCGCCGTCGCCAGCATCATGGGCCAAAGACAGGGTTGGACGAGAGCGGCAAGCGCGCGCATGATGGAGACCTCGGGGTTGAATTCCAGGAGCCGAGAGCTACCTTGAATCCTTCCTTCCTGCAAGCAATCGGGGCACAGGAGTTTACATGTTACTCGGACGAGTCGTCGGAGAAGTCTGGGCCACGGCCAAGGATTCCAAGGTGGAGAACATGACGTTTCTCCTCGTCCGTGGGATGCGACCCGACCGCTCCCTCGAGGGAGGATACGTCGTTGCGGTCGACGCCGTGGGGGCGGGCCTAGGCGAGATCGTTCTCGTGGCCCAGGGCTCTTCCGCGCGTCAATCCGAACTCACCCAGGGGCGCCCTGTGGACGCCGTCATCATGGCGATCCTCGACGACGTGAGAGCGGAGGATCGCGACTGGGCCTCCTTCGACGAAAGCGGCGCGGAGCTATGAGTCTGAACCGAGAAGCTTTGAAGAGAATCGTGGCCCGCGTCGTCGGCGAGAAGCTCGACGGATTGGCGGACGCTGAATCGGCGCCCAGCTGGAAGGAAGCCGCCGAGGGTCCTCGCCCGCTGATTACCGAAGGGGACGTCATGCGAGCCCGCCAGGAAGGCCGCAGCCTTCACATTCCTCCTCGCGCCATCGTGACGCCTTCCGCCAAGGATGCCATCGCGCGGTACCGTATTCCCGTCGATGAGGGCGAGCGCCCCAGGGGAGTCGGCGCCCCCGAACGGGAAATCCCCTCTTCGGCTCCCAAGCGGGCCAAGGTGGCGTTGGGGTCGGATCACGGAGGGTATGTTCTCAAGGAGGCTCTGAAAGCCTTTCTCGAGACGGAGGCGAAAATCCCCTGCGAGGACATGGGGTGCTTCAGTTCGGAGTCGGTGGACTACCCGGATTTCGCCGCGAAGGTGGCGAGGTCGGTGGCGGACGGCGAGTGCTGTCGCGGAATCATCATCGACGGGGCGGGCATCGGCTCGGCCATGGCGGCGAACAAGATCAAAGGTGTTCGAGCCGCCCATTGCAGCAACGTCGTGGAAGCGCGCAACGCCCGTGAGCACAACGATGCCAACGTCCTCACTTTGGGAGCGCGAGTCATCGGAGAGGACATGGCGCGGGCCGTGACGGCGGTTTTCCTGAAGACCGATTTCGGGGGCGGACGCCACAAGCGTCGGGTCGACAAGATCTCGAGCCTGGAGCGCTGACGTGCATCTGGCCCGTGTGATCGGCGATGCCCACGCCACGGTCAAGGACCCCATGGTCACGGCTGCCAAGATGTTGCTCATTCATCCCATCGACGGCTCACGCGAGTTTACGGGCCATCCCCTCGTCGCCGTGGACATGGTCGGAGCTGGACCGGGAGAAATCGTCTTCTATACGACGGCTTACGAAGCCGTGATCCCTTGGAAACGACTCCATCCCGATGTCCCCATGGCGTTGATCGACGCCGGCATCATCGGGATCGTGGACCGCATCGACGTCGAGGGCGTCCCGTCATGAGGATCTGCCGGATTGCAGGTTCGGTTCACGCCACGGTGAAGGACGCGAGTCTCGAGGGGGAGCGCATTCTGCTCGCTCAGCCCTTGAGCCTGGATGGCGAGGCCGAAGGGGCGCCGCTTCTGGCGGTGGATCGAGCGGACGCGGGGGTCGGGGATCATGTCCTCCTCATGAAGGAGGGCGGCTCGGCCCGCCTGATCCTCGATGACGAGAACTCTCCCGTTCAGTGCGTCGTCGTGGCTGTGGTGGACCATTGGGCACACGAAGGAAAGGTATTCCCGTGATCGACAGGAAGAAGCTCATCGAGGACATCACGGAGTCCGTGTGGAAGGAAATCAACCGTGCGCCTCGAGCGAAGATCGATGAGGTCTGCGGTGATTGCACGGGAACATGCGCCGGCCGTTGCGCCTTCAAGATGCCGGCATTCATCGACGCCGGCGCCGAACGCATCGCCGGGGCCCCCGGAATGGGCAAGGTCCGCGAAGACGTCGCCTCGCTGATCGATCATACGCTTCTGAAGCCGGACGCCACCCGAAGAGAGGTCGAGAAACTCATCGACGAAGCAGCTCGATTCCACTTCATGTCCGTGTGTGTGAACCCCTGTTGGGTCCGGTTTTGCGCGGACCGGCTTGCGGGGACGGACGTGGCCGTCTGCACCGTCATCGGTTTCCCGCTGGGCGCCAACACGACCGAGATCAAGGCTGCGGAGGCCAAGCGCGCCCAGGACGATGGGGCCGTGGAATTGGACATGGTGATCAACGTGGGGCGCCTGAAAGGCGGTGAGGACCAAGCTGTTTTCGACGACATTCGCGCCGTCGTCGGGGCCCGACGTCCGGGAAATCTCGTGAAAGTCATCATCGAGACGTGCCTTCTCACCGACGACGAGAAGCGCCGCGCCTGCCGGATCGCCAAGCGAGCCGGCGCCGACTTCGTCAAGACGTCCACCGGGTTTGCCGGGGGCGGAGCGACGGCCGCGGATGTGGCGCTGATGCGAGAGGAAGTGGGCGCGTCCCTGGGCGTCAAGGCTTCGGGCGGGATTCGTTCCCGCAAGGACCTGGATGCGATGGTCCGGGCCGGCGCCACCCGTATCGGGGCGAGTGCGGGTGTAAAGATCGTGGGCGGGGGAGACTGACGACCCAAACGATCGGGAGGAGGATGCGAACATGAGCGACGGCTACGAATCGGCGGAGAAAGTCCACGACCAGGAGGGCCATCAATACCACATCGGATTGGGGCCCGGCGAAGTGGCGCCTTGGATTCTGACATGCGGTGATCCCGCTCGCGCGGAACGCGCCTCGAAACGGCTCGATTTCATCGACGTGGAACGGCGGCACCGAGAGTTCGTCAGCTTCACCGGAAGCCACAAGGGGCTCCCCTTGACGATCATCGCCACGGGCATCGGCTGCGACAACACGGAGATCGCCACGATCGAACTCTGTCAGATCGTGGACGATCCCACATTCATCCGGGTGGGCACCTGCGGGGGCTTGCAGGATGACATGGAGCTGGAGGATCTCGTGGTGTCGACCGGGTCCGTCCGCATGGAGAACACCAGCACTTGGTTCGTGCCGGAGGGCTTTCCCGCCGTCGCCCACTACGAGGTGGTGACCGCCCTGCAAGCGTCCGCGGAAGAGCAGGGGCAGCGACACCACGTGGGGATCACCGCGACCGCGTCCGGGTTCTACGGCGGCCAGGGACGCAAGGGGCTGGGCTTCCCGCCTCGGCACCCGGACATTGCCTCGGACCTGGCCCGTATCGGCGTCAAGAACCTGGAGATGGAGACGTCCACCCTCTTCACCCTCTGCGCCATGCGTGGTTTTCGCGCGGGCGCCGTCTGCACGGTCTTCGCGCATCGGCCGAAGAATCAGTTCATCGCGCCTGAAAGGAAGATTCCGGCCGAGGATGCCGCGGTGGAATGCGCTCTGGCCGCCTTCCATCGCCTCGCCGCGCGCTGAGAGGTTCGCGTTCACGCATTTCTCACACGAGGAACACTCCTGCCCCATGCCACCCCCCTAACCTGGGGATGTTCCAACAGGAGTCGTGAACATGAATCTGAGAACCCTTCTGATCGTCGGCGCCCTCACGGGGCTGGTCTCGGCGCAGCAGGCCCTCCCCGAGTACAAGGCCACGGAAGGCATCTCCGGCACGATCAAGAGCGTCGGCTCGGACACCATGAACAACCTCATGACGCTCTGGGGTGAAGGCTTCCGCCGCTTCTATCCCAATGTGAGCATCGAGATCGAGGGGAAGGGCTCCGGAACGGCGCCGCCTGCTCTCATCCAAGGCGTCTCCAACTTCGGCCCCATGAGCCGAAAAATGAAGAAGAAGGAGATGGACGTCTTCGAGAAGCGATTCGGCTACAAGCCCACACCGCTCCCCACGTCGATCGACATGCTCGCCGTTTACGTCAACAAGGACAATCCGATTCAAGGAATGACTCTGGCGGAAGTGGATGCGGTCTTTTCGAAAACGCGCAAGCGCGGTCATGGGCCCGTTCGCACGTGGGGCGATCTCGCGCTCCCCGGGCGATGGGCCGCACAGCCGATCAGTCTCTACGGTCGGAACAACGCTTCCGGCACCTACGGTTACTTCAAGAAGATCGCCCTGGGCAAGGGCGACTACAAGGACGAAGTGAAGGCGCAGCCCGGCAGCTCGGCCGTCGTGCAGGGGGTGGCCACCGACAAGTTCGGCATCGGCTACAGCGGCATCGGCTACAAGACGGCGGACGTCAGGGCGATCCCCCTCGCCCGGGATCGCAAGTCGCCCATGATTCCTCCGACGACGGAGAACGTTTCGAGGTACCCCCTGGCCCGCTTCCTCTACCTCTACGTGAACAAGAATCCCAAGGAAGACCTCGACCCGCTGCGTCGGGAGTTCATTCGCTACGTCTTCAGCCGTCAGGGACAGGAGGCCGTCACGAAGGACGGCTACATTCCCGTCAGCCGGAAAATCGCCGCGAAGGCTCTGGCCTCGGTGGGACTCGCTCTCGAGGCGGGAGAGACGTCCAGCCTCCGCTGAGCATCTCCCGGGTCCCTTGACAACACCGTGGGTGGCGGGTTCCGGCCCGCCGCCCCGCTTCCTTGAAACGATTCCATGAGCGAAACCAGAGTCCAACCTCGAAGAGTCAAGTCGTCCCGTCGCGGTGTTCGCGTCGCGGACAGGGTGTCTCATTGGGTGATCACTCTGGGGGGAATCGGGACGATCGTGTCGGTTCTCATGGTCTGCGTCGTCTTGGTGTGGGTCGTGCTGCCCCTTTTTGCCGGCGGCGAAGTTTCTGGCAGGACCGAGGTCCAGGTGGCAGCGACCTCGGGAGACGTGGTGCGGGTCGGGGAGGACGAGTATCGAACGATCGGTTTCTCCATCGATCGACAGGGTCACCTCCGCTCGTTTCTGCTCGACGACGGGACGACGATCGTCGAGACGCCGCTGTCGTCTCTGGGGCCTGCCAGCGCGGTCTCCTTCTCTCCCGGCTCCAACGAGTTCGGGTTGGGGTTTGCCGACGGCCGCGTCGTTCTTGGGCGTCTCGAGTTCACGACCTCCTATCTCGATGCGAAGGACCTTCCCGAGGATCTGCGTACTCTTCCGGAGGGGAAGTCACGCCCCCACGGCCAGGGGGTTCTGCAAAGGACCTCCATCGGGCAGTACCGCCAGCAGGCGCTGCAGGTCGTCACCGACGATCCCGTCGATCTTGGGGTCGGCGGCCCGATTCGCCTCTTCGACCAAACCACGACGTCCTCCGGGCGGCTGGCGGCGGCCATGGACGACCAGGGACGTCTTTTCGTCCGGCGTTTTCAAGTCGAGTACGACATGCTCGAGGACGAGGAGACCACGGTCGTCGTCGGTGGGGCTCTCGACGTGGCGTCGGTCGAGCAAGAGAAGACGGGGAATTGGTCTCTCCCCGACCATCTGGCGCTTTCGAGTCTCGGGGATACGGTCTATCTGATCTGGAATTCGGGCCGGTTGCTCCGCGTCGATGCGAGAGACGTGGAGAAGCCTGTCCTCGCCGAGTCCCTGAGTCTCTTTCCCGGTGAGAAGGGGCGGCGGGTCACCGCCTTGGCCCCGCTACTCGGACGATCCTCCTTGCTCGTGGGCGACGACCTGGGGAGGTTGGGCGTTTGGTTTCGAACGAAGCCCCCCGACGCTCCCAACCCGGACGGCATCGTGATGCGCCGCGGGCATCTCATCGCCGGGCGCGACGCCGCGCTCACGGCCATCGCCTCGTCCGGACGGAGTCGGGTCGTGGCCCTGGGCTTCGATGACGGCGGGATTCGGATCGTCCACGTGACGGGGGAGGGGGTGATCGCGGACATCCCTCCTCCCGGCGATGCCGGACCCGCCCTGGCCGTCGCCCTTGCCCCCAAGGAGGACGGCTTGCTGGCTCTGTATCCCCGGAAGGCCGCCTCCTGGGCCCTCGACGTGGGCTATCCGGAGGCGAGCTTCAAGGCGTACTTCGGCAAGGTCTGGTACGAGGAACACGTCAAGCCGGAGTACGTCTGGCAGTCCTCCAGCGGCACCGACGAATTCGAGCCCAAGCTCAGTCTCGTTCCCCTGATCTTCGGAACCGTCAAGGCCACGATCTACTCGCTGCTGTTCGGCGTGCCCCTGGCGCTCCTCGCCGCCGTGTTCACCTCCGAGTTCATGCATCCGAAGTGGAAGCGAAGGATCAAGCCCACCCTCGAACTCATGGCGAGTCTTCCCAGCGTGGTGCTGGGATTCATCGCCGGGTTGGTGATCTCCCCTTTCCTCGAGAAGCACGTCCCGCAGGCTCTCGTTGCCGTCTACCTGATCCCCTTCTTCTTCCTCCTCGGATCTCAACTCTGGCAAGGGCTCTCCCCACGGTGGAGTTCCCGGCTCGGTGTCTTGCGAGGCGTCTTCCTCGTCTTCGCCGTGGCTCTGGGCGTGCAGGCCGCGGGCGTCGTCGGCCCGTTCGCGGAAAGAGTCTTTTTCGCGGGCGACCTACGTTTGTGGTTGGACGGCCAGGGGGGAGACGCGACGGGGGGGTGGTTGTTGATGGTCCTTCCCGCCTGCGTCCTCGCGGCGTGGGCTGTGGTCGCCCTGCCCTTCCGGCGGACTTGGGAGCGCTGGACGGGCCTCGGATCGCGCGGGCGAGCCGCTGCCCTCGAGGTCGTGCGCTTCCTCGCAGGTTCGGGGCTGGCGGTGGGGCTCGCCTGGGGTGTCGCCGTTCTGCTGACGGCGGCGGGGTTCGATCCTCGAGGGTCGGTTCTCGGTACGTACGTGCAGCGCAATGCTCTCGTGGTCGGCTTCGCGATGGGCTTTGCGATCATCCCCATCATTTACACCCTGGCCGATGACGCGCTCTCGTCGGTGCCTCAGCACCTTCGGGCCGCCTCGCTTGGGTGCGGCGCCACGCCGTGGCAGACGGCCTCGCGCGTGGTGATTCCCACGGCGATGAGCGGGATCTTCTCGGCGGTGATGATCGGTCTTGGCCGAGCCGTGGGGGAGACCATGATCGTGCTCATGGCGGCGGGCAACACCCCCATCATGGATTGGAATGTCTTCAACGGTTTTCGGACCCTGTCCGCCAACATCGCGGAGGAGTTGCCGGAAGCCGTGAAGGACAGCACCCACTACCGCACGCTGTTTCTGGCCGCTCTCGTGCTCTTCGTCATGACTCTTGTGCTCAACACGGTTGCCGAAGTGGTCCGACAGCGATTCCGCAGGAGGGCGACGCGACTATGATGAGCCAAGAGAATCCATCCCATCTGGGCGATTCGAAGGTTTCTCGTAGGAGATCGAGGGTTCGCCACTGGGGGTTCCGTGCCCGTGGGGAGCCCTTCATCTGGCTGACGGGCGGCGCCCTCGTGCTGGGGCTCCTCATGATTCTGGGGCTCCTCTACCTGATCGTCGGCCATGGCATGGCGACGTTTTGGCCGAAGGATGTCGTCCGGATGACCCTGGTCGACGGCCGCAAGGTCATGGGAGAGGTCACTCGACAGGAAGAGTTCGTCCTCGATGAGGATGGACTCTTCTCCCTGCCCGCGCCCCTCGTGCCGGCTGCACGCAAGATCCTGGGGACGGCGCATGAAAAGACCCTCACGCGGCGCATGGTGCGGACGGGAAACTTCGACCTCACGCGGCAGCACTTCACCATGGTTCCGGCCTTCGCAATCGAGAAAGAGGATAAACCGGAGTGGGCGCTCGTCGTTGAGCGGCTGGAATGGGGGCGGTTCTACGGGACTCCAGCGGCCTTTCGGATCGACGGCAAAAACGTTGCCTCCGAAGCGTCGGCCATCATGGCGACCCTCGACGCCCGCCTTCCCGAAGTCGCGGCGCGCCGAGACGTCATCCGCCGCATCGAGAAGCGTGACATCGGTGATGTCAATCGCAAAG
>DRQF01000133.1 GCA_011369445.1 Planctomycetota bacterium | reverse complement strand
CGACACTGGCCATCTACCGTCGACTGCGGGAGGAAGGCTTCGACAACGTGGGAGTCGTGCTCCAGGCCTACATGCGCCGGAGCATGGACGACGTGCGCGCTCTCGCCGACCTCAAACCCAATTATCGCCTCTGCAAGGGGATCTACGTCGAGCCGGAGGACGTGGCGATCCAGGACCCGGAGGAGATCAACCGCAACTACTTGGCGCTCCTCGAGGCCATGCTCGATGGGGGCTCCTATGTGGGGATCGCCACCCATGATCGCGCCCTCGTCGACTCCGCGGAGGAGGTCTTGCGGGAAAGGAAGCTTCCGAAGGACGCCTACGAATTTCAGATGCTCTTGGGCGTGGATCAGACTCTCGGTCTTCGAATCCTCGAAAGCGGGCACGCGCTTCGGATCTACGTCCCATTCGGGGAGCAGTGGCATGCCTACTGCGTTCGCCGCCTTCAGGAAAACCCACGGATCGGACGCTATGTGCTGCAGGGGATGTTTCGAAGGAAGTGACGTGGATGGCGTCGACCCCGCTGGCGTGTCGCCTCCGCGACTTGATGGAAGTCTCGCGGAGGCGGATGATGGACCCATGCCGGGCAAGTGGCGGAATTGGCAGACGCACGGGACTTAAAATCCCTTGCTCCGAACGGAGCGTGAGGGTTCGAATCCCTCCTTGCCTACTCGATGGCGGGTTCTCGAATCCGCATCAACCCACGAAACAGGATTTGGCCTGCTCGATGACATCGGCCAGCCTGTCTTTGTAGAACTGCTTCAACGATTCCGGGGTGAACCCGAGTTCCAGCATGCTCGGCAGGTGCAGAGCATCGCAGGGCATGCGGTCCCGACCGAGTCCCAACGCCAAGCACAGATCGCTCGCCGCCTCGGTGGCGAGTGTCGAGGGGAACTTGGCCGGACTCTGCTCTCCGGGGAGTTTTGCCGAGAGATGGAAGGAAATGGCATCTGCGATGGCGGGAGGGAGGTCCCACTTCTTCGCCATGCGCGAACCGATGCAGCGGTGCAGGCACTCCATGATGATGTCGTCGGCCGCGGTGGAAGAGGGGCCTTCCTTGAGCCGTCCGCGGACTTCCAACTCGCGCAGTGCCAGCAGACGCCCCACGTCGTGGAGGAGGCCCGCCAGATAGCACATGTCCTCGTCCAGGTTGAACATCTTGCCCAATTCCCGCGCGATGGTGGCGCAGTAGATGGCGTAGGTCCACTCGCGTTCCGCCCAGGGTCTGGAACCCACGTCGTCGGAGAGCCGTTTCATGGCCAGTTCCAGAATGACGCCCTTGAGGCGCCGCAGTCCCAGGTGCGCGACGGCGCGGGAGACGGAATCGATGGGGAAACGCGCCCCGTAGAGGGCTGAATTGGCATGCCGGAGTAGCCAGGCGGCCATGGCCGGATCCAACTCGATGCAGCGGGCGACTTCCTCGATCTCCGGCTCCGGGTTCCTGAGGAGTTTGGCGGCCTCCATGGCCGCCTTGGGCATGGCCGGGATTTCGATCTTGCCTTCGTCGACCTTGCGTCCGATGTCCTCGAGGACCTCGCGGTCCTCACCGATCAGACAGCTTTGACCCGGAAGAATGATCTCGCCTTCCGTGTACTCGGGCATCTCCCACCAGGGACCGAGCCAGATCGGTGCGTCCGTCGTGGCCGTTTCGCTCAATGGTTTTCCCCCTTCCGCGTCATCACGTTCGTCACTCCGACATGATGATGCTCATGGCCTCATCGAGCGTCGTTATGCCGCGGTTGACGTAGTCGATGGCGACTTCGGCGAGAGTGAGCATGCCCTCGCGCTTGGCGATTTGGGCCACCTGAACTTCCGTGCCGCCTTCGGTGATGGCTCGCTTCATCTCTTTGCTCTTGACGGGCATCACCTCGAACAGAGGGATTCGTCCCTTGTAACCCAGGCCATTGCACTTGTCGCAGCCACGGCCCTTGGAGAGGTATTCGACGCTGGCCAGGGTCGCTTGGTCGAGATCACTGCGTTCCGCCTCGGCGATGTCGACGTCTTCTTTGCAGTGGGTGCAGATCCGACGTAAGAGACGCTGGGCGACCACCAGTTTCACGGCGGACGCCACGAGGTAGGGCTCGATGCCCATGTCGACCATGCGGACCACCGTACTCGGCGCATCGTTCGTATGAAGGGTCGAGAATACGAGGTGACCCGTCAACGCGGCCTTGACTGCGATGGCGGCGGTCTCGTAGTCGCGCATCTCGCCCACGAGAATGATGTCAGGATCTTGACGCAGAAAGGACTTCAGCGCCTTGTCGAAGGTCAATCCCGCCGTGGGCCGAACGTTGACCTGGGTGATGCCCTTCAGGCGGTACTCCACTGGATCCTCGGCCGTGACGATGTTGACATCATCCGTGTTGAGGACGCCGAGGAACGTGTAGAGGGTCGTCGTCTTGCCGCTTCCCGTGGGGCCGGTCACGAGGACCATGCCGTAGGGGTTGGCCAGAGACTCCCGAATGATTTCCAGCGTGCGACCCTCGAATCCAAGGGCTTCGACGCTGGGTCTGAGCTCACTCGTACCCAGGACTCGCGCGACGATTTTTTCTCCGTAGATGCTCGGCAGAGAGGAGACTCGAAAGTCGATCGTGTTGATGTCGTCGATCCCGACCTTGATGCCGCCGTCCTGGGGGACGCGCTTTTCGGCGATGTCCATGCACGCCATGATCTTCGTACGCGAGATGATGGCGCTTTTCATCTCATTCGGCAGGCGGAGGACGTCCACGAGGCAGCCATCGATGCGGTAGCGCACGCGGAGTTCATCCTCGAGCGGCTCGATGTGGATGTCGGACGCGCCCATTTTGAGGGCTTTCAGGAGGATTCCGGAGACGACGCGGACGACCGGCGGCTCGAGGTCGTTCATCTCGAGCTTGATGGCGCCCAGCGTGTCCGTCGTGTCCTCGTCGTCGCCTCCCAGCTCCTGCACGGCGTTCTTGAGCTTTTGTTCGAGTTCCTTGAGCGGAGGACCGATCTCGGTGGGGTCGGCGGCCTTGGGGGTTTCCTTGACTTGGCGCCCGTAGATGCGTCCGGCCTCGCGAACCAATGTCTTCGGCCCGGCGACGAAGACTTTCACTGTGAGGCCGGATGTGCGCGCCAACCGGTCGATGACCCGATTGTCGCCCGGGTCCGCCATGGCGATCTCGAGAACGGCTCCGTCTTTTCTGAGGGGGAGACACCCGGTGCTCTCGAAGGCGCTTTGGGGTACAAGAGCGATCGCGTCGGGGTCGGGAGTGAGATTCTCGAAGTGGGCCGTTTCCAGTCCGAAAGCGCGCGCGACCACGTTCACGTAGTCGGCTTCGTCCACAATGCGTTTATTGATAAGGGTTTCGGGCAGCTTGCCGCCATCGGCCGCGGCCTTTTGGAGGTCCTCTTCGCTGATGACCTGCGCTTCGAGCAGGGCCTGGCCGACGTCGGGCATGGAATCGTCTCCTGGATTCGGAATCCTTCTGTTCTCGCTATCGGACGAATCGGCGCATCGGGTGAAGAAGAGGTGCGGATTCGGTGGCGGGTCGCAGAGTTTCGTGCGGGGGGCACGCTCGAGGAGTCACTTCCTCCGGCCGACCGCTTCTCCGGGCTTCTTGGGGAAGAGCTTCTCCCGGATCTCGAGGCGCTTCAGGGCGAGGTATCCCTTGCGATCACCGATGAGGCGAATCGCCTGAGAGGCGCGGGGTCGCAAGAAGAAGTTGTGGAGGGCACGGATGAGCTCCGGGACCGCTTCCTTGCACCGTGCCTCGCCCAGGGCCTCGCACACGGCCTGTCGGACGCTGATGTCGCCGAAGGAGATGGCTTCGAGCATGCGTTCCGTGACGTCTTTGTGCTCGGCCGCGAAGGGGCCGAGGGCCTCGAAGACCGCCAACTGGACCTCGACGTCCTCGTCGCGGCTCGCCTCGAGGAGAGCTGGAATGGAGCGGGGGTCCTTCAGGTCCTTCAAGCGCTCCGCGGCGAAGCGTCTCACGGACGCCCATTCCTTCGAGAGGCAGTCGATGAGGAAGTCCGCGTCGTTGACCTCGTCGTACTCTTCGAGATAGGCCTTGGACTGCACCATCGGTTTTCCGCGCCCCTCCATGGCGCAACGGATGAGGGGGATGACGGCGCGCGGGTCGCGGACTTCATGGAGACCGAAGGCGACATTCTTGATGACATCCGAGTCGTGGGAGTCCAACAGGCTGAAGAGCGCATCGGTGCGTTCTTCGGGTGGGAACGCCATGAGCCCTTCGATGGACGCCCTTCTCAGTCTCCGGATCACGGAGCGTGCGAGACCGGTGAGGGCCAGCATGGCTTCGAACGAACCCGAACTGCCCAGGGTCTTGGCCGTCGCGGCCAAGCTGTCCAGGTAGTCACGCTGGCTGAGGTCCGTGCACGACGACCCCTGATAGAGAAACTCGATGTAGGGCTGGAACAATTCCTGGGTCATGACTCCGCGGTTGGCGAGGCACACGAGCGACAATCGCCTCAATTCGCCCTTCTTATCACGAACGGCTCGAATGAGTTCGGGAGAGGATTCGGGCTCGTCGCAAAGAAGGTTCATGGCCTGGAGAGCCACGGACTCATCCTCGTCATCCAGCGCTTCCTCGAGGCGAGGAATGGCGCCCTCCTTGGCGATGCGAGCGAGAGCCCTCAGAGACGCCTTGCGAACGATGGGAGAGGGGTCCGCGGTCAGACCCGTGATCAAGTCGGTCGCCGTCTCGTCGAGGAATCTCGCATACAGCTCCACCGCCTTGGCCTTGGTTTCTGGATCTGGATCCACCAGGAGAGGCAACAGGACGAAGTCGGACACCGAGGGACACGACTGCAGTGCTCGCCAGCAGGCCTCGCCCAAGGCGCGCTTGTCGGATTGGGCGAGGCTCGCAAGGGCGTGCGTGGCTTCCTCACCGCCGATCTGCCCCAATCGCTGTGCCGCCAGGATGCGGACGTTTTCCGGATAACTGGGGGAGAGGAGTTCCATGGACCAACGGTCGTCCATGAGGCCCAGGATCCCCTCGGCCGTGGCGTCATGGACTTCCGCCATCAGGGCCGGGTGGGCCTCGACGCGGCGGAGGATCGTGCGGGCCGCCATCCGTGCGAGAGAGCGGTCCGGGTCCCGGGACGCCCGGAGAAGAGCTGTCAATGTCACCCCCGATTCGTGGCGCGAGAGCACCTTCACGGCCTCCAGGCGGATGAAGACATCGCGGTTGCTGAGAGCCTCGCTCACCGCCTTCATGGCCTGGGGCGTGGCGAGTTCATCGAGTTGCCGAATGATGATCTCCACCACGCTCTTGTCGCTGCGGACGAGAGAGCGGCCGATGGCATCCCATGCTTCGACGGAGGCGATCCGAAGCAGTCCCTCGATGGCGATCCTGCGCTCGACGCCCTTCGTGGCGGGATCGCTGACGAGGGTTTCCAGGGATTCGATGTCGTTCGTCCGCACCAGGTAGCGGATGTGCTTGGTCTCGTCATCAACCCGTTTGCGAAACAGCGCCATCGTCAGTCCTTCAGGGACTCGGGCGTCGCCGCCTTCTGGAAGTACCAGATCAGGTCGTCCGCCAACATCTTGTGGACCGCGTTGAACGTTCTCGTGTCCGGACGTAGACCCGCCTCGGCGAGCATCTCGCCCAAGCGATCGATCAATTGGATCAGGTCGACCGCGTCCGCGGCTTCCTGATCGACGGGACGGGCACCGAAAATGTCGAGCATGTGGCCTCTCCATCCTCTGGATCGGGCGGGGATGGGTGAGGCCTTGACCCCGTTTGGATTCTCCACACAGCGGATTCCCCTTTGCCCACAGGTTTTCCACATTCCTGTTTCTTGGGGCCGCCGCCACGATGATGCGGTGTAAGTG
>DRQF01000132.1 GCA_011369445.1 Planctomycetota bacterium | reverse complement strand
GCGACACCGCCCACGGATTGCTCTGGAAGTCGACCTGGGCCCTCGCCGCGCCCTACTGGGCCTGGGTGCAGATGGCCGCGATGGCCCGGGGCAGCCGGGAAGCGACCTACGAGCCCCCGAAGGAGGGCTGAGCCGGCCACCGTGTGAAGAGTGATTCTCCAGACGAGTCCGTCATCCAGACGCGGGGCCCTGGCCCACGAGTTCCGCATAGAGCGCGGCGAGCGTCCCCACGTGTTCGGTCAGGGTCGGCACCGGGGGGATCGACGCGCGCCACGCGCGAAGACGTTCCCGGTCGTTCGACAACTCGGCCAGACGGCCCGCCCACGCCTCCACATCACCGACGCGGACGCGTCCGCCCCCCTTTCCCTCTTCCACCAACTCCGCCATTCCGCCCAAGTCTGAAACGAGGACCGGCACACCGGCCAATCGCGCCTCGAGGAGAGACAGGGGCTGGCACTCGAACCAAAGGGAAGGCATGCAGAGCACATCGAGGGTCCCCAGAAACTCCGGGACCTTCCCACGAGGCAAAGGGCCGCGCATGGACACGTGTGGCAAAGACGCGGCGCGGGCACGGCATCCGTCGGCGTAGGATCGGGGCGATGCGTCCGGCCCGTGGAGCACGAGCCGAAGGCTCTCCTCCGGGAGGCGGGCGGCAGCCTCGATGAGAACACGGGGGCCTTTGTGGGGCGCCACCGTGCCCAGAAAACCGACGCGCAAGGGGCCCGCCGTGCGACCGCCCGAAGCCGCAGAGAAAGCTCCGGGATCCATCCCGTGGGGAATGTGAAGGCGTCGCAACGCTGGCAAGGAATCCTGGACGACCCGGTCGAGGACGAATCTGGATGGACTGACGACGGCATCGAGAGCGCTCCAGCACCGATCGACAGCCACCTTTCGGAGAGGGACGTCCCGTCCGATGAGGGCGGCCACTTCCCCATCGACCCGCTGCTCCACGCTCCCCGTGCCACGAGGCGCTCCGCCCACGCGACGGCGGCAGGCCTCGGCCCATCGGAGCAAGCCTTCCAGGGGCAGCCCGGTCACCCGTCGAACGGCCTGAAGTCGCCCCATCCATCGTCGGGCTTCCGCCGGCTGACGCCAGGTCGACGAAGCCATGCAGGGACCGCAACGTTTCGCCTCGGGCCCCTCGCAGAGCTCTCCTCGCTGGTCGATGAGCTGGCCCATGCGCGGGCAAAGCATCCAAAAGTCATGGAGCGTGAGGAGAGAGGGAATCCCGCGCTTCTTGGCGAGTCGGGGCAGGGCAAGGGACCAGTACATGAGGTGTTGGAAGTGGATGAGGTCCGGAGCCATCTCCCGCAAGATTTCGTCGAACGCCCGTTCCATCCGCCGGTCGGACCAAAGGTCTGCGGGGGCGTCATAGTCGAGGTTCTGAATCACCTCGAAAACCGGCACACCATCCACGGAGTGTTTCCGGATCGTCCCCGTAGGGAGAGAGGGGACCTTCCGCGTGGTCGCCACCGCCACATCGTGCGTCTGCGCGAGACAGCCCGCGAGGTTCGCCGTGTAGCTTTCGACCCCCGCGTTATGATGGGGCGGGAAGAGATGACTGACGAGCAGGATGCGCATGGACGGAGACTATACCGGAATGGGAGGGAGCTGGGTCGTAGCGACTCCCGATCCGCCAGGCGACCAAGCGAAAACGAGGCTTGAATCCTTGAGACGCCGGGAAAGAATCGGATCGTCTCGTCACCATCGAGGCGGGATTTCCAAGAGCTTTTGAGGCACTGAACCGAGCAAGACGCCCATGATCGAAGTGCAGAGCATTTCCAAGCGTTACGGATCGTTCCTGGCCGTACGAGATCTCTCTTTCTCCGTGAGTCGTGGCGAGATCATCGGTCTCGTCGGGCCGAACGGAGCGGGGAAGACCACGACCATGAAGATCATCACCGGTTACCTGGTCCCCAACGACGGTCGGGTCCTGATCGACGGTGGAGACGTTGCGTTGGACCCGGTGAAGGCTCAGGAACGCATCGGGTATCTGCCCGAATCCAACCCGATCTATCCCGAGATGAGCGTTCAGGACTATCTGCTCTGGATGGGAAAGATGAGAGGTTTGAAGGGCTCTCGCCTCGTCGAGCGCCTCTCCTACGCCGTCAAGGCGTGCGATATCGAGGGCCGGTTGACCTCCACCGTCCGCACGCTTTCGAAAGGCCTCCGGCAGCGAGTGGGGATCGCCCAGGCGATCCTCCATGACCCGGACATTCTCATCCTCGATGAGCCGACGAGCGGCCTCGATCCCAACCAGATCATCGAAATCCGCGATCTCATCCGAGATCTGGGCCGCGACAAGACCGTCATCCTCTCCACTCACATCCTCTCGGAAGTCGAGGAGACCTGCTCCCGAGCCCTCATGATCGTGGGGGGGACCTTGGCCGTCGACGACCGAATCGACCACCTGTTGGGAGATCGCACGCTTCACTTCCGCGTGGCCAAGGCGGGAGATGACACGGCCGAGCTGCTTCGAGCCGTGGAGGGGGTGGAGGAGGTCCGCCCCCTGGATGCCGCGAAAGACACCCGCCGATTCTTGGTGGTGCCCAAGGACGGGATCGACCTCGCTCCCGCCCTGTTCCACCTCGCCGTGGAACGTGGGTGGGAACTTCTCGAGCTGAGTCCCGCCCGCAGAAGTCTCGAAGACGTGTTCCGTGAAGCCACCGTCAGCGGAGGAGTTGCGTCATGAGTCGCGTCCTGGTTCTCGCCTCCAAGGAGTTCAAAAGCTACTTCAACTCCTGGCTGGCCTACGTCTTCATCGCGTGTTTCGTCACCGTCTCGATGCTCGCCCACTTCTACTGGGGCGAATTTTTCGGAACGGGTCGAGCGGACATCTCCCCTTTCTTCCGCTCGCTTCCCCTCACCCTCTTGATCCTCGTTCCAGGTCTCACCATGCGTCAGTGGGCCCGCGAGTCCGAGATGGGCAGCATCGAGCTTCTGATGACCCTGCCCGCCCAGGGTTGGCAGCTCGTCCTGGGCAAGTTCCTGGGCACGCTGGGGCTCGTGGCGGTCGCGCTCTTGTGCACGGCGGGCATCCCACTCACCGCGGCGTGGCTGGGTGACCTCGACTGGGGACCCGTGCTGGCGGGTTACTTGGCCGCGCTGCTTTTGGGCGGCGCCTACGTGGCGCTCGGACTCTTTGCGTCGAGCTGGTTTCGAGAACAATTCCTGGCTCTGATCGGCTCGGCCGCCCTCTGCTCCCTCTTCGGACTCATGTCCTGGCCGAAGGTGCTCGGATGGGCCTCCAACATTTCGGAGACCGCTGTGTCGGTACTCGGATTTGTGGGTTTCTATGGTCGCTTCGAGGCCATCCAACGGGGCGTGATCGATTTCCGCGACGTGGCGTGGTACCTGAGCATCACGGCTTTGTTTCTCTTCTTCAACGTCTGTCGACTTCACCTGAGGAGGCTTGCCTGATGGACCGTTCGCGTATCCTCTCGAACGTCTGGTTGGCGGCTGGGCTCGTCGCTTTGAACGTCGTGCTGTTCAACCTGATCATGGAGCCCGTCAACGCTCTGCGATTGGACACCACGCAAGGGAAGATCTATTCCCTCTCCCCCGTCACGAAGAGGATCATTCGCAACCTGGACGAGAAGGTGCGTATCCGCGCCTACATCTCCTCCATGGATCTCGTCTACGAGCAGCTTCGCCCTCTCGTCCCGGAAATCCTGAACCTCTTGGACGAGTATGCGGTCGCGTCGGACGGCAAGGTGATCTTCGAGCGCATCATCCCCGAAGACGACCCCGCCGCGGAGAAGGCCGCTCAGGCGAAGTACGGGATCACGGCAACCCCCTACGTGTTCCAGGATCAGCGACAGAAAGGCGTTCGGTCGTTCTACTTCTCGATCGTCGTGGAGTACGCGGGCACGAGTCCCACGACCGTTTCGATCGATGACCTCGTGGAGCCGGACATCTTCGATCCGGCCGAGGGTCAAAGACTCAAGCTGAAGAACGTCGAGTACGCCGTGACGCGAGCCATCAAGAAGTCGGTGGAAGAGTTCGAGTCGCGCCGCGACGTCTTCCAAAGGTTTCCCCACAAGGCGGTCGTGCGCACCTACATCACGCCCAAGGAGCAACTCCCGGAGATCCTGAAGGAGGTGCCGGAGATTTCCGACAAAGTCCTCTCCGACCTCGCCAAGGCCTCCAACGGCAAGTTGGAATACATCCCCGTTCCGGTGCCCGAGGACCCGGCCGAGCAACGCCGCAAGGCCGCCGAATTGAACGTTTCCCCCATTCCGTTCACGAGGGATCGCGACATCTACCTGTGGGCGACTCTTGAGATCGATGGGAAACTGTACGCCGTCATGCCCCTGATGGATCTGGAGAGCGGTGTCGGGGAATTCGCTCTGCGCCAAGCCTTCGAGCAGGTCTTCCGACGCCTCACTCCCGGCATGCAAAGGGTGATCGGACTGGCCCAGGACATGCCGAAGCAGGACCCCATGGCTTCCGCCATGGGCCGACCGACGCCCCCTCCCCGATTCGGCGAGATCGGCAAGAGACTGGGCGAGGATTACGAGGTCCGCAACATCGACCTGAAGACCCTGAACAAGGTGCCAGCCGACATCGACCTCCTCCTGGTCATGGGGCCTCGCTCCCTCACGCCCGAGGCCGTCTTCGCCATCGATCAATACGTCATGAGGGGCGGCCGGGCCATCTTTGCCGTTGACCGCACCGACGTGGAGCTCATGAACTGGGGCCGGTTGATGGGAACGGCGGCCAAGACGGGCCTGGAGGACCTCCTCGGCCGTTGGGGGGTCACCCTCTCCGAGGAAGGGGTCTTCGACGAGGCCTGCGGGGTCTTCCCCTGGCCCGACGGCGAGACGCCCCCTGGCCGCAGGCCGGCCCTCAGCGATCATCGATGGGCGTCCTTGCCCCTCGTCGGCGACGTGCCGGGTGGGGTCCAAAGAGACCACCCCCTCACGTCCAACTTCGAAGTTGCTCGCTTCTGGTATCCATCCGCCATCGAGACAACGGATGTCGATGGAATCGAAACCACCTGGCTCCTTCGGAGCAGCCCGCGCGCCTGGACCGCCCCGGCCACGAGCTTCGAACCCGATTTCGCCCGCCACCCCCTAGGCTTCCCGGCGCCCGGCGACGACGAACGAGGACGGCACGTCTTTGCCGTCGCCCTGCGAGGGACATTCAAGTCCTGGTTCTCCGACCACGACGTGCCTCGCAAACTGGACGAGGACACAGCCTCCTCGGACGGCAAGAAGGAAGAGAACGGCGAGGCAGACGGGGACAAGAAGGACGCCGCAAAAGGGAACGGTGACGACGCGAAGACGCAGGAGGAGAAAAAGGTCGTTTCGGCCCCCTTGACGCAGAGTCGCCCCACCCGCTTGCTCGTCATCGCCAACGACGACTTCGTGGACGACTTCCAAGCCGTGACGGCCCAGTGGGGCATGCCGCTTAGCTTCTACCGAATGAATGCGCGTTTCTTCGCCGCCGCCGTCGACTGGATGCTCCAGGACGAGGACCTCCAGGCGATCCGCAATCGGGGTCGGTCCTATCGCCCCCTGAAGCCCATCGAGGAGCCGACGAAGAAGACCATCATCTTTTGGAATTTCGCGGCGCCCTTGATTCTTCTCGTCCTTCTGGGTCTCGGCCTCATGGCCGCCCGCGCCAATCGCCGCCCGATGATCTGAAAGGAATTCCCATGAGCACCATGAACAAGATTCTCACTGCGCTCGCGGTGGTACAGGTGGGCATTCTGCTGGCTCTTCGTCTCGGTGGAGGCAGCTCCGAGAAGGCAGACGTGAAGCCGCACCCGTTTCTCGAGTTCGATCCCGCAGCCGTTTCCCACATCGAGATCCAGGACGGCCCGGACGCGAAACCACTGATCCTCGAACGGAGCGACAAGGATTGGGTCATCGCGAGTCTGGATGGCTATCCCGCGAAGGCCGACAAGATCTGGGATGAGAAGAGCAGTGTGTCCTCCGCACTTCTCAACCGCCTCTTGGAGGTCCGAGTGACGGAGCCGGTGCTGACCCGACGCGAGAGTCATGCCGTGGCCAAGGTCGCGAACGACGCCTTCGAAAAGCGGGTCGTGCTGAAGGACAAGGAAGGCAAGACACTGGCCGAGTTCTTTGTCGCGGCCATCCCCGGGTCCGCGGGATCGTTCTACATTCGCTCCGCCGACGACGATGACGTCTTCCAATCCGATGCCCTCACGAGCTATGCGCTCTCCACGAGCACATCCTCCTGGGTGGGTGATACAGCCTACGTGGATTGGCCGAAGGACGACGTCACGCGAGTCCAGGTGAGCCCAAGGGACGGCG
>DRQF01000131.1 GCA_011369445.1 Planctomycetota bacterium | reverse complement strand
CGACGACCCCGTTGAGGCCTCCGAAGATGGCCGCGTTGGCCGGGTCCGCCACCGCCGCCAACAAGCCATCGATGGCGAGGGGAATGCGGCCCGTCGGCACGAGGAGGCCCGGGCAACTCGTGAGGGAAGCGCCGCCGATGGCGAGGTCTCCGGCAAAGGTCGCCGGGCCCTCGAGGAAGAGATCGAGGACCGGATCGTTCCATTCATAGTCGAGGGAGAAGACGGCGCCGGTTTCCTCGTAGCACCCCCGATCGACGCCGCCGCTGATGGGGCGGCACGTGCCCTCGATGTCGTCCGCGAAGTCGAAGAGGAAACCGTCGGTGCCCGAGTTCCGGCACATGGAGATGGGGAGCAGGCCGAAGTCGCCGTTCGCCCGATCCACGAAGAGCGGATTTCCGAAATGGTTGTCGGCGGGGAGAAGCGGTTGCAGGGGCTCACCCGCATCGAAGCAACTGAAGCTGATGCCGCAGAGCGGTCCCGTGACGGTCAGCGTGGGCGCGCCGTTGACGATAATGCAGTTGCTCATGTAGACGTCGCCGAAACCGCTGCAGGGCGGTGGGATGCCAGGAATGTCGGGCTGAGGGGGCGGCGGCATCGGCGTGCTGAGACTGTTGACGTTGAAGATGATGCCGGGGCCGGTGCCGTCCACGTCGATCGTGCAGTTGATGACGCCCAGCCAGGACGGCTGATCGACGCCCTTCAACCCCCAATCGACCGCGGCGAGGCGAGAGGGCTGATTCCAGATGAGACAGTTGCGAACGAAGGTGGAGGCGCATTGCACCACGGTTACGCTCCGCCGGCAGCCCACGAACTCGCAGCGTTCGACGAGGGTGTCGAGGATGCCGCTTTGCAGAAGCAGGGCGTGTTGGCCGGCGCCCTGGTAGTCCAGGAATCGGCAGTCCTGCACCCGTCCGAGGGTCACCCCGGATTCGAGCACGACCCCCTCTCCCTGACTGCCCGCCCCGTCGAAGGTGAGCCCCGCCAGGACGGGGTTCGGCGTGCCTGAGAGCACCCGGACATGGACGGCGCCCGGCGTCGTTGTGGCGGGCTGAAGGATGGGCTTGCGGTGCTGCGCCGCTCGCAAGGTCAGGAAGTTGCCGCTGATCACCAGGTCTTCGACGTAGGTGCCGTTGTCCTGGATCTCGATGATGTCGCCCGGCTGGGCCGCGGCGAGAGCAGCGGTGATGGTGGTGTGGTCCCCGGTCCCATCTTGACGAACCGAGACCACCTGGGATGGACTGAATGACGCGAGTACGAGCAGGAGAGCAAGGCGCCCTCCCCATGAACTCAGAAAACCTCTCATGAATTCCCCCCGGCAACGAGTAGGGGCGCGATAGGACAGATGGTACCCCAGGGGGAGGAGCCCGTGAACCCCGGGGATGGGGTGCGGCCGATCTCGAGGGCGCACGCCGGCGTTGACGGCGCCTCGGCCCGTGGTCAGGATGCGGGCCGCTCGGTCGATGCGATCGAGGGGGAAAGGAAACCATGGACGCACGACCTCTCGCACGGCGACTGGGTCTCATCGACCTCCTTGGGGTCGTCATGGGCGCCATCATCGGGGTGGGAATCTTCTTCCAACCCGGCGTCGTCATGGATCGGACGGGGTCCGCGACCGTGGCGCTTGCGGCTTGGGGCCTGGGCGGCGCCATCGCCTTGGTGGGGTCTTTGACCTTCGCCGAGTTGGGAGGCCTCTTTCCGCGCACCGGCGGTCAATACCATGTCCTCGAGGCGAGCTTCGGTCGTCCGGTGGCGTTTCTTTACTGCTGGAGTCTTCTGGCCG
Organism: Planctomycetota bacterium; assembly: GCA_011369445.1. Taxonomy (GTDB): domain Bacteria; phylum Planctomycetota; family DRQF01; genus DRQF01. The sequence goes on along the minus strand of DRQF01000131.1, from coordinate 3,153 downwards.
TGATCCAGAGCGGCGCCGTGGCGATCATCGCCATGATCTGCGTGCAGTTCGCGGCAACGGCCATGGGACTTGTGGCCGCCGAGTCCTCCCAGCAACTCTGGGGGGCGATCCTGATCGCGGGATTGACCTGGATCAACGTGCGGGGCGTCAAGGGGGGAGGCCGGCTCGCCGCCGTGACGTCGGGTCTCAAGATCCTCATGCTTCTCGCCATCATCTTCGTGGGGCTCCTCGTTGCGGGAGAGCCGTCCCAGGTGGGGGAACGCTTGCCCAGGGGCGACGGGCGCTGGGCCCTTTTGCTTCCGGGGCTCGTCCCCGTCCTTTTTTCCTATGGAGGGTGGCAGCAGGGAACCTACGTCGCGGGCGAGGTGGAGAACCCGGAACGCAACGTGCCGTTGGCGATCATCGGCGGTGTCCTCGGAGTCGTTCTCCTGTACGTCCTCTACAACTTCGCCCTGATTCGAAGTCTCTCGCCGTCCGAGATGGTGAGTGCCGGGCAGCCGGTGGCCGCGGCGATGGAAGCCCGACTGGGAACTTGGGGCGGGCGCATGACGGCCCTGTTCGTGGCGGCCTCGGCGTTCGGCGTGGCGGCGGTCTGCATCATGACGGCGCCGCGCATGTACAAGGCCATGTCGGATGACGGCTGCTTCTTCGCGGCCTTCGGCGGCGTGCATCCTCGTCATCGTACTCCGGCCCCGGCCATCCTGGCCCAAGGCGGCGTCGCCATTCTCCTCGTCGTGCTCGCCGGGCGGCGCGGCGTCGAGTATCTCACCACGGGCGTGGTCTGCGTGGACTGGATCTTCTTCACTTTGACGGCGATCGCGCTGTTCGTCTTGCGCCGCCGCCGTCCGGACGCGTCCCGTCCCTACCGTGCTTGGGGCTACCCCGTGCTCCCCGCGGTGTTCGTCCTCGCCAGCGGCGTCGCCGTGGCGGCGACCTTCCTCGACGCGGCCACCCGCTCCGCCAGCGTCGTCGCGGTGGCCGTCGTCGTCACGGGCCTTTTCCTCTATGCTCTCCGCACGGGTTTCCGATCCCGCTGATCCTCCCCAGCGATGAGGCGAGGACGCCCCTTACCCTGGAGATGCGGCGCCCCTTCCCCTGGAGACGCGGCGCCGTCGCCGCGTTCGAACTCTCCGTGTTCGCACCTGCCGCACTGCTGCTCTGCTAGCCCAACCTTCCGCTGCCCGTTCCACCGACTCTCGCCCCCCCACGGCACGCGCGTTCCACTTCCCCCGCATCGCCCGGTGACGAGGTCCTCCACATCCAAGGAGAGGTGCGACTCCCGTCGGCACCGCCCCCTTGGTGAGGATGTGGGACCCTCCCCGGCACGCGCGTGCCACCTTCCTCATCCCGCGTTCTCAAATCCTCCGAGTTTTCTTGTTGACATGACCTTGCCTGCCGGTGTAAACCATCCACCAAGGCGTCTGTCGATCTTCCCTGCCAGGCCGAACGACGGAAAAGCAGTTCTCGACTTGATCGAGAGGAGAGGTTCTTTCCATGACTTCTTGGGTCTCGGCTCTCGGCTCTCGAGCTGCGCTCTGCGCACTCGCAGGCCTGACCCTTCTCGCCTTTGACCGGCCCCCCGCCGCTCAAGGTCCCGATCTCTTCGCCACCTCCATGTCCCAACCCATCAATGTGACCTTTCTCGTTCGGGCGAAGGGACCCGCTCCCGTAGACCCGGATACGGGGGCACCTTTCATTCTTGGCGTGGGCGGCAACGATGTGGTCCTTTGAGGGGAGGATGGCGATGAGATGTCTCGTAGTTTTCTTGCTCGGGCTGGCGGCCTCACTTGGTGATCTTTCACCTTGCGTCGCGCAGGGGGTACCGCCTCTTTCTCTTTGGCAGGTCAACTCCATTCCGAACGGTGGGCCGGTGATGGGCAAGAAACTCTGGCGCCTCGGAGATCTTGACCAAGATGGTGTGGATGATCTGGCTGTGTTCCTCTCGTCCCAGTGGGCGCCCGACGAGATTCAGATTCTCTCGGGAGCAACCGGGGCGGTTATTCACAGCTACCAGGCGTTGTCCCTGAACCCTACGCTCCAGCTGTCCTTTGAAAGCATCGTGCCCAATTGCTTTGATCAAGATGGAGATGGGGTCGAAGATTTCATGGTCGGATTCAAGGAGTCGGACATTGCCACTGGCGTCGTGACTCTAGAGTGGCGGATCATGAGCGGTGCGACAGGCGTCGTGGTTCGGGTTCCTCCAACGCTGATTGCGCCTTTCACGGGGGTGGCAGATTACGATGGCGATGGATTACCCGATATCCTTGCTGGCGACACATCCCAAGTCGTCAGCTCCGTCGGAATCTATTCCAGTGTGACGGGACAACTTCTCATTCAGACCACGGGGACGGTACCATTCGGGGCGTTCGGTTGGGATGTGAAAGTCGTCGGCGACGTGAACGGCGACGGTTGGGACGACTACGTCACTACGGAAGGCAACTCTGCATATCCCGGTTCGCCGACCTTTGTCTACATGATCTCTGGTGTCGATGGGTCGATCCTGTACTCCCTCGTAGGCACGCCGACCTTCCTCTACGGACGCTACGTCGCGAAAGCTGGAGACATGAATGGAGACGGCATTCCGGACTTCGCGGTTCAGGCCGGTTATCCCATATCGGTCGAGGTGCATTCGGGCGTCGATGGCTCGCTCATTCACTCCATCGGTCGTCCAGGTCCGCTTTTCGTGAATGGTGTCCTTTGCACGACCTTCGGTTGGACCCTCGTTGGAGGGGAGGACCTTGACGGTGATGCTGTACCCGATCTGGTGATAGGGGACCCGCTGGCCCCCAATGCGGCGGGCGACGCTTCGGCCGGGAGAATCTACCTTCTTTCTGGCGCGGCAGGGACACTGACCGAGATGGACCAAGGCGGATTCTCCAGCACGTTCGTGGGTTGCGGGCCGGGAGGCGGGCTGGGCGAATCACTGGCGATGCTCGGAGACGTCAATGGAGACGGTCTGGCGGACGTGGCCGTGGGCGCGCCGAACCAACTGGTCAATCCGAATCAGTACGGCTTCGTTCGCGCCTATGCCGGGCAGCCCTGGACGAGTGATGGGGCGCGGGCGGGGAACGTGAATGCCAACGGAGTGGGCGGAGTCGTGGATGTCCTGCGGGTCGATGCGGGGATGACGGGGCAGCCGAGTGCTGGGCAGGG
>DRQF01000130.1 GCA_011369445.1 Planctomycetota bacterium | reverse complement strand
TCACCGTGTTGGCGGCGTTGTTCGCCCCCGCGGCGATGCCCGCCGTCGTCGGGTTCATGGGCGCCGTCGTGTCCTTCGTCGCCGAAGTCCCCGCCGTCTGCGTCATGTTGCCAGCGGCGTCCTGAGCATCCACCTGAACGGTGATGGCTCCTTCCGCGAGGCTCGACGCATCCACCGTCACGCTGCTGGTGGCTCCGGGCGCCACCGAGGCGCTGGCGGAGGTCACACTGGAGGCTCCGTCGCTCAGGGTCACCGTGAAGGTGTCCGCGGCGTCGGCGCCGGCCGGCCAGACCACGTCGATCTGAGCCGAGGTGACGCTGAAGGTGTTGATGACGCTCATGGCGTTGTTGGCGCCCGCCGCCACGGTGGCAGAGGTCGGGGCCGCCGGAGCCATCGTGTCCTTCGTGGCGCCAGTTCCCGCGAAGCTTGCGGAGTTCTGGTTGATGTCGTTCACGTCGACGGCAATGGACAAAGCCCCGTCGGCCAAGCTGGAGAGATCCAGCGAGGTCATCGTGGTGGCCCCCGGCGTCACGTTGGCGGAGACAGAGATCACGCTCGCCGCACCGTCGCTCACCGTGATGGTGAAGGTGTCAGAGGCATCCGAACCGGCGGGCCAGGCCACGTCGATCTGAGACGTGGTCACGTTGAACGTGTTCACGATATTGATGGCGTTGTTCGCACCTGCGGCCACGTTCGAGGAGGAGGGCCCCATGGGAGGAGTCGTGTCCTTCGTCACCGCGTTCCCACTGAACGAGGCCGTGTTTCCAGCCGAATCGGTCACATCGACGCTCATGGTCAACGCTCCGTCCGACAGCCCCTGAGCATTGATGACATGGTTCGTCATGCCGCCGGGATTGGCGTTGATCGGGGTGCTGGAAACCGTCGTCGTCCCATCGGACAGCGTCACCGTCGCCAAATCCGAAGCCGAAGCACCCGCAGGCCACGTCACGTCGACAGGCGTTGCGGATTCGATGGCCGTATTGATCACGTCCGCAGGGTTGTTCGCCCCCGAGGGCACGGTGGCCAAAGTGGGCAGCACGGGAGCCACGGTGTCCTTCACGGGCAGCGTACCGACGAAGACGTTCGTGTTACCGCTGGGCTCGGTCACCGCCACGGACAGCGCCAAGGTTCCATCGGCGATCGCCGAGACGTCGAGTCCCGTGAAAGAGACGAGCCCACCGCCCTGCGGCACGTTCATGCTGGCGCTCTGCACGGAGCCGAGCGTTACGATGGCCTGCTCCTGCCCGGTCGCGGTGGCGGGCCAGGTGCCCTCCACGGTCACGGATGTCTGCGTTGTCGCATTGATGAAACTCGCCGGATTATTGGCCGTCATGGCCACCTCGAGCACTGTCGGGATGTCAGGGGGCGTCGTATCCTTGGTCGCCGATGTCCCCGTGAAGTTGGCGGCATTGGACTGATTGTCGGTCACGGTCACCGTAAGCGTCGTGGAGCCGTCGTTGAGCGCGGAGACGTCGATGGGGCCCAGAGTGACCGTTCCTCCGCCAGCGGGCGCCGCCACCGGCGTGGCCACCGCGAAGTTCAATCCATCCGTCAGCGTGACGCTCACCATATCCGTGGAGACACTCGAGGCAGGAAGGACGACGTCCACCATGACGGCGCTCGCGGACGCAATGTTGATGAAGTCCATGGCGTTGTTGGCGCCGGCTGCAACATTGGCGCTCGTGGGCGCGGAGGGAGGCGTCGTGTCCTTTTGCACGTAGAAGCCACCGATGGCCTTGGAGTTGCCCGCGACGTCATAAACGCGGCCAGTGAATTCGAGCGTGCCATCGGGGAAGGCGCTCAGGTCGAAAGAGCCCAGGGGCTCGCGGGTCCCCGGATTCAGGATTCGGTACCGAGGGACCGTCACGGCGGGCAAACCACCGCCCTGGGGCCCCAAGATCACCTCGACCTCGTCACCGGTGGAGCCGTTTGCCGCGGTCTCCACGACGAATTGGGCAGCCGTGAGGTTCGTCGGGTTGACCACGTTGATCTGATGACCGGTCCCGGGAGCGGTAAAGACATTGACGATGTCATTGGGAGGCGTCGTGTCCTTCTGTCCCGCGGGAACGGAGATGGTCGCGGCATTGCCTGCTGGGTCCGTCACGGTGATGGAAGCCGTGATCGTTCCGTCGGCGAGTCCGGAGATATCCATGCCGTTGATCACGATCTTACCGATCCCGGCGCTCAAGCCCTGTTGTGGCGCGGAAACCGAGGTCGCCCCATCGGTCAAGGAGACATCGAGGGTCTCGTTCCCGGCATAGAGAGCGCCATGGGTCACATGCACCGTGGCTGAGCTGGCCGTTTGCATGTTCACGTAGCCCTGAGGGTTCAGAGCGGACTGCGCAAAGTCCGCAGCGAGGCTCGTCGTCGCGGGAGCCACCGTGTCCTTCTGAGCCGCCGTTCCTTGAAAGGTGCTCATGTTGGTGTTGGCGGACATGACGTTGACGATGAGGGTGACAGACCCTTCGGCGAGGGCCGAGGCATCCACGGTCAGCGAGACGACACCCCCTCCCGCCGGAATCGGCGCAGCGGTCGAGGAGGCCGATTGAGCCCCGTCGGACAGAGTCACGGCAACGGTGTCGCCCGCGTTGATGTTCGAGGGCATGGTGACGTCGACTTGGACCGCGGACTGACTGGCTGCGTTGATGAAGTTGGCCGGATTCGAAACCGTCGCCGCGACGTTCGCGGAGATCGGTTGAGCGGCGGAGAGGTTCTTCGTGCCGTTCTGGCCCGAAGTGATCGTCGTATTGCCAGCTGCGTCCAAGACGTGGACCCGAACGGTGATCGGTCCATCGGAGAGTGAAGACGCGTCGATACCCGTGACGACGATGCTTCCGGCCGCGCCTCCGTCCGAGCTAGCGGCCGAACCGGACTCACTGGAAGGTGCCGCGATCGTCGCGGAGCTGACGGAGTTCACGCCGTCCGAGAGCACCACAAAGAAACTGGAGCCGCTCTCTGAATTGGACCCGAAATCCACCTGGACCGACGTGGAGGACACATTCGATGCATTGATCTCGCCGGTGCCGTTCAAAGGACCGGCCGCGATGAACGCATTCGAAGCTCCCGCGGGAGGAGTCGCATCCTTGGTCACCGAAGCCGAGACGAAGCTCTGGTTGCCTGCGGCGTCCTGGCCGTTCAGAGTCAGCGTGAGGTTCGCGTCGGCAAGGCCGCTCAGATCCAAATTCGAGAAGGTGATCGTCCCTCCACCGGCGGTCGCCTGAATCTGGTTCGTGAGGATCGAATTGGTGCCGTCGGAGATCACGGCCTGGAATGTCTCGTCCGCGGCCGCGTTCGACGCGAGCGTGGCCTGGATGGAGACGGCGGAGGCATTCGAAGCGTTGACAACGTTCTGGGCGTTGCCGGCTCCAGAAGCGACGAACACAGCCGTCGGTTGGGAGATGACGACGTCCTTCGTCACGGGCGATCCGGCCTGCGTCAGCACGTTGCCGCTGATGTCGGAGTAGCGAACCTGCAGGCTGACGGAGCCGTCCGCCAGACTCGAGCAGTCGAGATTCGGGAACTGAAGAAGGCCCCCAGCGGTGGGAGCGGTCGCCTGGGCGGAAACCGTAGTCGTTCCGTCCGAAAGCATGACTTCCACGGTCCGGGTGGGATCGCTGTCGGGTCGGAGATCGACATCCACCCGAACGGCTCCCGCGTTCTGGGAGTTGATCACATTGACGGGGTTCGCGGCCGTCGAGGCCACCGTCGCACTGATGTGACCAGCGGGGGGAGCCGAGTCCACTGTCACGGTTTCACCGTTCACGAAGGCGCGGTTGCCCGCCGGGTCCGAAACCTCGGCGAAAAGTCCCACCTGGCCGGAACGGAAAGGTGAGGCGTCCAAACCACTGATGGTCTGACGCGTGACGCTACCTTGGGCGTTCACCGGCTGGCTCGAGACAGTGGTGGTCCCGTTGGACATCGTGACAACGATCTGGGCATCCCGATCCTGATTCGGAGTCCTAAAGCCGACCTCGACCGAAACGTTGGATTGGTTGCTCGAGTTGATCTGCCCCGGTGCGTTGTTGGGACCCGCGAGCACACGGGCCGAGCCGATCTCGGGCAGCGTCGTGTCCAGTTCAGCAGGTGACCCAGTGAAACTGGAGGAGTTCAGGTTGGCGTCGGAGACCTGCACATCGATCGTGATGGCGCCGTCGACGAGGCCGCTGACGTCGATGCCGCTCACCATGAGCGTCCCGCCGCCCTGAGGAGCCGAGATGCCGGCCGAGGAGGCCTGCATGCCTTGAGTATCTGAAATGACGACGACGACGGAGTCGCTGCTCGTGGCCGTGGCGTCCAAGTTCACTTCCACGGTGGCCGAGTTCGCGGTGTTCTGGTTGACGAAGTTCGCGGGGTTCGCCGGGCCGGAGTTGACCCGGGCGAGTAGAACACTGGGCAAGACCGTGTCCTTCGAGACGGTCGACTGGATCGATGACGGGTTCCCGGCGGCATCGACGACCTGGGCGGTCATCGTCAGAGAGCCGTCGGCGAGCCCCGAAGCATCCACGCCCGTGAAACTCAACGAGCCTCCGGCGACCGCGTTCTGGGCCGGGCTGATCGCCATGGCGGTCCCGTCCGAGAGCTGGACGGACACGAGATCCGAAGGGTCGGCCGAGCCATCCATGTCCACCTGGACGGCGAGAGCGGCGGCATTGTTGCCATTCACGACGTCGAGGGGATTGGTCGCGGTCGCCGGGATGCTCAGCGCCAAGGGCGCGGCCGGAGCGATCGTGTCCTTCGTGATCACCTGCCCAAAGCTCGTGCTCTGCACGTCGCCACCGGCCGAGATCTGCACGATGACCTCGATTGGGCCATCCGCCAGTCCGGTCGCGTCGATCGGGCCGACGATGACAGGGCCACCGCCCGCCACGCCCGAGGTGGACGCGGAGACCTCATTGACGCCGTCCGTGAGGATGACGGTCACGGTTTCGTCGCCGGTGGCTCGATCATCGAGTTCCACCGTGACATTGACCATCGAGGCCGTTGCGGCATTGATGATGTTCTCCGGAGCACTCTGGAGACCGCCATCGATGCTGGCTGCAAGCGGCGTTGTGAACGCGCTTGTTCCACCGCCGCCTCCACAGGAGACGACCAGTGTCGTGATGGCCAAGACCAGGACCGACAACCATGTCGTCCGACCGAGCCCCTTGCGCGTCGCGCACGTAGAACGGTGAGTCACCGAAATCTGGATATCCTTCATGGGATCCCTTCCTCTGCTGAAGCATCCTTGTAGGTTGCGTGTGAGGGGCGAGACCGGCTGGTCTCGTGATCAGCAAGGACCGACCCTGGATCCTGACCCTTCACCTCGCGAGTTTCCTTCGTCGATTGGGGTGATCGGAAATCGAGAGGGGCGGGCTTGAGGAGGACCGGCGGGGGAAGGGTTTTCCTGGGATACCTATGAGGCTTTCATAGGAATCCGAAAGAGAATGGAAACGAGCGACGCGGAGACGGGGGAGAGGCGCCGTGGACCGGGATGGCGACGCTCATCCCGGAACATCCGGTGGAGGACCGGGTCTATCGGGCCGGCGCGGGAGGCCCGATCAAGCCTTTCCGCTTCCAGTAGGGACCCAGATCCTCCGCGCTTCGGCGAACGAGCTCGATGAGAAGGCGATCCCCCCACTGACCGAGGCGGCTTCGTCCTTCCCAAGCCACGCGCCCGGTCTTGGCGTCCAGAAAGTCCACGTGCATCCCCAGCCGGGTGCGGTCATCGAGATAGGGCGGCGTCGCGTAGGCGAAGCCGCTGTAGCCGTCTCCAACGAAGATCAACGCCCCGGGCTGTTCCACCAACAGGTGCTCGAATTCGCCCAGCTTCACGCGGAGCATCGCCTGCCAACCCTCGGCCCGCATGAGGTCGAGAACCTCGGTCTCCGTGTACTTCCGGGGCTCGTTCAGAAGATCCAGGCTCGCCTTCGCTCGCACGCCTTCCTCCTCCAGCTCGGCGACGAAGGCGTCTTCGATTCGACGGCGAACCTTTTCGTCTCTCACCCGCGCGTGGACGACCACCGCGTCATAGCGAACGGACTCGAAACCGGGCTCTCGCACCCCATGAATACGGGTGCTGGCGCAGGAAGAGTAGCCGAGGGAAGCGACGACGAGCAGAAACGCAAGGAAACGAAAGGACATGGTGGGTCTCCGGGGCTCCATCGCTCCCAGTCTATCTCGGCGAAGCTCGGGTCACGAACGCGATGCGTCAGCAGCCGCCAAGAGCGCCAAGCCGGCCACCGCGGCCGTCTCCACCCGCAAGACACCATCCCCCAAGGAAACGGCTTGGAATCCGTGCGCGGTCAGCAGCTCGACTTCGAAGGCCGTCCACCCCCGTTCGGGTCCTATCGCCAAGGCGAGGACCCCTTCGGCCGGTAACGGGACCCGACCCAGAGGGGTCTCGGAGCCGGGATGGGCAAGGAATCGTCCTCCCCCCTTTCCGAGGTGCCGATCCAGATCGTCCTCCACGAACGGCCGAAACAGAGGATGAATCAACACTTCCGGAACGTGGGTCCGCCCGGAGACCTCGAGGCCTCTCCAGACCCTCTCCTCCATCCTCTCCGGATGGTTCAAGAGATCGCACTTGAGGTAGCTCTTCTCCACGAACCATGCTCGGAGGAGGTGGAGACGACTCACACCGAGGGAAACGGCCTGCTCGACGACTCGCCCCAGGACCTTCGGTCGCGGCACGGCCATGAGGAGTTCGAGACGGCGAGCGGGAGGAGGAGGAGCGTCGAAACGACAAGCGACTCTCACTTCGGAACGGTCCGCTGCGAGGATTCGCCCTCGACCGAGGAAGCCGTTCGGTTTTCCGACCCGGATGTCGTCTCCGGGTCGACACTCAAGCACTTCGAACAGATGGCGAGCCCGATCACCGGTGACGGCGATGGTGTCGTCGTCCTGCCACTCCTGGTCCCGTACGAGAAGGAGATTCAAGACTTCTGGGGAGGCTCCTGAGCCGGTTCGTAATCCTCGGCCACGCCGGACAGGTGGCCGTCGCATCCCGTGTTGTTGTTGCGACCGGTGACCGGCACGACTTCGGCACTCCAGCCGTCATAACGTCCGCCCGCCTCGGCGGCCATGTTCAACCAGAGTCGGCGGAAGTCGTCGAGAATGGAGAGGGCCAAAGGACTCGCGGCGACGCCGGTGACCTGCCATTCCCGCTGGCCGTTCTGACCCACTTCGTCCACCGCCTTCACGCTGAACCCGGCGGATTCCAGGGACTTGGAAAGCAGTTTGGCCCCGTCTTCGGAAAGACCGACGAACCGAGGTTCAATGCTGTGAACCTCGGAGCAATCGTCGCCCTGAGCCTCGAATTCGCGCAGCAGGCGGCGATCCTTGATCTGGTGGATGAACGACTCATTCGGATAGAGCGCATCCTTGTATTCCAGCCATTCCGGATCGTGGGCGTGCCGGACCGTGGACAAGTGGGTCTTGACGCCCCCCAGGGCCTGAATGACGGGGTGCCCCTCGGTCGGCTCCGAGGCGGCGTAAAAGACCAGAGTCCTCGCCTTGCGGTGGGTGACCGCCGCCACGAAGGCGCATTCCCCTTCGGTCATGGCCGACAGGAGCTCCTCCTGAATGACGAGAAGAAGCGCCTGCTCCTCCGCAGTGCATAGACCGTTTTCAGTGGGGTGGTTCAACTCGAGTCTGACGTGCCAGCGTTCGGTGAGGCCCGGGACGGGAGCCTTATCGATCCAGTCCATGTCCACGCCGACCTCGAAGGGCCAGTCATCCAACCGCGCCATGTAGTATTCGAGAGAAGATCTCATGCTTGCTCGCTCGGGTCTGGCCCCGCGCCTCTTCGGGTTTCGATACATCCCTCGGCGCCGGCAAGCCGGCGCCGCTTTGGGAGGGGCGCTCCTGCGGGGTGTGACCCTTGTTATGAAGATGGGCCCCAGATCCCAAGAGGAGACGCGCCTCCCCACCGGATCCATCGGCATTTAAACCCATTCAGCTGTGGGTCAGATCGAAAACCGAGCGAAAGGATCTCCAGAGAGCATCATGACTTGCGATGATTCTATTCGTGTTGCCATCGTGGGTGGCGGTCTGGCGGCGGCCTCCCTCGCCTTTCATCTCGGCCCGACGTTCGGAGACCGTGTGACCCTCATCGAGCGGGAAGCGGGCCCCGGAATGCACTCGTCCGGACGGTCGGCGGAAATGATTCGGCAAGCGGTGCTGCCGCCTCCCGTCGCCCGGCTCGCCCGCCGAAGCGCCGAGGTGCTCGGACGTGCTAAGTGGGCTCGATTCCGCCCGACGGGATCGCTCCTTCTGGGCTCGGAGGCGTCCTTGACCGAGCTACGGGACGCCCTCGGTGAGAGCGACGCGCTCCCACCCGGGGCGGACATCACTCGGGCGGCAGCCCACCTGCCCCCCGGGGACCTGCGCGCTGCCCTCGGTGAACGAGCTGCCCTTTGGACTCCCACCGACGGCATCGTCGACGCCTCCTCGATCCTGTCCCACTTCCTCGACGATGCCGCCCGCCATGGGGTGACGATTCGTTACGGAACCCCCGTGGAGGGAGTCGTCGTCGAAGACGGCCAGGTGAAAGGTGTCCGAGTCGACGGGGCCTTCCTCGCCGCGGACATCGTGGTGAACGCCACGGGGGCCTGGGTGGGCGCCTTCGCGGAAGGACTCGGCGCCGTCCCGGTGGGCTGGTCCGTCCTTCGCCGGCACCTGGCTCACCTGGGCCCGGCTGCCGACATCCCGAGGGATCTCCCCTTCATTTGGGACATTGACGCGGGATGGTATCTCCGACCCGAGTCCCGGGGCCTGCTCGCCTGCGCGTGCGACGAGTCCCCTTCGCCCCCTTGCGATCCCCAGGTGGACCGAAGCGTTCTGGATGCGCTCGGTCGAAAGCTCTCCGAGGCGCACTTACCCCTGGATCGACTCCCGGTCCGACGCTGCTGGGCCGGCCTGAGAACCTTCGCCCCAGACCGCACCTTCGTGATCGGATTCGATCCCTGCCTCGACGGCTTCTTCTGGATGGGCGGTCTCGGCGGGCATGGCGTCACCTGTAGTTGGGCCGCGGGAGAACTCGGCGCCCGCCTCCTCGCGGGCGAATCGCCGAGAGAAGCGGAATCCTTCGACCCGGCTCGGTTCTTGGATCACTCAGCGGGGGAGGCCGGCGCCATCACATGACGAGATGGCGGTCCACCATGGCTTGGAGGACGATCTTCACCTTGGCCCGGCAATAGGGCAGGCGTCCGCAGAACTCGTCCAGGCCGTTGCAGTAACCGATGAGTTCCCAGAGATCCCGGGCCACCGCAAGGGTTCCCGGATCGTCCCATTCCAGGTCTTCGACCACCTTGCGCAGGCTGGGCAGGGGCTCTTTGCCCTGTTCCTCCATCCGCTGGAGTTCGTCCCGCAAACGGGAGGCCTCCATGAGGAGCGTCATGACGGGGACGCAACTCAGGTCCTGACGTCCCACTTCGCGCAGGATCTCTTCGGAGTTCATTTCCTCGAAGCTGAAACGCAGTTGGGAGGGGTCTTCGGTGAAAAGCTCGTAGATCCCCTCCTCCCCGTCCAAACCCCGAAAATCGGCGGAAAGGAGCTGGCCGTTACGAATCTGGATGCGGCCGGCGGGCCCCTTGCCCGAGCTGCGGAACACGAGCACCCCCGAACGATCCTCGGCGGACGTCAGGCTCTGGATGAGGGTGCTCAAATCGAAGAACTCGAGGCTTCCCTCGAGGTTCCGACGGTTGGCCATCGCCTGGTCCAGATCCATGGCACAGCCGAGAGCGCGATGGGCCAAGCTTTCGATGTAGGGCATGACGAAACCGGGGATGGCGCGCAGAATCCGCTCGAAACAGACTCGGTCGATCACGAGGAGTTCGCAGCCCTCGGGGGCCAACCCCTCGGAGCGGTGCTCCCCGCCCACGAGAATCCCCACGTCTCCCAGGACATCTCCTTCCCCCAAGAGGGCGGCGGGCACCATCCGCCCGTCCTCATCGGGTCGTCGAATCTGGACGACTCCGCTTTGGATGACGAGGACGGCGTGACAGGACTCGCCGGGCTTGAAAATCAGCGAACGGCGGGGAAAGTCGACGACCTTTCCCATGGAGAGGATCTTCCTGAGATCCTCGTCCCGCAGTTTCCCGAAGAGGCTGCTCCGTTTGAGAAAGCCGATATCGCGACCCCGCGGCACCTTGGGGCGCGCGAGGCGCGCTTTGCCCTTTCCACCGTCGTCGCCCTCGACCGACGAGAAGATCTCGTCCAGACGCCTCTGAAGGGTCGTTCGACGGCCGACACCGGCCTTGGCCCTCCTTTCGGTCGTGGAGTTCTTAGGCGCTTTTTTGACCTTCATTTCGCTCCTCGTCGCGACGTGACCTCCGCCCTTGGGACGGGATCGCGAGATAAACGGTTCTTCGGCCAATCCCCTCGCGCAACCTGAACCCCTTCCGCGGGGGCACGATTTCTCCCCGATTGGTCCACTCCCCCACGAGAGGTAGGATTCGCGATCCATGGGCTACCGGCGCTTGATCCTCGTTTCCGCGTTCGCGTTGATGCTTTTTCAGATCGCGTTGCTGAGAGAGCTCCGCTATCAGGTCAGCGCCTACTACACGTTGGCGCCCTTTCTCTTCAGCGCCGTCGTCGTCTTCATCGGGCTGGGCTCCCTTCTCTCGCGGCTCGTCCGTCGGACCGACCTGATCGCCAAGGCGACCATCGGCGTGCTTCCGTCCCTCATGCTCGCAGCCTACGGCGCGACGATCCTCATCGCCCGCATGACCGTCGATCGGACCCAGGAGATGGCCTACGCGTTCCAGGCCACGGACGTCGATCCTCGTCTGGAGCATCTGGACGCCATCACCCTGCCGTTCCTCTACGTCGCTCTCGGGGGCTACGGCATCGTCTTCATCACCCAGGGTCTGCTCTTCGCCGCACTGTTTCGGGAGGGGCGCAAGAGCGGGCACCTGGAGGGCTTCTACGCTCTCGATCTTCTCGCCTCGGGCCTGGGCGCCCTCGCGGGCGGAGTCATCGCCTTCCACCTCTCCCCTCTCCAAACCGCCGTGGCCGCCGCCGCGGGGCTCCTCGCCGCCGCGGTCCTTTTCCGACGAACTCTGGGCCTCGGCCCGAAATCCCTGGGCGCGTCGGCTCTCCTCACCGTGATCCTCGCCGGCGGGCTCTTGGGGCCGGACTTGGCTCATGCCGAAGAGGCTCCGGAAATCAGGGGCATGAAGGCGCTCTACTCGACGTGGAGTCCCTATCGCCGCATCGACGTTCTGGTAGACAAAGATGTCCTCGCTGTCCTGACGGACAGTTTGCTCTTCCACGTCTACCGGAAAGGAGAGTCCGACGCTTGGAATCCGATCAGCATCGGGCTGGGGCAGCTCCCGCCCGACCGACGGGGTGAAGTCCTTGTCATTGGTGCCGGCACGGGCTCGGATCTGAGGATCCTTCGTCGCATGTACGGCGACGCGGTTCACGTCACCGCTGTGGAGCTCGACCCAGGTTTCATCGAGACGACTCGAGCTGTTCCTTGGCTGAGAGACAGCATGGAAGGAGCGGACGTGGTCGTTCAGGAGGGCAGGAACTTCCTCGAGACGACGGATCGAGACTTCGACGCGATCATCTTCGCCTACATCGACCCCCAGTCGGCCATCTCCCGCATAGGCGTCCCGGATGCGAACTTCCTCTACACCGTCGAAGGCTTGAAAGCCGCGTGGGCGAAAGTGCGTCCGGGCGGATTGCTCATGGTGACGCGGGTCTTCCTGGTCAACCAGCAAGAGGATTTCCTCCGCCGTCTCTTCGCAACCCTGGATGCGGCGGGATTGGGCGACGCGTCGAAGGTGTATCGATTGCGCCGGAGCCTCCGTTACGGCTACTACGGGGAAATCAGCGTGCTCCAAGTCTACGCATGGAAGGACCAGCCGCCGCACGAAGTGAACAACGTCGAGCTCACTCCACTCTCACCCGTCTTTGGGGGCCGTCCCACCACCGACGCCTTCCCCTTCTCCCTCGAGACCGGCGTGTGGTTCGGCATCCTCGTCGACTACGTGAAGGAGAAACCCGCCTTCCTGTGGGGCGCGGCCTTGAGCCTGCTCTTGCTCGCCGTGCGGCTTCTCACGAGCCGGGCCCATTCCGTCTTTTTCTTCCTGGGGCTGGGATCATTCCTCGTGGAAAGCGTGGTGATCTTCCAGAGTTTCCTCCTTCTGGGCAGCCCCGCCCTCAGCGCCGCCCTCGCGGTGGGTTTCCTCCTCCTGTGGAATGCCGTGGGAAGTTGGGGCGCCGCTCGGTTCGCCCGCTGGAAACACTTCGGATGGCTCTGCCTGGCCGCCATCCTCCTCCACGGATTCACGGCTCCGCTCCTCAGCCATCTTCTCCTCTCCCACCCCCCCGTGTGGCGGGTCGTGGGTCTCGGCCTGCACCTGGCCCTGCCCGGGATTCCCATCGGGGCACTGTTTCCCCAGGCGCTGATGAAATATCGCGAGCGTCCCGTGGCCGGGCTGTTCGCCATCGATCTCGTGGGTTGCGCGCTGGCCCCCGTGGTCTTTTGGATGGCGATGAGCGTCTGGGGCCTCCCCTTCGCCGTCGTCCTGGGCGCCTTGGCCTACCTCATGGCGATCCTCTAAGCCGCCCTATTCCTTCTTGCCGTCGTCCCGGACCCACTCGTAGTACCCGATCATCATCTCGTCATCGGTCTGGAGCCCGAAGAGAACGGTGGCGTTCGGATCCGGATTGGCGGGATTGTCGGCGCTGTTGTCGAACCAAGCCGTGACTTTGACGACGGTGCCCCGAGGAACGGGAATGGGTTTCTCCAGACGATAGGCCTGCTGCCAATTGAAGTCCCAATCGTTGATCCGGAGCGCCGGGACGACGCGACCATCGGGATAGACGAGTTCGTAGAGAAAGGCCTTTCCACGGGCATGCATGTGGGGATTGAATCCGAGGATCTTGCCGTCCGCGGGGATGGTCGACGTGGCCACCACCCGATGACGCGGGGCCCCCGGAGGGATGATGATCTGGCGCGTACTGGCGGCGTCACAGAGGACGGCGTAGCGCGGCGGCTTCTTCGCGAACTTGAAGGCGATCTTCGGCCGGTCCTTGAACGGGCGCCCGATGGCCTGATAGTGGATCTGAAAGAAGAGTTTCATTCCCTTGGGGAGGAACTTCGCCCGGTCATCGGGGTATTGGATCGGCTCCACGCCCGGTGACTTGATGGCGAAGTAGGTCTCCAGCGCCAATCCCCCCAAGCTGTTGGGGTTGCGCCCGACCATGGCGCCCTTGTACTCGAAGACGAGGATGTGGTGGAGCGCCTCGGGGACGTCGTTTTTGATCTCGATGCTTTTCAGCCACTTGTCCTCGGGGAAATCCGTGGCCACGACTTCGTAGACGTAGGGAATCAGACCTTCAGCCTGGACTTCGATCTCCTCGGGCACCTCGAGGACCACATCGGGTTTTCCGATGGACCACCCATCGGATTCCTCGAGGGGCTCCAGCGCCCGGGCGGGATCGCCTTCGGGACACCCCTGGTCGAGCCACGCCAGCATGGTTTTCCGCTCGTCGTCGGTGAGGCGCAGATCATCGAGCCACGGCCCCCCCACGTGGGGGTCGGCGAACCACGGTGGCATGACGCGGTTCTTCACCGTGTACCGGATCATGCCCCGGCGCGACAACAGGTCGTCGTAGGTCACCAGGTCGAAAGGAGCGTTCTCTCCCGGGCGATGACACCGCTGGCACCGCCGGCGGACAATGGGCTCAATCTGTTCATGAAACGTGATATCGCCGTCGCCCACGGCGGGCTCGGACAGATCGAGAAAACATCCCGGGGCCGTGGTGGCGCGGGTGGCCGGTTTCTCACCCCGCAGGACCGCCGTGAGAGCTTCGTCGAGGAAGTTGCGGTGCGCCGCATTCAAATCGACGCCGAAGCCGTAACGATCGTCGAGAGCCCCCCGGTAGACGAGGCGCCGGTCCTTGTCGAAGACGAAGACTTCCGTCGTGCTCGTCGCTTTCAGAAGTCGGGCGATCTTCATGTCCTTGTCGGGAATGTAGTGGCCCGCGAGCCCGAAGAGTTCCCGATCTCGATTCATCGCCTCCACGTCGTCGGCCAGGGTCGTGTTGATGTAGAGGAAGGACACGCCGTCGCGGCGCCATTTCACCGACTTCCTGCCGAGGAGCGGCCCATACTTCTTCGAGATGGGGCACTTGAGATCTCGGACAGCAATGACGAAGGGGCGCCCCTTGGTCAGCCCGGAGATGTTGGTGGGAGCCCCTCCCAGGACGACGACTCTCAGATCGGGAAGGACCTCGCCCAGGAAGTGGGTTTCGGCGCCTTCCTCGACGGGACCGATGCGCACCGGGATGCGGTAGGCGGGTTCGGACGATGCGTCCGCGGATTCGGAATTCCCTTCGCCGGGGCTCTGATCCCCGGCGGGCCCACAGGCGCCGAAAAGAAGAATCCCACTGACGAGAAGAACGGCCGGAACAATGCGTTGACTCACGACAGGCACCTCGAATGGAGTGATCCCATTGTCACGCTCCTGGCCCTCTCCATCAAACGAAACGTCTCACCACGGCGAGCCGAGCGAGAAAAAACCCGGCCACACCGGCCGTGCCCCACCAGAGCAGAGCATCGACGACGCCATGGGGCCTCCCCTGCCAGTCCAATCCCAGACAGGCCAACCCGAAGCCCCATGCCAGAAGAGGCCCAGCCAAAGGACGGAGCGCGCCCATGGGAAACGCACGCAGATGATGGAGGCGCCACGCCACGAACCAGGTCGCCATCTCTCCGGCAACGAGGCTGAGAGCGGCCGTTTCCGCCGTGGCCTCTTCGGCGATCGCGAAGATTCCGAGCGCCACCATGACGAGACCCGCCAAGGCGGCGATCAACTCCTCGGCGCGGCGGCGGTGAGCAATCAGGCCGTAGCGCGCGTGCCCGGAAAGAAACGTGATGACCAGGGCCAAAGTGAGCAAACGCAGAGTTGTCGCCGCGTCCTCGAACGCGTGGCCGTAGACCGCCACGACGAGAGGGCGAGCGAGGATCCAGGTGGCGCCGCCAGCCAGGAACGTCACCCAGCCGACCAAGCCCAAAGAGGCCCGCATCACCCGGGCATTGAGATCGGGCGCTGCCTTGGCCTGCCGCGCCAGCGTGGGCAAGAGGTTCACGAAATACAGCCAGACAAAGGCGTGAGCCGCCATGAACAGCCTGTGGGCGACGCCATAGCGTCCCATCGTCGAAGCGGGTGCAAGAAAACCCAGGGCAAGTCCCGGCAAGAAGATGCGAAGCGCCCAGACCAGCGACGAGACCGAAAGCGGCAAGCTCTCTCGAAAGACCTGGCCCACCCCCCTCCAGATCCCCAAGACCGGGAGCACACCCACGCCGCGACGAAAGAGCCACCCCTGAACCAGTACGGCACAGGCCAACCCGGCCGCGTCGATGAAGGGGAGCCTCAGGATGTCCTCGCGGCCATGCACGAGAAAAGTCACGCCCAACGCGAAGACGATCTGTCTCAAGAGATTCGTCGCGGCAACGACGTGCATGGCCCGCTTGGCCTCAAAGGCCCAATTCAGCGCGAAAACGCCCGGAAGGAGGACGAGCGCATAGAGTGCCGTGAGTCGGGCAGCATCCGGGTCCCCGCCCCGCGCCCAACCGACGAGAACTAGGATGGGGATGGCCACACAGGCCAGAATGAGGCGAAGTGCGACGATGCGTCCGGCGAGTGACGACACGCCCTTCGGATGATGGGATGCCTCCGTCACACCGTAGGGCGCCAGCCCGGCGTCCAGCAGCAAGGCGGCCACGAACAGGGCATGGAGGCTGAACTCCAAGTCCCCCATCCCGGATTCGAGAAGAACCCGTCCCAGATGCCCGAAGGCGTACAGAGCGAGAAGCTTCCCCAACCCCTCGGCTCCGTAGAGCCAGAGCAGTCCGGATTTCATCCCCTGCGCGCGTCGGCCTTCCCCTTGCATATTCACTCCCCAAGGACTCCCCCATCCTACTTCGAACCCTCCCTGGCGAATCCTGTGGCCAACTGCAACAAGAAAGCAACAATTTGGCGGCTTCGTCCGCCCTCCCGAAACGAGAAGGAGGCGAAATCGAGAATCGAGAGGGTTAGCATGTTGTCTCCAGCCTCCCCCCGGGCTCCAGCCGATTGATAGGATGTCGGATTCGCGGCAATGCGCGGGGTGAGGCCCACGCAATCGCCTCGTCACGTCACCCATCAAGCTGGACCGCAACTTGAATTCGAGCATCGAGCAACAATCGGCGAATCGGAATCGAGTTTCACCTCGGCTTTCCCTGGTCATGCCCTGCTTCAACGAAGAGGCCGTCGTCGGCTTCACGCTGCGGGATCTGACGGATGCATTTTCGGCGGAGGGCATCCCCGTCGAGATCATCGCCGTCGACAACGGGTCCACGGACGGCACGGCGGGAATCCTCGAAGGGCTTCGATCCAAGGGGCTCCCCATCGAGATCGTCACAGTCCCCGTCAACGAAGGTTACGGGGCCGGCATCCTATCCGGGCTCCCCCGATGCCGCGCCCCTTGGATCGGCATCATTCCGGCGGACGGGCAGGTAGATGCGGAGGACGTCGTTCGCCTCTTCAAGATCCTTGAGGCCGGTCCCCACCCCATGCTGGGCAAAGTACGACGTCGCTTCCGGATGGACGGCTTCCGACGCAAGGTGATCTCGATCGCCTACAACGCGCTCATAGGGCTTATCTTTCCCCGCCTGGGGTCGATCGACGTCAACGGTCTCCCCAAGATCATCCCGGCCGAAGCCGTCCGACTCATGGAGCTCTCATCACGGCGGTGGTTCCTCGACCCGGAGATCATGATCAAAGCCAAGGTCATGAAGCTTCCCGTGTTGGAGATGAACGTCTTCGCTCGCATGCGCTCGGCGGGCATGAGCCACGTTCGCGCGTCCACGTGTTGGGAATTCCTCACGGGCCTCGCCCGTTATCGTCTGGGGGGGCCGTTGCGCGAGTGGAAGAGGAATTACCTCGCGTCCGCCGCAAACAACTCGCCTTCGCCCGATGCGGCCGTCGAGGAGGCGCGATGACGTGAGTTCCGACACGCGCCGAGTCCGCCCCATCCAATCGGGAGATCACACGGTCGTCATAGGCGGAGGCCCCGCCGGGCTCACCGCTGCCTACCTCCTCGCCAAGGAGGGGCATGCGGTCACCGTCCTCGAAGCGGATCGTAAGGTCGGCGGCATCTCCCGTACGGAAGACTACAAGGGCTACCGGTTCGACATCGGCGGCCACCGATTCTTCACCAAGATCGAACCCGTCCAGCGCCTTTGGGAAGAGATCCTCGGAGAGGACTTCCTCTGCGTCCCGCGCCTCTCGCGTATCCACTACCGCGGACATTTCTTCGACTACCCCTTGCGGGCGAGAAACGCCCTGACGGGATTGGGAATCTGGCGGTCCATGGGCATCGTCCTCTCCTATCTCAAGGCCCAATTCAGGCCGTCGCCCATCGAGGACAACTTCGAGCAGTGGGTGTCGAACCGGTTTGGAAAAAAGCTCTACGAGATTTTCTTTCGCACCTACACGGAAAAGGTGTGGGGCATCCCCTGCACGGAGATCCGTTCCGAATGGGCCGCCCAACGCATCCAGAACCTTTCGCTTGGCCGCGCCATCCTGGACGCCACTTCCCTCAACCGTCGCTCGAAGAAGATCAAAAGCCTCATCGACGAGTTCCACTATCCGCGCCTCGGCCCCGGCCAGATGTGGGAGGCCTGCCGAGACCGTATCCGTAAGCTGGGCGGCGAAGTCCTCATGCACCACGAGGCCACCGAACTCGTGTTGGAGAACGGACGCGTGACCGCGGTCAAGGCGCGCCACGACGGGAAGGACGTGGTCATCACCTGCGATCACGTCATCTCGAGCATGGCGCTCAGGGACCTGATTCGCACCTGCGGAGAACAAGCCCCAGTGGAGGCCAGGACGGCGGCGGAGGGGTTGCGATACAGGGACTTTCTCGTCGTCACCCTCATGGTGGACGAGCCGCACCTGTTCCCCGACAACTGGATCTACGTCCACACGCCAGGCGTCAAGGTGGGGCGGATCCAGAACTTCAACAACTGGAGCCGGGCGATGGTGCCGGACAAGGACCGCACCTGCCTGGGCATGGAGTACTTCTGCTTCGAAGGGGACGGCCTTTGGACGCGGGACGACGCGGACCTCATTCGGTTGGCGTCCGAGGAGATCGGCCGGCTGAACCTGGCTCCGGCCGACAAGATTCGGGACGGTTGCGTGATCCGCCAGCAGCGAGCCTATCCCATCTACGACACAGCGTACCAGGGGCACATCGACGAGATTCGCCGATTCATCGATCCCATCGACAACCTCCACACGGTCGGTCGAAACGGCATGCACAAGTACAACAACCAGGACCACTCGATGCTGACGGCCATGATGGCCGTTCGCAACATGAACGGCGGCTCCTACGACATCTGGTCCGTCAACACGGACTTCGAATACCACGAAGAGCAGCGGCTGGACGAGACGGCGACCTCTTCGAAAAGTGCGTCGCGGACGCGGTGACATGTCCGCTCCCCGAACAATCGCCATCGACGCGACCAGCCACGCCAACGGTCGAGGTTACGGCCGTTTTCTGAGGGAGCTCTTGCCGGAGCTGTTGGGGAGCGGCTCCCCTCATCGCTTCACTCTCCTGGGCGACCATCGGCAACGCGACGACCTCGCCCCGTACGAGGACCGCGCCCGGATCTTGGTTGCGAACCTGGGCACCTCCCCCACCGAAGCCGCCTCCGCCGAGGGCGCCCGCAGCGTGGGAGACCTCTGGCGCATGCGGCGCCTGCTGAAGCGAGCCCGGGTCGACCTGGTCTTCTTTCCCACGGTCTACACCTGGTTCCCGCCGCCCCGGTCCGTCCGCAGCCTCGTGTGCATCCATGATGCGATTCCCGAACGATTCCCAGAATATTGCTTCGCCAACGGGAAAGCCCGACGGCTGTGGTCCTTCAAGGTGAAGTGGGCGGTGGCCCGGGCCCAGCTGATCCTCACCGTTTCGAAGAAGGCCGCAACGGATCTGGCCCAGGTCTTGAGGATCCCCGGGGAACGGCTGCGCGTCACCTCCGAGGCGGCCTCCCCCCTGTTCACCCCGGCTCCGGCCGAGACAATCGCCCCCGTTCTTCAGCGACTGAAAGTCCCCGTGGCGACGCCCTATTTCCTCTACGTCGGGGGGCTCAACCCCCACAAGAGGGTGGATCTCCTCCTGGAAGCCCTGGCTGAGCTGAAAAAGCTCGCCGGTCCCGTGCGCCAACTCGTCGTCGTGGGCGGAGAGGGCGACGTTTTTCACGAGGAATCGAGCCGACTGAAGGCGCTGGCCGCCGAACTCGGACTCGACGAGCAGGTGTCCTGGCTCGGGCGGATCGACGACACCGACTTGCGGGCGGTCTACTCGGGCGCGGAAGCCCTCGTCTTGCCCAGCATGTGCGAGGGATTCGGTCTACCCGCCGTGGAGGCGGCCGCCTGCGGCACGCCCGTCGTCGCCACCGAGGAGAGCCCCTTGCCACAGATCCTGGCAGGCGGCGGGTTCTTCATCCCCCCTGGGGAGAAACAACCGCTCACGGCGGCGCTCGTGCGCTTGACCGAGGATTCGTCCCTCGCGGAGGCCCTGGGGCAGAAAGCTCATCGGCAAGCCTCGAAGCTTTCCTGGATGCGCACGGCGGCGGACGTCTTTCAAGCGATGGAGGAGATCCTTTGAAGCCGCTCCGGATCGCCATGCTCACGACGTTCTATCCTCCCTGCAACTTCGGTGGGGACGGGATCGGTGTCCAACGGCTGTCCCATGGCCTGGCGCGTTTGGGCGTTGAGGTGCATGTGATCCACGACGCTGGCGCCTACCGTCTTCTCACAGGCTCGGCCCCGCCCCCCCAGGCCGACGAGGTCGACGGCGTCACCGTGCATCGGATCGACACCCGGCGACCCCTGCTCCAGAACTTGATCACGCAGCAGACGGGATACCCGGGACTCAAGCGGAGCGCGATTCGAGCCATCCTTGACGCTCACGCCTTCGACGTCATCAACTACCACAACGTATCCCTCCTCGGAGGCCCCGGACTCTTCGCGCTGGGGATGGGTCTCAAGCTCCACATGGCCCACGAACATTGGCTCGTCTGCGAGAGTCACGTTCTGTGGCGCCACGGTCGGGAACTCTGCACGGACCGCCAGTGTCTTCGCTGCGTCCTGCGGCACCGCCGTCCGCCACAGATCTGGCGACGCACGGGGCTTCTCGAGAAAATGAGTCGCCACATCGACACGTTCATTGCGATGAGCGACTTCTCCCGCGCCAAGCATCGGGAGATGGGCTTTCCTCGCGACATGGAAGTCCTCCCCTACTTTCTCCCGGACCGCGACGCCGAAGAATACTCATCGCCTGTTCCCTGCCCGCGCCCCTACTTCCTCTTCGTGGGGCGTCTGGAGCGCATCAAGGGTCTGGACGATGTGATTCCCTTGTTCCGCAACATCGACGCCGACCTCGTGATCGCGGGGGAGGGCGAGCACGGCTCGGTGTTGAAAGACTTGGCGCACGACATGGAGAATGTGCGCTTCGTCGGACGGCTCCCCCACGACGAACTCGTCGGCTACTATCGCGAAGCGCGGGCGCTCATCGTGCCGTCGGTGTGCTACGAGACCTTCGGTATCATTCTCATCGAGGCCTTCCGCGAGGGAACGCCCGTGATCGCGCGCCGCTTGGGTCCCTTTCCGGAGATCGTCGAATCCTCGGGCGCGGGGTTATTGTTCTCCACGGGAGACGAACTTGGGTCCGCCTTGGAGAAGTTCCTCAGCGAGCCGGAGCTCCGAGACAGTCTGGGGCGGGCGGGTCAAGAGAGCTTCGATGCGCACTGGTCCGAGTCGGTGGTGGTTCCGCGGTACTTGGAGCTCATCGCTCGCACGGCGGAAACGAAGGGCTGCGACGCATTGGCGAGGCGGGCGCGCCGGCACGCGAAGGAGAAGATTCCGACATGAGGGTACTCGTCACCGGAGCTGCCGGATTCATTGGCTCCCATCTTTCCGAACTCCTCGTCGCCCAGGGTCATTTCGTCGTCGCCCTGGATGACCTTTCCACCGGGCGGATCGAGAACCTGGCAGCGCTCGACGACCACGAGAGTTTTCGCTTCGTCGAGGGCGACTGCCTGGACAAGACGCTCGTGGCCAAGCTCATGAACGACTGCGATGCCTGCGTCCACCTGGCCGCGGCGGTCGGCGTCAAGCTCATCGTCGAACGACCGGTCCACACCATCGAGACGAACGTCAAGGCCACGGAGATCGTCCTGGAGACTGCCGCCGAGCACGGGTCTCCCGTACTGCTGGCCTCGACGTCGGAGGTCTACGGCAAGAGCGACAAGGCCCCATTCCGCGAAGACGACGACATCAGCCTCGGCCCCACGACCCATTCCCGGTGGGCCTACGCATGTTCCAAAGCCCTCGACGAGTGGCTGGCACTGGCCTATGCCCGAGAGCGGGGACTCCCGGTTACCATCACCCGGTTCTTCAACACGGTCGGCCCTCGGCAGACGGGGCGCTACGGAATGGTGCTTCCCACGTTTGCCGCCCAAGCGCTGAAGGGAGATCCCATCACGGTCTACGGATCGGGGGAACAGACGCGGTGCTTCGCCCATGTGCGCGATGTCGTGAAAGCCGTCGTCCGACTGCTCACGGAGCCCTCGGCGGTGGGCCGCGTCTTCAACGTGGGGACATCGGAGGAAGTGACTATTTCAGCCCTGGCGGAGAGGGTGAAGACCAGGGCGGCCTCGGCCTCCCCCATCGTGTTCATCCCCTATGAGAAGGCCTATGCGGAGGGGTTCGAGGACATGCCTCGCCGGGTCCCGGATGTCACCCGTTTGCGCGAAGCCCTCGGATTCGTCCCGGAGACTCCACTCGACGAGATCATCGACGACGTGCTCGCCGATCAACGCAAGAGGTTGGAGGCTCCACCCGCGTGAAAGCGATCCTCACCTATCACTCCATCGACGAGAGCGGATCGGTCATCTCGACCTCCCTGGACGATTTCACCCGTCAGCTCGCCCAGCTCGAAACGGCCGGTGTTGAGGTGGTCCCCCTCGCCGACGTGGTCGACGCCGAAGCCCCCGCGATCGCCATCACTTTTGACGACGGGTATGTGAACTTCGCCGAGGCGGCCTGGCCACGGCTTCGAAAGCGGGGCTGGCCGGCGACGGTCTTTGCCGTCACGGAGCTTCTGGGACAGACCAACTCGTGGGAGAGCGGCCCCGCGGCGGGACTCCCCCTCCTCGGAGCGAGTGAGCTTCGCGATCTCATCCGAGAGGGCGTCGCGGTGGGCTGTCATAGCGCCCGTCACATATCGCTTCGGGGAGTGTCCGCAGAGACCTTTCAACGAGAGACCGTTCAAGCGCGGGAACGGCTCGAAGAGAGCCTGGAAGTCCCGATCAGAAGTTTCGCCTATCCCTTCGGGCATCTGCACGGACGGCTGGACGACACCTTGCGTGAGGCGTTCGATCAAATAGTGACGACACAATTCGCGCTCATCGAGTCCAACACTTCGCCGTGGGATCTCCCGCGCCTGGACGCCTTCTATTTCCGAGGAAACGACCGTTTGGCCGGCCTGCTCCGACCCGGATTCGCGAACTGGGTCCGGCGCCGCAGAGCATTGAGGGCCTTTCGTTCCCGCTTACGTCGATGGAGGAGGGTATAGTGGGGAAGGGAGGTTCGGCCATGCCGACGAATCGTGAGAAGGAACATCAAGACGCGCTCGCGGAACTGCCGCCCGAGTTGCGCTTCGCGTTCGCACCGCTGGTCAAGCGCGCCATGGGTGTGGCGCTGGGCATGACCTTCGGTCTCACCGTCGCGCTTCTCACGACCTATCATCTTCTCTTCGACCCCGACCATGTGGAGCACCTGCGGCTTCTCGGCCAGTACTTCTGGAACTACGATCCTGAATCCTGGTCCGGCCCTCTCATCGGCTTTCTCTGGGGCGCTTGGTCCGGGTTCGTCGCCGGGTGGATCCTGGCGGCGGTCCGCAATGCCGTGGTCGGAACTTGGATCATTCTCATCCGCGCCAAAGCCAATCTGGAGGCGAATCGCGATTTTCTGGACCACATTTGAAGGCAGCGAAGGCATGAGCGGCAACGACTCGGAATTCTCGACGTACGTCGTTCGTTTGAACGGCCGGGCCTGGGGCATCGCGCTCGGTATGCTCTTCGGGTTGGGGCTCTTCGTCGCGACGATCGTCCTCGTGATCAAGGGGGGCGAGCATGTCGGGCAACACCTGTCCCTTTTGCGGGTGTATTTCCCGTTCTACTCGGTCACCTGGGGAGGCGCCTTCATCGGGTTCGCCTATGCGTTCCTGGTGGGCTACGCCCTCGGTCGCCTGATCTGCATCTTCTACAACCTGGCGGCGAAAGGGAGTTCGCCTTCCTGACCACGGGGGGGGCGGCGAAGACGAATCAACCGCCGCGTTTGTGCATCTCCAATCGGGGGTTGGCCTCGAGTTCCCGGCGAGCCGCCAGGGGAGCCCTCTCCCTCAGAGCAAGCCGCTCTTCGGCCCCGGCGTTGTCGCGAGCGGCCCAAGCCCCCGAGATCACCTGAGCGATTTCATCATCCGTCGCCCCGCCTCTCACGAGCGCCCGAAGATCCAACCCTTCCTTCGCGTAGAGACAGAGGAACAGATGTCCGTCGGCCGTCACGCGGCAGCGGTCACACGTGGCGCAAAAGGGCGCCGTCGTGGAGGCGATGATGCCGAAGACCGTGCCATCCCGGAGTCGATAGCGCGTCGCGGGCGCGGAGGATGTTTCTCGCACGGGCTCGATGGGGCCGAAACGCCGAGTCAGTCGCCGTAGGATCTCGTCCCTCGAGATCACTTTGTCCATCGACCAGTTGGTGGCGCCGCCGACGTCCATGTATTCGATGTACCTGAGTTCGGCGCCCCGCTCCTTGGCGAACTCGAGCAGGGCCTCCAGTTCGTCGTCATTGGTGCCTCGAAGCGCGACCGTGTCCAGCTTGAGCGGCAAGCCCTCATCGAGGGCGGCCTGAATGCCTCCGAGGACTCGAGCCAGGTCATCTCTCCGCGTGTGCTCGCGAAACCGATCCGGCCGAAGCGTGTCCAAGCTGACGGTGATCCGATGAAGGCCCGCCGCCTTGAGCGGGCCCGCCATGTCTCCCAGAAGAAGGCCGTTCGTGGTCAAGGCCAGATCGCGGAGACCCCCCTTGGCCGCCAAGCTTCGGATGAGTCGGGGAAGGTTCCTGCGGAGCAAGGGCTCGCCGCCCGTGAGCCGCACCTTCTCCACGCCCAACCCCAAAAACACGTCGGTGACCCGCGCCAATTCCTCGAAGCTCAGCAACTCCGGCCTGGGCATCCACTGATAGGACTCCTCCGGCATGCAGTAGTTGCAACGCAGGTTGCAGCGGTCCGTCACGGACAAACGCAGATTCTTCAAGGGACGTCGTCGCAGGTCCAAGGGAGCCATGCCGCCAGCATATCCGCCCGTCCGGGCCGGAACCAGACACCGGACTTTCTCCTGGACCGACGGCAAGACTCCCTCCATAATGGGACCCACCCACCCTTGCTCGCTGACTCACCGATCCCGGTCCGTTCATGAATGGAGACCGCCCCCATGATCCGCCGTGTCCTCATCGTCGCCGCCGCCTTGTGTCTCGCATCCCTCACCTTGCAGGCCCAGCAGGCCAACAGCCCTCTCGCCGAACTGTCCATCAACGGCACAGGCGTCGTGGACGCCATGGGACAGCCGGTCCTCACGGAATCCGAACTCGTGCCGTCCCCCACAGGGAGCGCGCCCCGGCACCATCGAGCGGCCGCTCGATCTCTCTTGCGCTTCCAGGTCCGCGGCACGCCTCAGCGCCCCCTCGTCCTGCTGAGCTCTCCGGGGCTGGCGCCCACGCCGCTTCCCGTGGGTTCCGACGTCTTCGATCTGGATCTCGCGACGACCTCGGTGGTCCTCGACGGCATCACGCCCTCGAGCCTCCTCGACTTCGGAACCGCGACCGACTTCTTGGGCGTCTGGAATATCGACCTCAACGCGGGACTTCCCGCCGGCTTTCCGACGACCCACTTCCAGGCCGTCCTCTCGGACCCCACGGCGCCCCCCTTCGGGCTCCGTTTCACGGGGGCCGTCACGTTGGACGTCCGGGACGACATCGAAACGCTCCTGCGCAACTTCATGGACGGAGCCACCCAGATCCTGGACAACCCGAACTACATGCCCTCCGTCGTGAGTCCGACTTTCCTCCACAAGGGCGCCCCGGCCAATGCCCTCTTCGCCGAGTTGGCTCAGGATCGTCTCCCCATTCCCGGCGGTTTCACCCATGTTCGCTTCGATGGTTTCGGTCCGGACACGACGACGGCGCCGCCGCTGCCCACGGGCGCCCCCGCGGTCGGACAGACGGAAGTCCTCCACCTGGACTACACGGCGTTCACGACATCGATCTGCCCCTCCCTCCCCGAAGGGACGGAACAGGTGCGGCTTCACCGGATCCAAATCGCCGAGGAGGCAGGCGTGTGGAAGATTCTCGGGAATCAGGACCCTTTGGAACTCACGGTCAAGCTCAGTTTCTATCCGGACGCGGGTCTCCCGGCGGGCTTTCGCACGATTCTCGAGGTCAAGGCCAAGGATCTCATCGGCCAGCACGGCGGGGTCTTGGGGGTCGTCGTGACGGGCCCTCAGCTCCTTGCCGTCAATGCAATGGGGCAGTCGCTCTTGTCGGCCACGGGAACGAAGACGCTCACGCTGACCGAAGGAGCCGCACCCGGTCCCACGAAGTGGCTGTTCACCGCCGCCCTCGGTGAAGCCGGTTTCTCCAGGCAACCCCAGGTCGAGGATGCGACGGGTCCGCGGGACGTGTACGACATCACCGTGACCTTCGTGGACGGAACGATGGTGGGGCCCTTCTCGTTCCCGCTTCGCGCGGCCGTCGACGCGGATGCGAATCCCGCCGACGTTCTCGCTGCCTTGCCCGGCTTCAGTGGGACGACGGGCGTTCTCACGAATCCCGGCCTCGCCGGCGCCATGCTGAACTTCACGTTCGATGCGGGACTCGTGCCGAATCCCGCCCTCGATGGGTCTCTCGAGGTCGAGTTCTTCCAGGGCGCCCTCGAGGTCGACTACGACAACCTGCCCTATGACCGGACCCTGTCCAATCAGACCCTCAACCTCTGCGCGCCGTTCCTCCAGTCCGGCGTCCCGACCCAGACGAAGCTCCACCGCGTCGACCTCTTCGGCAACAACTACACCTCAGAATCCAGCCTCGTCTTCTGACCCGACCGTCGCGTTCCGTGGGAAACGTGAGACCCTTTCTGGAGAGACGACGTCCTCGTCGTCCGCAGCCGTCGCCAGGCGGCGGGACGGTGAGGCGGACGGGGACGTCCGC
>DRQF01000129.1 GCA_011369445.1 Planctomycetota bacterium | reverse complement strand
TCACCTGCCCCTGGCGGGTCGACGTGGGCAGAAACCCTTCCGAGAGGATGTGGAGATCGATTTCATAGATGCCGGGGGCCTTGGGATCGACTTCGAGGTCGGAGACCTCCAGGCGGGGCCATAGCTCGCAGAGCCCTTCCAGAAACGTGCTTTCACGGTCGACCAGCGTCGTGACGACCGCGGCGGAGGAAGGGTTCGCGAGCGCTCCGGGTGTCCAGCCGCCAATCTCCACGGGACCCAGATCCGGGTGATCGAAGGACGCCCACGGAACGAAGGCATTCGCACGAATCGCTGCGATCTCGGCTTCCACGGGATCGGGAGGAGCCGTGTCGGATTCGGGCGCATTCTCCCTCGCTCCCTCCTCCTGCTTCTTTGCGGACTCAACGGACTTGCCCCTCTCCTTGGGCGCCTTCTCCTCGACTTGGAAAAGATTCACCTGGAATGCCGGGCGACCCCATTGGAAGTACAGGTACTCGGCGAACTCTCCTCCATCGGAGCCGTGATCCTTCATGAAGGTGGCCTTCGCTGCTTGCCGCAGTTTTCTGGCCTCCTCCCAAATCACGAGGTCAGCCTTTTGCAGGCGCGTCACCGGTTTCCGATTGCGAAAGAAGCGAAACCGGCCGCCACCACGGGGCGCGGGTTTCTCCTCCTTGCCGGGCTTCGGCAAGGTTCCCAGGTCGTCGCCGGCGCCATACACCACTGCCATGCAGATGTTCGGATGATCTAGTACGAAATCGGCGAGAGCCCGCGAGGAGGGCTCGCTCGTCGCAAAAGCACCCGCCGTCGGATCATGCTCCTTGAAGCCCTGGGGGAAGTTGCGGGAGATGTCGACACCGTCGAAGGCGTCTTCGCCGAAAGCGCCGTCTTTGTCCCGGTCCAGCGCTTCGGGATAAAGCTTGTAGCGGCCTCTCTCCCCCTTCTTCGGGTCGGCCTTGCGCATCAATCGCGGGTCATCGGGGTCGGCGATCCATTCCCCGTCCGGGTCCTCGTGGCGCATCATGACGATGACGCCGTCGCCATTCAGGTCCTCGGGGGCCTCCGCGGGATCGAGCCTCCCGTCGCGGTCCCCATCGAATCGTCGACCGTTGCCCCTCGCGACGCGGCGAGGGCGCGCAGAGAGATTGCGCTCCGCGCCATCCACATCCACGCGGGGAATGATGTAGATCAACCCGCCCTGGAGCCTCGCACGCAGAGCGGAAGGGTCCTCTCGAGCCCAACGCTCCGCCAACTCGAGGAGGACTTGCGCGCCAACCCAACGGTCCGCCTCGAGCCCCGAAACGAGCAGCAACGCGGGTTGTTGGCCCCACGTTCTCCGAAGAACTCCCGGCGCCTTGGGAGGCAACGAGCCGGGGCGGAGTCTTTCGCCGATCTCAAGACCGAGAATCGGCCGACCCGCCAAACTCTCTCCCACCTCCAGGAGGCGCATGCGGTCCGGCGCGTTCGCCGCCAGGGCCTGGAGACGTGCGTTCAAAGAAGCGTGGTTCGGCCCCTGTTGTCGAGCAGCGGACGTGCCGCCAAGGAGCAAGAGGGCCGCCAGGACACAGCAGGATTTGTTCTTCATGGATTCCATCATTCCTCGAGATGCAAGGGCCGTCCCCCCTACGGCTCGGATGAGGAACATCTTTCGAGCATTCGGAGCCCGAAGGTCGAATCAGCGAATCCGGCCCAGCAATCGTCCCATGGGAAGCCATTCATCTTCCCGAAGGCTTTCCCAGTCAAAGCCCCGCCCTTGGACGACGAGGATGACCGTGGAGCCCAATTCGAAGACGCCGAGTTCGTCACCCCGCTCGACGCGCAACGGTGGCTCGTGGCGCCGACGGAAGGGCTGCCCCCCGGAATTCGTCACCAAGTCCATGTATGAGAGGCGCATGCGCCCCACGTTCGTCGCCCCCACCATGACCACGGCCACGCGCCCCCAAGTCGCATCGAGGGTGGTCACGACCCGTTCGTTGACGGCAAACAGGGACGGGATGCGACGCACAGCCGGAGGGTTCACGGGCCAGAGCGTCCCTGGCTCGTAGCGCGTTTCCGCGAGCTCTCCCGATTCGGGGACGTGAATCCGGTGGTAGTCGCGGGGCGACAGGTAGAGGGTCAAAAAGCGGCCCCCCTCGAACATCCGCGCCTCCTCCTCCCCTCCCAGCAGGGAAGACAGGGTATAGGGCATACCCTTGGCTTGGAGAAGCATCCCATCGCGGACGGCTCCGAAGGCCCCCACCCGGGCATCGACCGGGCTGACCAGACTCATGGGCGCGGAGTCGATGGGCCGGGCCTCGGGGCGCAGACGACGGGTGAAGAGATCCAAGAGGCTCTCATAGTCCTCCAAGGGGCGCGTGGCCTCGTCGAGGTTCAGATCGAACGCCGCCGCGAAACGGCGGATCATCCATCGCGCAAGCCAGCGAGGACGCCTGAGCCCGGCGATCCTCCCGAAAACTCGACTGAGAAGGTTCCGCGGAAGAAATCGCAGAAGGTGCAAAGTGAAAGCGCCCATGGCGCGTTTGTAGCTCAAATCCCCGGAACGCCCCAAGGACGGGTCAGACCTTTTCCGGATGGGCTGGAAAGGTTACGTCTGATTCATGGACCGCCTTGAACGCCTCATCCTTCCCATCGTCCTCGCCATCGGTGCCGGGGGGCTCCTCCTCGCCAAGGTGGAAATCCCCACGGCCATCCTCATCGCGAAGGTCGTGGGCTGCATCCTCTTGACCGCCTTCCTCATCGGATTCGGGTTCCGGATCGCCGCCTGGAGGCGCCGCGAGCGGGAATACCGGAAGATGAAGGCGTCCATCGAGGACGCGCTCGCCGCCGCGAAAGCCGAAGCCGCGCAGGAAGCCGCGACGGCTCCCGAGAAGTGATTCAGACATCGCTCACTGCTCCCTCCCGCGGCACGACGCCCCGGGTCATCCCTTGATCGCGCCGTCCTCGTCGATTCGGTTAGAATCTCGGTCCGTCGCTCGAAGTCCGAATCCGCCGTCCCGACCAACAAGGAGAATCTGTCCCATGTCACTGCGAGGGATCCCGACTTTCTTGCTCATCGTCCTCGCCGCGAGCTGCGGAGGCTCCAAGCAGGACTCCTCGACATCCACCAGCGCCGCTCCCTCCACAGGGGGCGACTTCGCGCCTTCCTTCGACTTCGCCGACGAAACCATCGATCGAGGCATCGATTTCGTGAACGACACGGGCGCCACCGGCAAACGATGGATGCCGGAGCAACTTGGGGGCGGGGCTGCGTTCTTCGACTGCGACGGCGATGGAGATCAAGATCTTTTGCTCATCAACTGCGGCCCTCTTCCCGGCAGCGAGTCCCCCAAGGACAACGTCCTCTATATCAATGACGGGACAGGTTTTTTCCGCCCCTCCAGGAACCCCGGAGACATCACGGCGGGCGCCGACTATGGAGTCGGCGCAGCCGTCGCGGACGTAGACTTGGACGGAGACTTGGACGTGTTCCTCACCAACTGGGGGTTAGATCGACTCTACCTCAACGACGGGAAAGGGACATTCACGCGGGCCGACGATTCTGGAATCACAAGCCACCTTTGGGGCGCCAGTGCGGCGTTCGGAGACCTTGACGGGGACGGGCTTCCGGACCTCTACGTCGTGAACTACGTCGACTACGACATCGCGAAACACAGTCCGTGCTTCCAGCGGGACATTGAGGTGTACTGCGGCCCGCAACCCTTCAACGGTCAACCCGACTTTCTCTTCAAGAACCTGGGGGGAGGTAAGTTCAAGGACGTGACACGGAAGGCCTTTCCCGGAAAGCCTCCAGCGGGGAAGGGGCTGGGCTGCGCAATGGCCGACTACGACCACGACGGTGACCTCGACATCTACGTAACGAACGATCAGACCCCCAATCTGCTCTTCAAGAACGACGGCCATGGTGTTTTCGAAGAGATCGGAGAGTTGTCCGGCGTCGCCGTGAGCCGTGACGGGATGAATGAGGCGGGCATGGGCGTCGTCTTCTCCGACTACGACAACGACCTCCTCGAGGACATCGTCGTCACGAATTTCGAGGACCAGACCTATTCCGTCTTCCACAACGAGGGCGACGACTTCTGGATGGAGGTTTCCTGGGAGACCGGGATCGGATACGAGACGCGCCCTCGCTTGGGCTGGGGAATCGGACTTCTCGATTTCGATCACGACGGGTGGAAGGATCTCTTCTTCGCCAACGGCCATATCTACGACAATGCACGCAAGATCAACGATGCATCTCGCTGGAAGCAGCCGAACACCCTTCACCGCAACCTCGGCAACGGAAAATTCGCCAAGGCGGCCAAGATCGCCGCTCTCGCAAAGGCCCAGGCGAGTCGAGCAGCCGCCTTCGCCGACATCGACAACGATGGGGACATGGATATTCTCGTCACCAACATCGACGACAGGCCGCAGCTTCTCGTCAACCGCAGGAACGAGACCCCTGGATCCCACTTCGCACTTATCGCGACGGCCCACCCGAAAGCAGGTACCCCAATTCTGGGAGCCCGCATCGTGATCACGGCCAATGGGATGTCACAGTCGCAGACGTGCCAAGGGACCTACAGCATCTTCTCCTCCAACGACCCCCGCGCGCATTTCGGCTTGGCTTCCTCCCCCACGATCGACACCCTCGATGTCCACTGGATCGGCGGGGCCGTTGATCACTACGAGAGTCTTCCCGCGGATCACCTGATCGTCCTCGTCCCCGGCAAGGAAGCCCGCATCGTCGACCTCGCGTCCGGCAAAGTCCAGACCACGAAGGAGCCCAAGAAGTGATCCGAATCCCAACGACGCTCGTTGCCTGCGCACTCGCCCTATTCCTTCTCACCGCATGCGGTGAGAAGGCGACACAGAAGCCGGCGAGCAGCGATCCCGCGGCGAATGCCGAAAAGGACCCTCCCTCAACTCTCGAAACGGGCCCGAGTCCGACGCCGCCCCCCCAAAAGAACGAGACGGAGAATCCGCCCCCGGCCAAGACCGAGAAGCGTTCGGTGGACCTCAAGGAAGGCAAGCGCCTTTTCTACCTGCGTCGATGCAACACGTGTCACAAGACGAAGGGGCGCTTGGCCATGCGAGGGCCGAGCTTGGCCGGGGTGGCGAAACGCCTCAGCCGCGAGGCCATGAAAGGTTGGATTCTCAATCCGCGCAGGCAGAAGCCGGACACGATCATGCCGGTGTTCGACGGAACTGACGAGGAACTCGAAACGATCCTCGACTTCCTGCTCAGCCTGAAATGAACGGCCCTCGGAAAAACGGAAAGGTGGCGGGAATGAGGGGCACTCTCGGATAGATTCAGACGTCAATCGAGTCTGGTTCCGGCGCCGGCGGTTTCTTCGCGGAAATCGACGGCGCTTTTCATCGCGGGATGGGGTCCGGTCGCCGGAGGCGGTGTCGCGGGCAATTCGACCGCCGCCAGGCGAACCTTCTCTCGATGGATGAGGACGAGGTTTCTCACGTAGACGACGACGCCAAAACATTGCCCGAGCGTGATGACGATGTCTCGCCGCCGGATGGCGTAGACGAGCAGAATGGCACCACCCGCCAGACTGAAATACCAAAACGCCTCGGGGATGACGGAGCGCTTCTCCTTCTCGCTGGTGAACCACTGCCACGCGAACCGCATTGTGAAGCAGAGCTGCCCGAGAAGGCCGAAGAGGGCCCAGGCATCCAGGTCGAAATATTCGATCACGGCGCGCATGCTGAATCGCTCACCCCGAAGGAAGAAATGATTGTCAGGGCACGATGTGCAGCCGGACTGCATTCGTCAAGCCGATCCCCCCTCCCCCGG
Source organism: Planctomycetota bacterium (assembly GCA_011369445.1). Taxonomy (GTDB): domain Bacteria; phylum Planctomycetota; family DRQF01; genus DRQF01. Next base: position 14,859 of record DRQF01000129.1, on the reverse strand, counting down.
TCTCGATGAGTCCCTGAAACGTAAAGGTAAAAGGAAACGGCAAACCCACCGGATTTGTGAAACTGTAGGGTGCCGTCGTCGAAGGCAGAAGCGCGCCGGGGTTTCCGAAATTGTCGGCGAGAAGAAAACTCAGGGGCGCCACCACGGGACCGGCGAGGGCCGTCGGGAAGCAGAGATCTCCGAGACCGAGCGGCAACGTGAAGACATGGGCCGCCGTCGGTGTTCCCAGGAACCCCGAGATGCTGAAATGGGCCGGTGCGGGGTTCCCTGGCGGCTGAAGGACATCGAGAGTCACCGGCTGATTGATGCCGACGTCGACACTTCGTCCCAGGCCGCCATCGGTTCCGTTGACCAGAAGCGTCGAAAACGGCTCACCGTTCGACGTGACCGTCCCGGCGGCGCATGGCCCCAGGAAGTGGAAGCGACCATCCACGACCAACGACCCGTCCCAGACGAGGTCACTGCTCGAAAGGCTTCGTTGATGGACTTCCACCGCCAAGACGTTGGTTCCCTGTTGCAGGAGCGGAAGGGCCGCCGGGGTCAAGACGAACGTCTCATAGCCCGTGGCCCCGTGATTGGTCGCCAGCGTGTTGAAGCCTACGGTGCCCGTGCCCATCGAGTCCGACCTGGCCACCTCCTGACCGTTGAGGTAGGCAATAAAGCCGTCGTCGTAAAGAGCGCTCAATGCCATGTACTCGACCTCGGAGGGCTGCCCATCGAGGACGAAGGTCGTTCGGAAGTAGGTCGTCGGCGGCACGGAGCCGGAGGAGCCGGAACTGACGGTCGTCTGCACGAGGGAAGACCCGAAACCCAGTGGCCCGTTGCCCGTATTCCACCCGCTGTCGTCGAATCCAGGCTGACGCCAAGCCGTACCCAGGTCGGTGTTCGTATCCTCGAAGGACCAGTTCGCCGCCGTGGGAAGGGGGATGCGCGTGGTGACGACGGGCGAGACGCCGCCCTTCACGATGGTGAAGAGGTCCTGGATGCCCCCATCGCGATCCAGATACTTGAGGTCGAGTTGCTGATCCTCGACATCGATCACGACGGAGCCCAGCTTGGACAGACTTCGAATCATGATCGGATGATTGAGACTCCCGCTTCCCGCCGTCCCCGATGCGCCGTTGACGACGGCCACGGTTCCATCATGAGGCACGGGCCCCGGCCCACTCTTCCGGTATGCTTCTCCGAGATTCGAGATCCCCGACCCAGAATCCAACGCCATCGTATTGATGTCGAACGTCGAGGAGGGCCCATAGTGGCTGTCGATGAGCATCGACCGCTCGTAGACGTGGCTGTGCCCCGTCAGGACGAGGTCGACGCCGAAGCTCTCGAGGATGGGCATGAATACGGTGCGCATGGTGATGAGCCGCGTTTCGGTGTCGGAGTCGTGAGTGCCCTTCGTGTAGGGAGGGTGATGCCAGAAAGCGATGATCCAATCCTGCGTCGTCGACGCGAGATCCGCCTGCAGCCACGGAACCATGGGGTGATTCGGACCGATGGCCGGACCTGCCGAATCCAGACATACGAAATGGATGTTGGCCCAGTCGAACGAATAGTAGGCCTCCGTACCCGAGGGGATGCCACCCGCCTGCCCCGAGGTCGGCAGAGTGAAGACGTCGAAGTAGACCCCCGTCTGCGTGGCCGAGTTGGCGCTATGCGCATCGTGGTTCCCGAAAGTCGACCACAAAGCCGTTCGGCGAAGCATGGTCTCGTACATGTTCTGGAAAACGGCCGTCTGGTACTGACTGTCCGTCCCGTTGGGATAGGCGTTGTCCCCCAGCATGAGCCAAAGATCCGTGTGCGTAGCCCCCGCAAAGGCGGCATAGCCGTCCCTCACGCCGCGAGCGTTGTTGTTCCCCGAACCGCTGTCGCCGATGACCCAAAGGCGCGTTCGACGCTTCGAGCCCACCGGCGGAGCGGTCTTGAAGACGTGGTCGGGGTCATTCCCGGCAAGCGTTCCATGGACGCTGTCACCGATGCCGTAGAAATAGAACGTCTCCGGGATCAACCCCTGGACGAGAACCTCGTGCTCCGTGGTGACCGTTCCATCGGAGATCGAGGTGTTGAGGTTGCCGACGGAGGGGCCGATGGTGACCACGCTGTCGGTGGGAACGTCGGTCCGCCAACGAACGACGATACTCGTCGGTGTCCCGATCTGGAGATAGGGCCCACGAAGAACCTGGGGCATCTGCGCGGGGAGGGACGCGACGAAGCAGAACAGAATCAGTGCGAGAGACTTCATGACTTGGGTCCAATCCGGCGCAAGGCCTTACGAATGCGCTGTTCCAGAGATTTCGTGGCGGGCAGACGGAGAACGCGACGCGGGAGTTTCTCGAGCGCGGCCGAAGCCGCCTCATACGCGGAACGTGCTTCGGAGGTACGTCCCGCAGCCTCGAGGATTCTCCCTTTCTCGAGCAGCCACGATTCCTTCCGCGGCGCCCGGCGAAGGATGCGATCGACCCGTCGAAGGGCGGCGTCCCACAGACGATGGGAGCGCTCGATCCGGAGCGCCTCGATCTCGAGGGACCAAGCTCCGGCCAGGGCCAAACGCCCGGCGTCGAGGATCTCGATGGCACGCCGGGCGCTTCCCGCTCCCGTCTTCAACACGGCTTCAGCCCAGGTGACATAGTGACGCGGCGTTCGACGACGCAGATGGATGACGGCCGCGGCATATCCACGGGCCGCTTCGTTCCAGTTTCCCAGAGCCGCTTCGATCTCCGCCGAGAGCCACAGGGCTTCACCGTGATTCGGCTGGCGGCCGAGGAACCGGGCGATCTCTCCTTGCGCCTCACGGTCGCGCTTCAACGCGTGAAGGACACTGGCTCTCAGCGCCCAAAACGCTTCCCGGTCGGGTGCGAGAGACTCCGCTCGGGAAAGATCTGCCAGCGCGCGCTCGAATTCGCGGTGCAATCGGTAGAGTTCTCCGCGTCGGGCATAGAGATCCGGGTTGTTGGGATGCTTGGCGATCTCGCGTGAAGCCGCAGCGATTTTCTTGTGGAGGTCGCCGTGGGCCCGAACGCGCGGCGCCGCGACGAAACCGAGTATCCACGCGCATGCGAACGCACAGAGAGTTCTGGGCATAGCATCGAATCCGACAAAGAGGGGAGCGCGACGGCTTCGAGGATACGACCTCGCACCGAACTCGCCAAGCGTGGGTTTTCACCCGCCCGTCATTCTCATGCCGAAATCAGTGCTCGGATGAAGCTTTCTTCTCGAGGCGACCGTGTTGTTCGAGGAGGTGACGCAGGCGGTCATGGGGAATCGCTGGGATGCTATGGCCGGATCTCCCCGTCATTGTCTCCGCCGCGACAAGAGCATTGATGATGGCCTCTTCCGTCGCCTGCACGGTCGCAAGGAAGATCTCATCGAGGCGGCTCTCAGAAACGAAGCAGATCTGTTGGTTGCCGTCAGCCCCCACTTTGGATGTCTGCGTCGAGAACGCCAGGAACATGTCTCCCGACTCCGTCCCCGAGAAACTTCCGCACCGCGCCAGCCCCATCCCGACACGCCGAGCGACACGCCGGAGCTGGATGGGAAGGAGTGGAGCGTCGGTGGCCACGACGACGATAATGGATCCGTCATCCTGATCGGGACGTTCCGACCGGTAAGGAATCCTCCTGCCGACCGGAATCCCCGCGATCCGAAGCTCGCGCTTCAGACCTTGATTGGCCTGAACCAGCACGCCGACGACGTATCCCCCAGCGGTCTGCGAAAGGACCCGTGATGACGTGCCGATCCCGCCCTTGAAGCCGTGACAGATCATCCCCGTCCCCCCTCCTACGTTGCCCTCTGCCACCGGTCCCGACTCGGCCCCGTCAAGCGCCCGGAAGACATGCTCCTCGCGAATGTGAAAGCCGTCGATGTCGTTGAGCCAGCCGTCCCAGGTCTCGGCGACAATCGGCAGGCTGACGGGATCAGCTGGCCGCTTCGCCTTCCTCGACCATCTCATGACCGCAGTCTGCGCCGTTCCGACGCTCAACGTGTTGGTGAGAACGATGGGAGAAATCAGAAAGCCCGTTTCCTCGAGATACTGGATTCCCGTGACTTCCCCATTCCCATTCTGTCGGAAGAAACCACCGGGAACGCTCTCGATGCTCCTGTTCGGGAGAACGACCGTCACGCCAGTGCGCACCGCGTGCTTCCCCTTTCCCGAAATCAGAGTCGTGTGCCCCACCAGAACGCCTCTCACGTCGGTGATGGCGTTCAACGGACCGGGCCTGCCATCGAAAGGGATGCCGAGTCCCCGAGCACGAGGCGACGAACCGCTCTGTGGAATGGCCGTTCCAGCGAGGAGAAGAAGGCTGACGGGCAGGGCGGCGAAGCGAAGTCGAAGAGGAAGCATCGTAGTCTCCTGAGAGAGAGAATCAGGGTGGGGGCCATGGATTGAGAAAGAGGCACAGACGACGACGTCCCACACCGGTGCATAGAGACCGAAAGCCCTGGGGCACGCAACCAGGATGGTCCCGCGTGTCCTTGTCGCGGACCAGAACCATCACAGGCTCGCGAGTGGCCAGACGCTCCAGCATCTTCCCCTCGAGGTCGACAGGAGCCGGCTCCACGCCGACGTGGAAATTCCAATAGCCGGCCGTGGATTCCTTGGTGTGGTAGCTCGACACCGCCAAAAGCCTTCTCCCCTCCACGAGGTGTTTTCGCACCTCGGCGACGAGGCGGTCATACCCTCGAAGCCTGTCCATGGCCGGGCCCACCATTTCGCTCCACGTCGTCATGGTCAAAGCGAGGGCCGCGACGATGGCCAGCCGACCCCAAACCCCTCCACGGCCACGGAGTACGGCCAGCGCCCCCGTGACCGCCAGAACGAGAATCGGAACGGAGAGCAGGAGGCGGCTGGAGGACAGGTTCGACATGACCGCGTTCACGTCTCCTTGCCAGGGGAAGCGGCCCCACGTCACACCCAACGCGCCAACCACGAGCACCGCAGCGGCGCCGGCCCAAATCGAGCGCTCAAACCACCGCCTCCGCAGAGCGTTGCGGGACGCTTCGTGAACATAGGCTCCGATGAGGACGAAGACGGGAGGAAAGAGCGGAAGCAGATAGCGACTGCGGAACGTCGTCCCCAGGTGGAGGACAAGGAGAACGGAGAGGAGCCATGCGGTACACAGTATCCATGCTCGCCGAGCTGGACTCGAGGGCGGCGAACGCCGGGCCGCCCACCACGCGGGCGGGAGAAGGAAGACCCAGGGGGCGGCGACGCCCCACAACACCGAGATGTAGTAGAGAGAACCGTGCTTGTCCGGATTGTCTGGATCCACGAGGTGGAACACGCCTCGATCGATGGCAAGAGACCGCGCCCACACCATCCCCGCTTCAAGGGTGGCGGGAACGAACCATGCCGCTCCCGCCACCAGCGCAATGGCGCCCACGGCCGTCGGGCGAGTCCGTTTCAACCAGCCGGCGTCCCGCTCCCAAACCGCGCACACGAGCAAGAAAACGGCCGCAAAGACCATGGTGGCGGGGCCCTTGAGAAGGAGCCCCCCCGAGACCGAAAAGGCAGCCAGGAGGAATGCACGTCTCCGCTTCGCCGGATCGGCCTCGTCCTTCAACGTGATGAATCCCAGAATCGCCCCGCTCAGAGCAGCCGCGGCCAGCGTATCCATGTGGCAAAAGTGAGAGGACCAGAATACGAGCCAGGATGTCGCCAGCAGGGTCGCCGCCCAAAACCCGGCGCCGTTGCCGAACAGCCGGCGACCGAGCGCCCACGTCGCGAGCGCCATGAGAAGGCCACCCAGAGCGGAGGGCAACCTCACCAGAAACCGTCGCAATTCCTCTCCGCGGGCACCACGTAGAAGAAGCGCCCCGACCCAGAAGAACGGGGCGGGTTTTTGGTCGTAGTACTTGCCGTCGTAGTGAGGCACGAGCCAATTCCCCGTCCGGGCGATCTCGGCACTGATTCCCGCGTATCGAGGCTCGACCGGGTTCCACAGGTCGCGCGCACCCAGCCCCACGAAGAGGCTGAAGACGGCGACGATGAGGAAAGTAGCGGCCTGCATTCTCCCGCTCATGCTCCATCACCCCCCTTCGGAGAGCCACGGAACGGCTTCGCGTCAGACGACATCGAAGTCGCCCACGGTGTAGTACCAGTGTCTTTGAATCTCCAACTCGCCGAGCGTTTCGGGTGCGTAGGAATGGGCCACGAGCCGGAATCCAGTCTTCTCGAGATCGTACCCCATATCCTCGAAGACTCGCGATTCGCGCGCGTTGTGATTGAGAATGCACAGGACGCGTTCCATGCCGTCGAGGCGAGCAAAGTATTCGCAAACACCGAGGAGAACCGGGCCCCATGTGTCGTGCTCAGGGTCCACAAGCCAGTCGACGATGACCAGGTCTTCCTTCCCCAACCAACGGGTCCGGGTGACGGCGACGCCGCGGAGCGCTCCGTCGTCGGAGCGCAGAGTGATGATCCGGTAGGTTTGATCGGGGATGCGGCAGTATCTCCAATCCAGATACTCGGCATCCCGATGCCCGATGATGCCGTGGACGGCCTTCACCTTCTCCCAGAGATCATCGACATCATCGGGGAAGCGATCCGGGACGTCGACGTGAAAGGTCTCACCGAAGGCCTTCACTTCCGGGCCACGTGGTTCGACGGGCCCCTTATCCATGAGGCTCTTCGCGTGGGCGTAGCATTTTGTGAGGGGAACATAGTAGAGAGTCTGGACGCCGAGCCGGTAGTGGAGGGCGTTCGGCAACCCCATGTGCACCAATTCCCTGTCCTCGCGTCCGTACTCGTAGCAGTACGCCAAGAGGGTCAGCTTGAAAAGCCCCTGCTTTTTGAGTCCGGCCCGGCAACGTGGGTGGACCATGGAATCAACGATTTGAGAGAAGATGAACGTCTTGTCGAACACCTTCGTTCGAACCGGAAGCCCGGAGAAATGCGAGACGATTCTCCCGTCGGCGAGCCGCCCCACGAAGACATGCATTCCGACCGGGTGATCCCTATACTCCCAATTCCATTTCTCGATCGGCCGATCGACCTTGAAGACCTCCTTGAAGAGTTCGAGGATCCCCTCCTCATCGCCTTCGCGATAGGGCCCGATCTTCACCGGTCCGAGCATCGTCTCCAATTCCAACTTCGGCGGCTCCGCCTTCACGAGGAATTCGATGGATGCTCGATTCGAACCCCGATAGATGCTCATGACGATCTCCTCGAGCTCGACGGCAACGGCCCTTCCGCCACAACGTCGCACCAGCCTGACTCATACCTCTCAAAACACATCGAAATCGCCGGCCGTGTAATACCAGTGCCTCAGGATATCGTCCTCGGTGAGGAATGAGGGGTCATAGGAATGAGCGACCAAACGGAACGGGGTCTTCCACAGGTCGTAGCCCGTGTCCTCGAAGACGCGGGATTCCGGAGCGTTGTGATTGAGAATACACAAGACGCGTTTCATCCCGTCCCTGGCCGCGAGTCGCTCACACACTTTGATGAGGGCCGGCGAAGCCGCCTCCATTTCCAGGTCGGGGAGCCAGTCTCCGATGATGAAATCCCTCTGAACGAGCCAATGACTCCGCGTGACCGCCACGCCGCGGAGAACACCGTCCTCCGAACGAATCGCCACGACGGTGTAATTCCAATTTGGGTTCCGGGCGTACCGCCATGCGAGCGTGGCCGGATCTCTGAAACTGATGATCTCGTGTCGTCTCTTCAGTTTTTCCCAGAGTTCCCCGACATCGTCGGGGAACTGATCGCCGACGGAGACCTGAAACGTCTCGCCGAGAGCCTTGATTTCAGGCTCGATATCACAGCCGCCTCGATCGGGTTCGATGCGTTTCTCGTGGGCGTAGCATTTCGTGAGCGGCACGTAGTAGCAGGTCTGCGCTCCCAATCGATAGGCCAGCGGATTGGGGAGCCCCATCTGCACCAACTCCCGGTCGGGCCGGCCGTAGTGATAGGAATGAGCCAGTAGCGTCAGCTTGAAAAGCCCGTGCTTCTTGAGCCCCGAGCGGCACCGCGGATCGACCATGGAGTCCACGACCTGCGAGAAGACGTAGGTCCCGTCGAAGACCCGTGTGCGCGCGGGAATCCCCGCGAAGTGGGAGACGACCTGCCCAGAAGCGAGCCGCCCCACGAAGACATGCATCCCCACCGGGTGGTCTCGATACTGCCAATTCCATTGCTCCATGTTGCGGCGGGCGCAAAACAGATCGCGGAAAAGCTGAAGGATATGTGTCTCGTCCCCCTCGCGGTACGGACCGATCTTGACCGTGCCCAGGGGGGTTTCGAGTTCGCACTTCGGCGGTTCGGGAGGTCGGACGATGTAGTCAACGGAAGCGCGATTCGAACCTCGGTAAAGTCCCATGGAAAGCTTCTCCGCAGACGACGGTCGGACTCGCCGCCGGGCGTGGCGGTCTCGGCCGGCGCTTTCAAGCGCCTCTGACGGGCCGACCGCCTCCTCCCCGGGGCGGATAAGAGGGTATCACAAGGCGCGCGGCCGCTCGACGCCCTGTCCCGTCGACGTTTGGGGTAGAATCCCTCACCATGGGAACCCCCCGTGCGACGCCACTCAGCCTTCATCGCATCGTCGACCTCGTCGCGGAGCTGCATCGCCGCGTTCACGTGGTGCGCAGCTTGCATGCCCTCCCGTTCGCCCTCACGGGGGTGCTCTGGGCGTCCGGGGGCCTGCCCTCAACGGGCACGCTCGCGCTCGTCGTTTTCATCGTCATCTTCGGCCGGGGGCTCGCCACGAGCCTTCTGCGCTTCTTCCGAGCCCCGGCGGACGTCGCCAACCCCGAATCCCCCGCGGAAGCCCGCACCAGCCAAGCCGTTCCGAGACCGGTCTGGGCGGCATTCGCGTTCCACGCCGCCGCCTTTCTCATCTTCCTCTCGTATCAGCTCAATGAACTCTCCGGACATCTCTCTTGGTTCGTCTGCGTAGGCCTCGTGGTGCATGCCGCCATACGCCGCTTTACGGGGCTCACCCATTTCCTCGTCGGGCTGGGACTGGCGGGAGCTCCCATCGGCGGCTGGGTGGCGACCCGAGGGGCCTTGACGGGCGATGCTTGGCCCATTGCGCTCTTCGGCGCCGCCACGCTGTTTTGGGCGGCGGGCCTGGACATGGTGTACAGCCTTCTCGCACCGGTGGACGCACCCGAGCATGGCTTCCAGCGACCGCCGTGGTTGACGCCCTCCTGGGTGATCCGGTTGGCGCAAGCGGCGCAGATTACGAGCCTTTTGCTCTTCGGGATGGCCCTGGGGAGCTATCTCGCGAAGCCGGTCGCCGTCGCCACGACGGCGACCGTGGCGATTCTCCTGGTGGCCTCCAGGATCTCGTTGGGGTCCGAGCACGCGCCCACGATTCGTCGCCGATTCTTCTGGCTTCAGTTCGGTGTCGGTCCCGCGCTACTCGCAGGGACCGTGATCCATCTCGCTCTACTTTGAGCGTCGGCGTCGGCGCCCTGAGCGATCCGTCTCCTTAGCTTCGGGGCGGGGCAGGTCGGGAGCGCCGACGACGCGCGCTTGGGGCAAGAGTGCAGCCAGCTCGGAGAGACCGTTCTCGCTGATCTCCGTGCGCCAGATGTAGACGGAACGCAACGTCCCCGAGGACCCAAGCGCCTTGATGGCCTGGTCGTCGACCTTCGTCCCACAAAGCACGAGCTCTCTCAGACGCGGAGCCCGACTCAGCTTCCGGAGGCCCGCATTCGTGATGGCCGTGTCGGTCAGATCCAACCGCAACAACCGCGGCATCGCCGCCACGCGCGCGAGGGAGCGGTCGGTGATCCTCGTTCGGGAAAGATCCAAGCGAACGATGTTGTCCTGGATGGCCTTCAAGGCCTCGACCTGTTTGTCCCCGATCCGGCCCTCATGGGAAGCGAAATGAACACTGACAAGCTTGCCCGCCCCATCCATGTTCTCGATGACCGCTCCCATGGCGACCAGCTTCTCGCGGGCGGCTCGCGAGGCGGGACTGAGTCCCTTCGCGAGTTCGGACAACCCCTTGCGCGCGTCACCCGCCCCGCCCGAGGAGCGTCGCGGAGGCGACACACGGGGGTTGCCCCCCACAAGGACGCCCTGCCATGAGCCGAAGGACGCTCCTTCCGCAATCCAGCGCCTTACGGTCTCGACCTCGCCCTCGCTCAGCAGCTCCCCTTTGGGGGGCATGACATCCGGATCGTCGGCCGGTAGCGATACTCGCAAATAGAGCTCGCTCGCCTTGGGCCTCTTCGGCGCAAGGATGGTGCCGTTGTCGCTACCGCGAAGCAGCCAAGCCTTGCCGTCCAGCCGCAACCCCGCCTTGGGGCCCCGTATTTTCCCCTGAGAGTCCTTGCGAGGAGTTCCGTGGCACTCGAAGCAAGCGCGTTTGAAGATCGGCAAGACCTCTCGCTCGAAATCGACAGGGCTCTTCTGCCCCATGGCGAGCGACGCCGAAGCGAGCACGATGAGGATCGCTGAGGCTCTCATGCGAACAACTCCATGACCGGTTTGCCTTTGTGGGACACGGTGAAGGGACGTCCCGATGGCGAGTACAAGACCTTGTCGATGGGAAGGCCCAAAGCCTGCGCGATGGTCGCATTGAGCTCGGGGATGCCCACCGGGTTTTCGATGACGTTCATTCCCAGCTCGTCCGTACGACCATAGCGGATCCCGCGCTTGATCCCTCCTCCCGCCAGCAGGCACGTGAAGGCCTTGGGGAAATGATCGCGACCATTCCTCCCGGTCGTGATCTTCGGAGTACGCCCGAACTCGGTGGCGACGACGACCAGGGTCTCGTCCAGCAGTCCCCGTGCATCCAGGTCGGCCAGGAGGGCTGCCAAACCTCTGTCGAGTTCCGGACACTTCGCTTCCAAGGCGTCGAAGTTCTCGTTGTGCGTGTCCCAGCCGTTGCTGACGACCTCGATGAATCGAACCCGATGCTCGACGAGTCGGCGGGCCAGCAGCAGGCCCTGTCCGAAGCGATTGCGGCCGTACGCATCACGAACGGAGTCCTTCTCCTTCGCGATGTCGAAAGCGGCGAGGTCTCGGGACCTCATGAGACGGACGGCCTGCTCGTAGGCCTGTTCGTGGGAGCGAACGTCTCGGGTCGCGAAGCGCTTCCGAAACGATGCGTTCAGCTTTTGAAGTCGGGTCAGGCGCGCGGAAAACTCCTTCTCACTGACTCCGGCCGGAAGTCGGCCGTTGGCCAGCCCTTGGCTCGGATCACCGATGGGCAGCGGCCCGGCCGCTGAATCGAAGAACCCGGCGGATGCCGTGTACTGTTGGCCACCCACCTCGATGTGAGGCGGCAAGGTGGGATTGCCCGGCCCAGCCAGCTTCACCGCCCACGCCCCCATGCTCGGGTGCTTGATCGTGCCCCGAAGGTCGTAGCCGGTGTGAAGAAAATAGCGAGCCTGAGGGTGCGCTCCCTGGGTGCTGTGCATCGAATTGATGACCGCCACCTTGTCCATCTGACGAGAAAGCAGCGGGAAATACTGCGAGACCTGGACGCCGTCCGCCGTCGTGCTCAGCGATTCCACCGGACCCTGGGTCTCGGCACCCGGCTTGGTGTCGAAGGTGTCCAGATGGGACATGCCTCCGCTCAGATAGATATAGATGACGCTGCGCGCCGTGGCGATCGGGTCGGGCTCCGCCGCCGCCGCCAGGTCCAGGTTCCTAAAGAGCGGCATCATGCCGACGCCGAGGCAAGCTTGCAGAGTTCCGGCCAGAAAGGCGCGACGGGTGACGTCGTCGACGTTACGCACTTCGTGTTTCATGCACATGGGAATCCTCGCACTTTCGATCACTGGAGGAAAACGAACTCGTCGGAGTTCAAAAGGACCCACACCAGGTCGCGTTGAGCCTTGCCGGGCGTCTTTCTGAACTCGGCTCTCCAGAGCGCCAATTCGCTCTGGGTCGGGCGGCGCGTGAACGCCGCCAGATACGCCAGGCGGATCTTGTCGTCAGACCGCTTGGCGCGGCCGAGAGCCCGGAAAAGGGCACTCGCCCTCGGATTGAGGACCCGATTCACGACGCCGTTCATGAGTTGCAGCGCCTGCGGAACCGTGGACTCCCGTTGCGAAGCCTGAATCTCCTCCCGTTGCGACTGGCCGAATTGGCGCAGGAGATGACCATCCGGCGCCGGGCTCGGCAGCTCCGACGCCCGGATCATGCCCCGTCGACCACGGAAACGCCCCCTGCCGAACATGCGACGGCGCAAGGGCAGGTCGTCGCCGATTCTCTGGATCAGATCATCCGCCGAGGATGCGTTGGCGACCAGGCCGGTCAGCTTCTCGTAGTGGTCGTAGATCGCTTCCACTTGCGGCGACTCAGGCCCCTGGAGGGTGGCATCCACGTCGTCCAGCGTCAGCGTGAGAACGGAGTCCCAAATCTGCTCGGCCGAAAGGCGTCGAAAAAGAGGTCCTTGGAAGGGGAACACCTCATCGGCCGGAGCCTCCACCACGGGCTCCCGCTGGAAGAGTTTGGTTCTGAGCAGGATTCGCAGGAACTCACGCAGGTCGTAGTGGGTGGCCTTCATGAGGCCCTCGAGGTGGAGCACGAGTTCCTCGTGGGGCCCCGTCTCGCCCACCTTCCAGTCGTCGACGGGCTCGTGGAGGCCGCGGCCGAAGACGAGTTTCCACATGCGGTTCGCGATGACCCGGGTGAATTGGGGGTTCTCGGGCGATGTCATCCAAGTCGCCAGGGCTTCTTTGGATCGCACGTCCGGAAAACCAGTTCTCCGCCCGCGCCGCCGTCCCACCTTCCCTCGTCGCCCCCGGCGCCGGCCCTTGTCGCGGGCGCGGGGCAACGACACCTGGAGGCCGGACTGGGGACCGAACGGAACGTTCGCGGTGACGGGCTCGCCCGGCTTTCCATCGTCATACTGGTAGTCCTTGGGCAGGCGAATGAGACCCGAACCGCCTCCGGAAATCCCGGCGGTGAGCGGGAACAAGACAGCGTTTCTCAGAATCCGCAAGCGACGGGGATTGCTTTCCTTCCGCGCCTTGCGCAGATCCGCCCTCAAGCGGCGCAAATCGCGAAAATCGAGGGCCTCCGTGCTACGGAATTGCATCCCAGAGGTGAAAGCCGCCAAGCGATAGAACTCCTTTTGGCTCCAATCCTTGAACGGATGATCGTGGCACTGGGCGCATTCGATGCGAATGCCGAGGAAAATCCTCGCCGTGTTCGCCATGTTGTCCAGGGGCATGCCAATATCGCGCAGGTAGTAGCCTGTTGCCCCGTTGCCTCGGCGATAGGCCGACCCTTCGGCAGTCAACATCTCCCGAACCATCTGGTCCCAAGGCTTGTCGTTGGCGATAGATTTCTTGATCCACGAAACATAGGGTAGCCCGGAGATCTGGCGATTGAGGCGAGTGCGCACCCTCAAGAGGTCCGCCATCCAGTTGAACAGCATGCTCTCGAACCCTGGGGAAGCCACCAACGCGTCGATGAGCCGGCCCCGTTTCCCGGGATCGCGGCGAGCCAGAAACCGTCGGGTCTCGGCGAGGCTGGGAATCCGCCCCGCGGCAACGAGGTAGGCCCTCCTCAGGAACGTGGCGTCATCCACCACCGGATTGGGATTGAGGCCTCGCGCCCGCAGATCCGCCTGGACGAGCTCGTCGATGCGCCGCGCTTCGGCCCCCGGGTCTTCCAGTCCCGGACCAGTTTCGCTGCCGTGAACCGTGCGATCAGGAGCATTCCATAGCAGGGCGAGAGCGAGCAAAGAGAGACAGAAAGCCTTACCAATTCCCAACATACGCTAATACCCCGCTGTGCCGAGTGTTTTCGAGCGGCGGATTTCGCCAAATTCGTCGCTCTCTGGGTACGAAAACGGGTCGGCGGCTCTCTTGTCCACTGTGGGCCCCGCGGAAGTCCGACCCTTCCGGCCCCCAAGTTTCTGCAGGAGAAAGAGTAACATGTCATTCCTCCCCTCTTTGACTCCCTTCGGGACCACCGCAGCCCCCCTCGATGTGCTCGACCCGCAGGCTCGATCCGGCGCGGGACGGCAGCCTTGCGCCTTTTGGGCCGTCATCGCGGCTCTTCTCCTGGCCCTCCCCGCCCGCGGCGACACGTTGACGGGACAGGCGGTCACCGGCACCGGGCAGCCGGTCGTGGGCGCCACGGTGGAGATCCAAGACGCGGGTTTGTCGGTCACCACCAACGGCGCGGGATCGTTCACCGTCACGCTGCCGACGGGGATCTACAACCTTCAAATCATCCCCTCCACCACCAGCGGCCTCGCCTCCCAGGTGGTGGCCCACATCGTCGTGAACGGATTCACAAACGTGGGGCAGGTCGTTCTCACCGCCGGCTTCGCCCTGAGCGGCACCGTCCACAAGCCCAATGGGCTCCCCCTCGTCGGTGGTGACATCGACGTCTTCGACGTGAATACGGGCATCAAGCTCTTCACCCCCAACGACATCACAGCGGCCAACGGGACCTTCACGGTTCAGGTCCCGGCGGGCACCTACCGGGTTCGCAACGAACCTGTCCCCGGCCAGCTCTACGTCGCCCAGTCCCAGATCGTCACCGTGACCGGCACGACGAATCTCGGCATCATCACGCTTCCCCAAGGCCACATTCTGACAGGCACGCTCCTGCAAGCGTCGAACAACCAGCCCGCCGTCAATGTGGACATCGATGTGGATGACGCAGTCACGGGCCAGCGGATCGAGACGCCGGGCGACAACACGAACACCCAAGGCGTGTTCACGGTGATCGTCCCCACGGGCACGTTCGATGTGAGTTTCCAGCACGCCCCGGGCCAGCTCCTCGTGGATCAGCGGATCTTCGGAGTCACCGTGCCCAGCCAGACAAACGTCGGCGTCCATCACATGCTCGCGGGCGTGGAGATCTCGGGCTTCCTTGTGGATCCCATGGGGATTCCCGTGGTCGACACCGACATCGACGCCCGCTCCCAAGCCGGCGAC
>DRQF01000128.1 GCA_011369445.1 Planctomycetota bacterium | reverse complement strand
CGGGATCGAGCCAGCCGCGAAACTTGCCCTGTTCGTCGGTCATGACCGGAGGGACGAGACTGTAGCGAGACCTACCCTTCTCGTGCATGAACGTCACTCGTGCTCCGACGACGGGGCGTCCGGACACATCGAGGCAGCTCCCCACGACGGAGGGGCTCGGGGTCGTTCGAATCTCGACGAGTGTGTCGTCGTGCAGGATGTCGTCGATATGAAGCAAGGTGTTGCGCGCGTAAGGGGCATTCTTGGCCACCCGAAGACCGGCGGGTAGGCGGATACCGAAACCCTTGACGGGAGGAAGGGCTTCGAGGACGAAGCGCCCCTCGGCGTCGGTGATGGCTTCGAATCCCCGTGGCGTTTCGTTCGGAGGCATGGCATCGAGAATGCTCCTGGGGACGACGTTCCATCCGTAGCCCCAGGGGCTGATGAAGAGTCGGTATCCCTCACCGGCCGGAACATCGTCGATGAAAAGACGGCCCAAGACGCGAAAACCCGTGGGCGCCACCAGGGCCACCTTCTGGGCGCCGGCCGGAAACGCCCGCGTCACGGGCGGCGCCGCGGGTGGGCGCCCCACGAGCCAGCCGCGTTCGGTGGTCTGGAACTCGACCTCGCCCTGCTCGTTTGTCTCGTGGACCACCCGGCGGCCGTCGGGGCGAATCATCACCACGGGAGCGGAAGGAATGGGTTCGCCTCCGTCCCATCGGAGACTGACGACGAGCAGATCACGGCGTGTCGGTGGCGCCGTCACCGCTCTCTGATTCACCGCCGCGGGAGTCTCCGGTTCGGCTTCGGCTGTTTCGACGCGATGGACGCTTTCCTCTTCGAGCTCGATCGTCCCTGTGTCAAAGGCTTCGAGCGATTCGGGGGACGCCGGGGCGTCGGAGAGAAAGATCACCGTTGCGATCAAAAGGAGGAGGAGGGTTGCTGCGCCAAGAAGGACGCCTCGCCCGCGGGGGGAAAGAGCCATGCCTCGATGTCCTCGCAGTCCGGGGTCTGGAGACCTTCGGGAAGGTCTCCTACGATCGATGAGGGAGAGGTGCTCGCGCGGACTCGGGCTGCATTCCCAAGTCTACATCAAGAAGTGATCTCGTGCAGTCGCGCGGCTTTCTTCCTCGTTCTGGACCAACCCCACTGTAGAGGTGCCTCATGACGCCGATCGCCAAGACGATTCTTCTGCTCACCGTCTCGAACGTGTTCATGACGCTGGCTTGGTATGCCCATCTGAAGGAACTCAGCGGAAAACCCTGGCTCGTGGCGGCGCTTGCGAGCTGGGGAATCGCATTCTTCGAGTACCTTTTTCAGGTGCCCGCGAACCGCATCGGTCATCTTCAGATGACCATCCCTCAGCTGAAGATCCTGCAGGAGGTCATCGCGCTGACCGTGTTCGTTCCGATCGCCGTCATTTATCTTCGCGAGCCGATCAAACTCGACTATCTCTGGGCCGTCTTGTGCCTGTGCGCGGCCGTGTACTTCATGTTTCGCGGAGGCATCGGCGTCCACTGAACCGGGGAATGAATCCGATTGCTCCGGGAGGCGGGGCTCCCTACCATGAGGAGGCCCGACGGAGCGGGGGTAGCGTCACGCGGTTGAAAAGAGGAGGTCCGAGGGGTTCATGAGGCGATACGCCTTTCTCGCCACGTTCGTGTTCCTCGTGGGGTTGCTCGCACTGGATGCGAGCCTCCTCTTGCGCCCGGAGAAGCTCTCCGGCGTCTTGACCCAGTTGATCGAGGAGAACGTCCGGCTCCCCGTCGAGTACGCGAGCATCGAGCCCATCTCGCCCACGGCGATCCGAATCTCGGGAATCACGATGCGTCGGGGCCAGATGACGCCTGATCTGCTCTTCGAGTGCAAGTCGGTGACCGTTCATCTGGGCCTCGCCGGAATGATCCGCGGGAAACCGCAAGTGGAGCGCATCGAGATCGACGGGCCTTCGCTTCACCTCAAGTGGAACGAGGCCGGGGAGCTCCGTTTCCCGTCCATTCTGAAGGCGGACAAGCCCTTCTCCGGCGAACTGAATATCCCACCGATCGGTATTCGCGACATGAACGTCGTGATCGAGGACGCGCCCTTTTTCAAGACGGACTACGTGGGGCACGTGTCGGGAATCGCGCTGGACCTCGCCCCGACCCGTTCAAGGGATTTCCCGTATCGGGTCTCGGGCGGGATCGACGACCCCCGATACGGAGCCTTCTCGATCCAAGGGGAGTTCGGCGAGGCGAGGATGAGGGGCAAGGTCAAGCGACCCGAATTCCGCCTCGAGACCGCTTTGCTGGCGGGCTTTCACGACGACCTCCGCGCCGCCCTCAAGGACCTTCGTCAGGAAGGACTGTTCGATCTCCAACTCGATCTCAGCGCTCGCGACCTCAAGGAGTCGATCTCGTGGGCGGCGCGCATCGAAGCCCACGGCGTCGGGCTGCAATACGGCGAATGGCCCGGCCATGTCACCGACCTGGACGGGGTCGTCGTCCTCGACGACCGGAGTCAGCTCAACCTGGAGGGAAACCTCTTCTTTCAGCTGGACGGAGCCAACGTCGAGGTCAACGACCTCAAGCTCGACCTGTCCGAGGACGGTCTCCCTGGCCGGTGCACCGGGAGTCTTCGTGGACTGCTTCTCGGCGAGAGGTTCAATGCGAACCTCGGAGACTACCCCGAGCCCTTTCCCGAAGTCAGCGACGTTTTGAGGGCCATCAGCGCGGAGGGCGAGATTGACGCGGAGTTCCGACTTGCCTGGCCGGACAAGCATGAGCGGGTGGGCGTCGACATCACCGTGCATTTCAACGGCGCCGATCTCGCCTATCGCGGTTTCGATGAGGATGGCGCCGACGGCTACCCCTACCCGTTGAAGGACGTCACGGGGACGGTCCACATTTCGAACGACTCTCTCCGGTTCAGCGACATTCGGCCGAAAGCCCGGGATCAGGACTTGGTGGCGGGGGGGACCGTCTGGTACGGACAAAACCCCTTTGGGTACGACATCCACATCCAGGGGCACGACCTCCGCTTGGATCAGACGCTTCACGACGCCCTCCCGCCGGACGATCAGGTGGTCTTCGATGCCTACCGGCCGTCAGGTCCATTCGACCTGGACCTCCAGATCCTCCTCCCTCAAGGAGACCCCGGCCGCCCGGACGTCAAGGTTGTCGCGGACCTGAAGGGGTGTCGCGCCGTTCCCGAACTCATCCCGCTCGAGTTGGAGGACATCCGCGGACAGCTCATCTTCGGCGGTGACAAGGGGACTCGCATCAAGGGGCTCATCGCAAAGCGTGGCGACGCCAGGATTCACGTGTCGGGCCTCGTCGACATGGAAACGGTCCTCACGGGAGGTGGCTACGATTTGGACGTGCGCGCCGTGGCCCTCGAAGTCGACGAAGACCTCTGTCGCGCCCTCGATCGAGAATTTCCCGACGTGTCGTCGAAGATTCGCGCCTTCGGTCTGCGCGGTCCGATCAATCTGCAGGGGCATGTGTCGGCGACGGACGAGAGCGAGCCGGACACGTTCGGGATCGACATGCTCGGCCTGAGCCTTCGTCATGTCGATCGACCTTGGTTGGAGTTCACCGACCTTCGAGGGCACATCGCGATCGCGAATGACGTGATGAACGTGGCCCGGGCGACCGCCCAGTGTTGCGGGAACATGCTCGCGCTGGATGGATGGATCGATCTTTCCGGGGACGGCTACCACCAGATCACGGTCAAGGCCGAGGATTTCGGGCTGAACGCGGAGGCGTTGCGGTCCGCCGCGAAGCTGAGCCCCTTCGTCGCCGACCTGACGGACATCGCAGACGTCTCAGGCACGCTCGGACTGCGGCTGGAGTTCCGCGAGAACGAAAACGGGGTTCTCCAGCGCGCCTTTCTCAACATGAAGGGACTCTCAGTCCGCGGTCGAGACGTCCCGTTTTTCGCGGAGGATATCTGGGGTGGGCTGGAAGTGGATGGCGACGTCTTGACCTTCAAGGCCTGGACGGCGTCGTCGCCGCTCGGCGCGGGCGCCAAGGCTTCCCTGTCCGTCCGCCAAGCGGTCTTCGATGGACATAGATCCTCGCCCCGTCTGACCGTGGACGGCCTTCAGGTGGAGAACCTCCAACTGGCCGAGCCTTTCTTCGCGCAGCTCCCCCCGGATCTTGCCCGTGGGTTTCGAGAGGCGGGTTTTCGAGGGCGCCTGGACATCAACGTCGTGAACCTCTTCTGGAAGGAAGGGCGGGTGATTCTCAAGGGAGAACTGAAACCCACCTCCGTCTTGAAGGAGGACGGACTGCGACTGGGGATGCTGGGAGGCGTCGTTCGCCTCTCGAAGCTCGTTTGGGACGACCGTGGGCTCCAAGTCGAAGGCGCGGTTCGAAACGCCTCTTTGGCGCTCCACGACTTCGAGTTCGAGGACTTCAACGCCAAGTTGACCCTGACTCCCGAGGCCCTCCGCGTGACACGAATTCAGGCCTTGCTCCTCGGTGGCAGGGTCAACAAGGAGGAGTCCAATTTCCGGCTGGATATCTCGACGGATGACTGGGCCTTCGACACGGCGCTGTCTATCTCGACTCTCGATCTCTCGCGTCTGGTCGAGGAGTTGGGAGGGAATCCGCGGAAGTTGGATGGGCGCGCCTCTGGACTTGTCCGCCTGAAGGGGCGCGTCGATGACTTGGCCAGTTGGGTTGGGGGAGCGTCGTTCGAGCTCGTGGGCCGCCGTCTCTACGAGCTGCCGTTCTTCGCCGTGGCGCTTTCCATCATCAACTTCGACTTCTTGACAATGGGGGATAAGGCCGTCCAGAAGGGCAACGTGCGCGCCAAGATCCGCGACATGGCGGTTCACATCGACAAGGCCACGTTTCGAGGCCCTGGCGTGGAGCTGGATGGCGATGGCGTGATCGGATTCGACGGCATCTGCAAGTTGGACTTCCGCCCAAGCCTCATCAAGTGGATCGATGGGATTCCGCTCATCGGCCAATTGTTCTCCTTGGGGAGCGGAATGATCGTCAGCGTCATTCACGTGCGCGGGCCCATCGAGCAACTCGATGCCAGCGTCGGCAACTACATCACGGAGATCCTCTCCAGTGACAACGATTCGGGGCGGCGCATGAAACTCAAGCCCCTCAAGGGCAGTGAGAAAGGGAAACATCAGTGACGGACCGTTTCGCGGTGATCATGGCGGGAGGATCGGGCACGCGGTTTTGGCCCAGAAGCAGAAAGTCTCGTCCCAAGCAGTTGCTCGAAATTCGACCGGGGCGGACGCTCATCCAGGAGACTCTCGACCGGCTTCCGGACTGGCTTCCACGAGAGCGGGTCATCGCCGTCACCAACGTGGAACAAGCCGAGGCCCTCGTCGCTCACACCGGTCTCAGTCCCGAAAACGTCTTACGTGAGCCGATGGGGCGCGACACGGCTCCTTGCGTGGCACTGGCCGCCGCCATCGTGGAGAAACGCTGCCCGGGCGCGGCGATGGCCGTCCTCCCCGCCGACCATCTCATCGAGGACGTGGAGGCGTTTCGTGCCGACCTGGAACGAGCCTTTCGCACGGCGGAGTCTGAAGACAGCCTGCTGACTTTCGGGATTCATCCGGACCATCCGGCGACGGGATACGGATGGATCGAACTGGCGCAGCGTCGCGTCGATGGACTCTTTCCCGTCGAGAGCTTCAGGGAGAAGCCCGACGAGAAGACGGCGCGCCGTTTTCTCCGCTCTGGCCGATTTCTGTGGAACAGCGGTATTTTCGTCTGGAGAAGCTCGGTCATTCGCGAGGAGATCGCCGAGTTCCTGCCGGAGCTGGCGAGCGCCATCGGGAGCATCGAGGCCCGCCTCGACACGCCGCGGTTGGCCGAGGAATTGGCACGCATCTATCCGACCCTCGAACCGGTCAGCATCGATCGGGGCATCTTGCAGAAGAGCGATCGCATCGTGTGTCTGGCGGCGTCCTTTGATTGGGACGATCTGGGCAGCTTCGAGTCCTTGGTTCGCCAGGGCGACGTCGACGAGGAGGGCAACGTCGTCTTCGGCGAGGCGGAATGGTTGAACGCCGAGGGATGTCTCGTGGACAACCACGCCGACGGCATCGTGGCGCTGCTGGGCGTGAAAGACCTTTTGGTCGTCCGTGTCGACGATGCCGTTCTCGTGGCCCGGCGTGACCAGGAACAACAGGTGAGGGACTTGGTTCAGCGTCTGAAAGAGCGGGGCAAGGACCGCTACCTTTGAAAGGGCGCGTTCTGGGCATCGACTACGGCGACAAGCGGATCGGCCTGGCCCTCACCGACCCCATGCGCATCATCGCGTCCCCTTTCCGTGTCATTCACAGGACGGAACTGGAAGCCGACCTGGACGTGCTCGCCGAGATCATCCGAGAGGAGGACGTCGTCGAACTCGTGATGGGCGAGCCCCGGAACACGGATGGGACCGTGGGGCCCATGGTCGAACGGGTCCGGAGGTTCGCGGCGAAGCTCGTCGAGCGCTGCCCGCTGCCGCTTCATTGGGTCGATGAGACCTACACGAGCCTCGAAGCCGACCAACTCCTTCGACAGGCCCACAAGGACTGGAGGAAGCGCAAAGCCAAGATCGACATGGTGGCGGCGCAGGTGATCCTCAGGTCATTTCTCGAAAATTCCTAGAAGCGGGATGAATCCGGGCGCTCCGGACGTTTTCCTCCTGGAATCGCACGGAGGATCTCCATGTTGGCAACGTGGCTACTCATCGGATTTGCGGGATTGCTTGCGTTTGCCAACGGAGCCAATGACACTTTCAAGGGTGTGGCGACCTTGGCGGGGAGCGGCGCGACGACTCACCGACGGGCTCTCCTCTGGGCGCTGCTGACGACCGGCCTGGGCTCGGTGACCGCGTTGGGGCTGGCCCAGGGGCTCCTCACGGCGTTCTCGGGCAAGGGCCTGGTCGATGCGGCGGTTCTCGCCCAACCGGTCTTTCCGCTTGCCGTCGCATCGGCAGCGGGGGCCACAGTCCTCATCGCGACCTGGACCGGCTTCCCGATCTCGACGACGCACGCTCTGCTGGGCGGTCTGCTCGGCGCCGGATGGATGGCCGGCCCGGGGCGCCTGAACCTTTCCGCCGCGGTCGGCGGATTCCTCTGGCCCCTTCTCACGAGCCCACTGTTGGCCATCGCGGGGGCGTTCCTCGTTTATCCGGCAGCGATCCGATTCGCACGGCGCTTCGGGCTGCGCGGCGAAGCCTGTGTGTGCGTCGAGATTGCCGACGCGCCCACGGAACCGATGCAGTCTCTTGCGGGGGTGGTCGCCTTGGACGAGGCTCTGCCGCGACTTCAAGCCTGTGATGCCACGGACAAAGGCGGGCGGGAGGGGATCACGGCGGGGCGCGTTGTCGACGGGCTCCATTTCTTGAGCGGCGGAGCCGTCGGCTTCGCGCGGGGGCTCAACGACACCCCGAAGATCGCCGCCATCTTGATCATGGGCCGCCAGTTCGGCGCCCCCGCTGCCCTCGGCAGCGTGGCTTTGCTCATGGCCGTGGGAGGTTGGCTGTCCGCGCGCCGGGTGGCCGAAACACTTTCCTACCGCGTCACCGACATGGATGCCGGTCAAGGATTGACCGCGAATCTGGTGACCAGCGGGCTCGTGATCGGAGCGTCGCGGTTGGGATTGCCCGTCTCGACGACCCACGTTTCCTGTGGCGCCCTCTTCGGAATCGGAGCCGTCAGCCGCAGGGCTCATTGGTCGTCGATCCGTCGCATCCTGTTGGCCTGGGTCCTCACTCTTCCCTTGGCAGCGGGGCTGGCGGCGTTGGTGTATTCCTTCCAGTGAAGGACATGGATACCATGGGGGCTCGGTCGTCGGTCACCGACCGGGAGACTCATGGGATGAGCCGGGAGAAACTCGTGACGGATTCGTTTCCAGTACTCCAACGCGAAACCGTGCAGACCGTGCAGGTCAATCTTGGGAAGCTCTGCAATCAGGTCTGCAAGCATTGTCACGTCGAGGCCGGGCCCAATCGCACGGAGATCATGACCGCGGCGACCGCTTCGCGCATCCTTCAACTCGTTGAAGCGTCTCCGAACGTGACGACGATCGATCTCACGGGCGGCGCTCCCGAGATGAATCCTGAATTCCGGCGCGTCGTCCGTGGTCTACGAGCCCTGGGGCGATCCGTCCTCGTCCGTTCGAATCTCACGGTCCTGCAGCTCCCCGATCAGCGGGACACGATCGAGTTTTTTGCCGAGCAAGGCGTGTCCGTGGTGGCTTCCCTTCCCTGCTACTTGGAGGAGAACGTGGACGCCCAACGTGGGACGGGCGTCTTCGAGGAGAGCATCGAAGCCTTGCGTCGACTCAACGGCGCGGGTTTCGGTAGCGGTAGGTTCGACCTCGACCTCGTCTTCAATCCCCAGGGCGCCGATCTGCCTCCCCCTCAGGCGAGTTTGGAGGCGGCCTACAAGAAAGCCCTGCTCGAGCGCCATGGGATTCGCTTCGACCGCCTGCTCACCATCACCAACATGCCCATCGCCCGATTTCGGGAGAGCTTGGCGCGCCAGGGGCTCTTGGATCTCTATCTGGATCGCCTCGTCCGCGCCCATCGCGCGACCAACCTCGATGCTGTCATGTGTCGCAGTCTCGTGAGCGTGTCCTGGGACGGCCGACTCTACGATTGCGACTTCAATCAGATGCTGGAGGTTCCTCTCCAAGCGGCGGCCACCTTGGACGACATCGAGAGTTTCGGGGACCTGGATCGGACGGTGATCGCGACCGCTCCCCACTGCTTCGGCTGCACGGCCGGTGCCGGATCGAGCTGCCGCGGAGCGCTCACCCCTTCCTGACTCGGAAACGGCTTCGAGATTCGAGAAAAAAAGACCTCCACCGAAAAAAGATCGTCTCCTTCGGGGATCTCGACACGTCTATCGGGTGACTGGCTCGACCACGATGGCCCTGGAGGAAGAACATGATAGTAAGAGTCTTCGCTCTGATTCTCGCCGTCTTCGCGTCGACCGCGACCTCACAATCCACCACGTGCCGCGTTTGTCTTCCCGCATCGCGGGGAGGGCACGGCGGCCAGGGAAATGGCGTCTCTCCAGAGCCCACCTCTCCCGGCCGCCCCGGCGACCCGGGGCGCGGTCCCCGTCGTCCTCACTGTATCTGGATCCACGGGGAGTTGCCCTTGCCGCCCCTTCCGCGGGGAAGATCGACTTCGAGTGGCCGGTACGGGACAGTCCCATTCGCCCAGGCCGTCGCGAACGTGACTGGTCCCGTGATCGACGCGGACATGCTCGCCCAGTCCCATGGAACACCCGTGGATGCTTCCGACCTGGACTTCGGGCACACCCTTTTGTACATCGAGGACGTAACCCCTGGGTGCACGTGCCATACGATCCCCTCCATCCTTGGTTCCGTCGGCCTGGGGGGTGATCTTTCGATGCGGGTCCACCGGCAGGCAAGTCCGACGTCCTACGCCGCGATTGCTTCCGTGCAGCATTGGAGTTCGAGTTCCGGGCTCACAATGCAAACCATCACGAATGATCGGATTCAACCGGTTGTTGCTCTGACCGGGCAGGCGGGGGGTGGAATCAGCGTGGGAGGGAACGGTGCCAGCCTTTCGGTTGGAGGCCAACCCTACGTTCTGAGTCCGCCTCCGATGACCATCGCGGCGAGTGACAACTGCAACGGATCGGCTCCCGGAGCCGGGCGCGACACGGTGCTCGTTACCGGTCACGTCAGCGCTCGTTGCGGTCTGCGGTTCGCCACCCCTCCCGGGGGAACCTCGTTCCTCTCCGAAGCCGCGGGGATGATCAATCAATACTCTGCTTTGTGGCAGTACATGTACTACTGCCCCGTCTGTAACACCAGCGGTTCGAGTGAGTTTCACTGGACCGATTAGGAGGACTCGCCATGTCGAGGTTCGTTGGGCTCACTCTGATTTCTATTCTGGTGGCGTTCGCCCTGCTCTTTGCTCTCGCCCACGATGAATCGGGCTCGACGGGGCTGAAGACGACGCCGGCGGCTGGGGGGGAGAAACCCGACGCGCCAAAGAGAACTCACCGGTCTCCCTCGAAACCCCGGAAGCAGGATGGGGAGGAGACCCCCATCCTGCCCGGACCCGAGCCGCCGCCGCTCGCGGAAGACGATGACAAGAGTGATGAGCAGAACGAGCCTCATCGTACGACGGCCCGGGTCGTGGGCCGAGTGGTCGGCCGGGACGGAATCCCTGTCCCGGAGGCCAGGATCGTCCTGCGACAAATCAAGAAAGAAAGGGGGGGCGGAGTCGCGTCCATGATCCGCGGCCGGGCGTCCAGTGACGACGAGGGGCGATTCGAGTTCGACCACCTCTCCTTGGGGCAGGTCGAGATCATGTTCGACCGTAGCGACCCCTCCCATGTCGAGGGCGCTGAGCGGAGTGTTCTTCTCGACGAGCCAACGACCTACGACCTGGGTGACGTCGTTCTGGGCGAGCCCGGATGCATGGAGTTGAATCTGCGGGTTCTCCTTCCGGACGGGAGTCCCGCGAAGGGACTTCTCCTATGTGTGAGCGCCTACGACGTGAACAAGGCGGGGGCTCGGTCCGCCTATTCGGATGACAAGGGGGAGGCCACCTTTCGGTCGTGGCGTCCCGAATCCGGGCTCAGCCTGTCGATCTTGCCCCCCGAGGGCATGGAGCCGTTTTCCGCGAGAATCTTGCCGGACTCGATGCGATCTTATTTCGAAGGCATGCTTCGCGAGGATGGGTACCTCGCACGATCCAGGGAGTATGTGTGGTTCTATGTGGGAAACCATTTCGAACGCACAATCACTCTGGAGAAGAAGAAAGAGAAACCGCCCGTCCCTCAGGGGACGCTGGTTCTCCATCTGCCACCGAAGGAAAGCAGTGAGATCATTCGAAGATACCTGGCGTTGGGAATCGGAGATGTGGTGAGATCGGAAAGCGGTCGTATCGAGGGTGACGGCGGGACGGTCGAGATTCAGGTCCCCAAGGATCGATATCGGGTGTTCGTCTACGACATGAGAATCACACGTGGAGAGGACGGGCACTCCTCATGGACGACCTTCCGATTTGCAAGAAGAGACATGGTCGTCGAGGATCGCGCCGAGTGGGACG
Organism: Planctomycetota bacterium; assembly: GCA_011369445.1. Classification (GTDB taxonomy): domain Bacteria; phylum Planctomycetota; family DRQF01; genus DRQF01. Next base: position 16,553 of record DRQF01000128.1, on the reverse strand, counting down.
TTGAGTTCGAGGATGCCCTGTGGGCGCGCGGTCGACTCCTCGTCGATGGAAAACCCGCGGCGGGAGTGCGCTATCGCATGCACTTCGAAGGCCTGCCCTACTACAATGACACGGGGAGGACGCACCAGGACGGACGATTCCTATTCGCTCTCGACCCTCATGCTGCGCGCTGGGCCTACGAGTTCGATCGCAAAGGCGCCGATCCCTGGGTTCTCGCGATTGCGAAACGTCCCACCATCGTCGATGAAAAGGGGAGACGGGTCATCGACCTGGGAGACGTTTCTCTTCAACCTGCTCAGGATCGGTGAGGCCCACCGGATCGAGCTGCCGCGGGGCTCTCGCCCCCTCCTGATCCCTCTCGGGGAATCGTGGAGCCCGTCACCCGGCGAGCCTCGCACCGCACGAGGCGGTGCGATTCTTTCCGTCTTGTGGAGAAAACTCTTCCTGGCGGCCAACGGGGCGGTGTAGCATGCAGGGAGTTTCTCGGAGATCCCCACGATGATGCGCATCCCCCTGATCCTTTGTCTCTTGGCCGCGACGGCCGCTTCTCAGATTGCCGGCGTGGGAGGTCTCGGTGGCGGAGGCCCCGTTTCAACGCCGTCGGGACAGTGCCTGAGCGCGATCGACCAGGCGCGAGCCGCCGCCGACCTTGCAGCATATTACGCGGGGCAACTGGAGGCTGCGACCCCATCGAGTTCGCCCCAGCCTCTTCAGTTCTATCCCCTCGGCGCCGTGTTTCGGGAGGACATGGCCATCTCCAATTTCGTCGATCTCGACACGACCGCGGGCAGCATTCAGGACTTCAACTGCGGGATCGTCACCTATGACGGTCACGACGCCTCCGACTCGCTCATCCGCACCTTCGATGAGCAATCTGTTGGCGTGCCGATCTTCGCCGTGGCCGATGGCGTCGTGGTGGGGGTGCACGACGGCGAACCGGATACCAATACTGTGGCTCAGGGGCAGGCTTCGAACTACGTCATCGTCGATCATGCTGGGCGAATCGCCTACTACTGGCACGTGAAACTGGGGAGTGTTGCCGTGACGCCCGGGCAGCAGGTTCTGGAAGGGGAGGAAATCGCTCGTTGCGGTTCCAGCGGAAACAGCAACTGGCCCCATCTCCACTTCGCCTACACCCTGAACAACGCACCGATCGAGCCCTTCTCCGGTTCCTGCAACCCGGGTTTGAGCTCATGGGTCGACCAACCTTCGTTTCCCAATCCAACCCGTCTCTACGATGCGGCGGTCAGTCGGACGATCCCGTCCCCGGGCGCTCCAATGCCGTTGCCCCGCGACGGAGAACTCCTGCTCTCCGACCCGGTCGTCTATATCTGGTTCCATCTGTCCGACTTGCCGGCGAACACCACGTGGCGGTTTCTCTTCGATCGCCCCGATGGAACTCTGGACTTCGATTCGGGGGTGGGCAATTTCAACAACCCTCAATGGGGCGCCGCGTGGTTCTGGTTCAACTGGAACGTGCTCAACATGCACGTCATTCCAGGGACCTGGACGATCCGCGTAGAGATCAACGGGGCTCAGGTGGCGGCCCTTCCCGTGGACGTCGTTCCGGTCTTGTCCGGCGTGAATCACATTCCGGCTCCCGTCACGGCCGTCCTGGAACCGCAGGAGCCCTCCGGCGCCGACGCGTTGCGATGTCGCGTCACCTCGACCAACCTTCTGGATGACCCGGACTACGATGTCGTCTCACATCGTTTCCGCTGGCGCGTCAACGGGATCACGGTGCGGGACATGACGCTGGGTTGTCGGGCGGACATGCTTCCCCGCAGCGCGTTCTCGGTGGGAGACACCGTCTCCTGCGAGGTGACGCCGAGTGACGGTGCGGCCTCGGCGGTGCCGGTGACGGTGTCCAAGGTGATCGGCCCGGGTCTTCCAGGCAGCGGTGACGACCTGGAGTTGCGTACCGGCATCGATGCGCAACCGGGGGTGCGCCCCCACGTGGTCCAGTTGTTCGCCGGCGATCCCCTTCTCGTGCGAATGGTCTCTCCCGGCGGCTTGCAGGTCGGTCGCTCGCCCGTCCTCTTGGGTCAGGTCTTTGCCACGGGCTCCCCGCCCGCGTCTCCGTCGGGGTTCCCGGAGTTTCACCTTTCACCCACGAACCTGATCTTCGTTCTTTTCGACGGAAACGTGAGCACGCCCTTGGGGCCCGCGCTCCTTCCTCCCGGCGGGATAGATCTGCTCTTCAACATTCCGCCCGGCCTGGCCGGGAACAGCCTGATGCTGCAAGCCCTCACCGTGACCAACACCGCCAGCAACGGCTTTTTCGCGGCGAGCAACGCCAAGGAGTTGCGTTTCCTCTGAGCTCTTTTCCCGATTCTCCGTGAAACGGGGAGGACGTCAGCAACAGCTCCCCGGCGTGCACTCCGTCTCGCCGTAGTGGAGGCGATCTTCGCCCGCAACGGTTTGGCCGCCCGAGCAATCAAACGGGATCTTGTCGTCCGGGGACCCCTGAGCCTCGGTCACCACGAAGTGGCCGGCGTAGGGTGGACGAGTGAGGAGCTCCGCCGTCTTCTCGCAGACGGGATGGAAGCGACCCCGCACGTAGACGTGGCCGTCGTCGTCGGTGATCTGGCTGAAGGGTCCGCGATACATGGCGGCACGCCCCGTCTCGTAACAGGGGCCCTGCTTGCCCTTCCATGCCCGGATCGTGACGGAGAAGAAGTTGATGCCCTCCACCGTCTTCCAAAGGCGAGAGGATTCCTCGCGGATGCCGTAAAACCCTGCTTCGGCGAAGGCATCGAGGAAACGGTCTCTTCGCCACGCTCCGGAGAGACACCCTGTCCACAGGTCGAGGTCTTTCTTGAGGGCTTCAGGGACCTCGCGGTCGGAGACGATGTCGCTGATGGCGACGCTTCCATGCCGTTTCAGGACTCGGAAGATCTCTCGAATCAACTGGTTCTTGGCGTCGTCCCTCACCAGGTTGAGGACGCAGTTGGAGACGACGAGGTCCACGGATTCGTCGCGGACCATGGGTCGTTCGTCGATGTGTCGATCGAGGGCGTCGAGTTCATCGTAGGACGAGACCGGGTGTTGGGCGAGGTAGTCTTCGAGGTGGTCGAGGTCCACGCGCAAGTCCTCGATATGTCCCCGATGGAAGACGACGTTGGGCTTGTCGTATCCCAGGGCCGCCGTGACTTCGCTCACGGCTCCCCGAGAGAGTTCCAGCATCTGCGCCGTCTTGTCGATTCCGATCACTTTGCCCTCGGGCCCGACCTTCCGGGCGATCATGAAGGCGTGCTTTCCAGACCCGGATCCCAGGTCCAGAACCGTCATCCCTTCCTCCGCGTAGACGGTGGGGTCCCCGCAGCCGTAGTCGATGTCGAGGATGCGCTGAGGAATGTGATCCATGGCTTTGCCGTCGTAGGAGACGGCACAGCAGAGCTCATCGACGACTGTCGTGGCCGCGGCGCCGTAGCGCTGCTGCTCTTGATCCTCTTTTTCGAGGAAGCGAGGCAACGCGTCCGCGAGGGCGTTGAGTTGGCGGATACGATCCGGGTCGAGGCGTTCGAAAGCCTCCTCGAGGGAGCGAGCAGAGCCGGGGTCGATACTCATGGCGTGGTTTCTCCTGGCGATTCGGGTCAGCTGGCGTGCTGTGCGGGATGGAAAACGATTCGGTGGCATCAAGTCGATATGGCGACGGAGCGGCGCGATGTCTTCGGGACGGTCGAGATCCCGTCCGCTCTCCATGAGGCGGACGCGACGGGAAGCATCCCGCGCCGCCCGGAGCGTGGCCGCGAGGACATCTGATTCGCCCCACGGAATACCTTCGAGAAGAGGCTGTGGGTTCGTGCGAAAGGCCGCGAGCGTGTAGCCCCCGTCCTCGGCCGGCTGGAAGACCGCGTCGACGTCCTCCTCGAGGAGATCGAGGGCCGTCCTCACGTGTTCCGCCGTGAGAGTAGGGGCGTCGGAGCCCACGAAGACCACCGGGGGGCCGACCGAGTCATACAGAGCCTGCATGCGTCGGCCCAGATCCCCTGATGCCTGGAGCACGGGCCTGAACACTTCCGGCAACGGAATATCCTGAGGCGACTCTTCGGCGGCCCAAGCGATCAGGCGGGTTGTGACCGGTGCACGCGCCATCTGGTCGAGAACGTCCAAGAGCATCGCCCTGGAAAGCGCGGCAGCCCCCCAAGCCCCGAGGGCGGGGATCAGACGGGTTTTCGTTCGATGGGGCCGGGGCGGCTTCGCCATGACGATGAGCGTGCAAGCGTTTTCGAGCTTCGCGGTCAACCCGGTTTCTCCTCGGACATGGCGCTCCCTCCCTGGGGACGCCACTATAACGTGCGGTTCGCGGGCAATATTCCCGGGCCCTGACCACTTTCTCCAGGGGGACGGAATAATTCCGGCCTCGTTCCCGTTTCCTAGGGCGCAATGACAAGCATGAATAACCCAAGAGCCGACCGCCTGTGGAGTGGGGCCAGGATCCTCTCATTCCTTGTGATCCTGGCCGCCAGCATCATCCTCGCGAAGAGTCTGGACCTTTCGTCCCTCGTGGCCAAGCTCCAGACCTGGGTCTCCGGGCTGGGGGGTGCCGGATACCTCATTTTCGGGGTGATCTACGTGGCGGCGGCTCTTGCTTTCATCCCCGGGGCGGCCTTGACGCTCGCGGCGGCGCCCATTTTCGGGTTCTGGAAGGGCATTCTCGTGGTTTCGCTGGCGTCGACCACGGCTGCGGCGTTGGCGTTTCTGATCGCCCGGCACCTCGCACGCGATCGCATCGCCGCCTTGGCCCGGCGGTATCCGCGCTTTCGCGCCATCGATGCCGCCATAGGAGAAGGGGGTTGGAAAGTCGTCGCGATGCTGCGTCTTTCCCCGGCCGTTCCGTTCTCGGCCGGCAACTACCTATTCGGGTTGACCCCCGTGCGTTTCTGGCCCGCAACACTGGCCAGTTGGATATTCATGTTGCCGGGGACGTTTCTGTACGTGTACCTGGGTCACTTGGGAGCTTCGACCGTGACGAACGACGCAGGCGCAGAGGCGGGAGCCTCCCGATGGAAGACAATTCTTCTCGTCTTGGGGCTTGGTGCGACCGTGGGGGTCATCCGTTACGTGGGCAAGTTGGCGAAGGCGGCCTTGGAGAAGCAGGGAGCGATCGTCGACGACGCTCCCGCCGCAGCTCCCTCGGGTTCGGGGCGGGCGGCAACGATCCTCCTCATGGCGGCGGCACTCGTCTTCTCGGTGGGAGCTGCCTGGGCCACGACGCACCGCGAGAAGCTGAAGTACCTCTTCGGGCCTCCGTCGGTCGTCTTGGAGGAGACCTACGCGTCCTCACCGGATGCCGCCACGTTCGACCACGGCGTTCTCGACGCGCTTCTCCACAAGTATGTGAAGCCGGGAGGATGGGTCGATTACAAGGGACTCGGGCGTGAGTCCAAGCGCCTGCACGCCTACTTGGCGTCGCTCGCTCAGGCGCCGTTCGAGAAACTCGGACGGGACGAGAAGCTGGCGTTTCTCATCAACGCCTACAACGCCTCCACGCTGAAACTCATCCTCGAGCACCCCGGGATCAAGTCCATTCGCGATATCCCCGACGCTGACCGCTGGAACGCCAAGCGATGGCATCTGCTCGGCAAAACCCTCAGCCTCAATCAGATCGAGCACGAAGAGATACGTCCCCACTTCGCCGAGCCACGGGTCCACTTTGCGCTCGTCTGCGCGGCGGTGGGGTGCCCCCCTCTGCGCGCCGAGGCCTACGTGGGGAAGCAGTTGGAAAAACAGCTTCAGGATCAATCCCGCTACGTGCACACTCACCCGCGCTGGTATCGACTGAAGGGCCGCGTCCTTTCTCTCACCAAGCTCTATGACTGGTACGAGAGCGATTTCAAACAGGCTGCGGGGAGCGTGCTCGCGTTCGTGGCACGACAGAGCCCTGCCGTGAAGGACCTCCTGGCGAAGAAGGCGAAGCTCGCGATCAAATGGCTCCCCTACGATTGGAAACTCAACAGCGTGGAGAATCGCCCGTGAGTTCCGCACCGACATCCACGGGAAGCGATGCCGCCGCACAGCTCATCGCGGGGGATCAGGCCGACGAAGCCTTGCTGGACCACGTCCATCCCGAAGACTGGGTCAACCCGACACCCTCCGGCCGCTATCACCTCGTCGTCGTGGGGGGCGGCACCGCCGGTCTCGTCGCGGCCGCGGGGGCTGCGGGGCTCGGGGCTCGGGTGGCCCTCGTCGAGAGAGGATTGCTGGGTGGAGACTGCCTGAATTTCGGCTGCGTGCCCTCCAAGGCGATTCTTGCGGCCTCGCGCAAAGCGGCCGCCCTTCGTGGCCTCGCAGACTACGGCGTTCACACGTCGGGGGACGTGGAAGTCGACTTTGGGCAGGTCATGGAGCGGATGCGACAGCTGCGATCGAAGATCAGCGTTCACGATAGTGCGGCGCGCTTCCGTGAACTCGGGGTCGATGTGTATCTCGGCCAAGGTCAGTTCGCGAGCCCCACGACCCTGACCGTCGGTGACGCGACGCTGACGTTTCGAAAGGCCGTGATCGCGACGGGGGCGAGAGCTTCGGCGCCGCCGATCCCGGGCCTGCATGAGGTGGGATTTCTCACGAACGAGACCCTGTTTCGGCTGACGGAACGTCCCCGTCGCCTGGGCGTCGTCGGCGGGGGCCCCATCGGCAGCGAAATGGCCCAAGCGTTCGCCCGCTTGGGTTCCGAAGTCCATGTGGTCGAGCTCGCGCCGCGGTTGCTTCCCCGCGACGACGAGGAGGCCGCCGCCCTCCTCGCCACCGCCATGAGAGACGACGGCGTGCATTTGCATCTGGGCATCTCCGGATTGGCTTTCTCCACCACGGAGACGGGACGGGTGATGAATTTCGAGGAGAACGGCAAGCCCGTCAGCGTCGAGGTGGACGAGGTTCTCGTGGCGGCGGGCCGCCTTCCCAACGTGGAGGGATTGGGGTTGGAGGCGGCCGGCGTGGCGTTCGATGCCCGTCACGGTGTCGAGGTGGACGATCGCCTCCGCACGAGTGCCAAGCGCATCTTCGCCGCGGGGGACGTCTGCACGCCCTATCGCTTCACCCATGCCGCCGACGCCATGGCCCGTATCGTCATTCAAAACGCTCTTTTCATGGGCCGCGCCAAGATGAGTGGGCTCGTGATACCCTGGTGTACCTACACGGACCCGGAAGTGGCCCAGGTCGGGTTGACGGGTCGACAGATCAAGGAACAGGGCCTCGACGTGACGACTCTTCGCGTGGATATGAGTGACGTGGATCGCGCCGTCCTGGATGGCGACGTGCGCGGCTTCGTCAAGATCCACGTCAAGGCGGGGTCGCCAAGGGTTCTCGGCGCCACCGTGGTGGGGCGCGACGCCGGGGATCTCCTGGCGCCCATCGTCCAGGCGATGACGACGGGGCAGGGCATGAAGGCCCTGCAGCCCACCATCCGCGCCTATCCCACGCGGGGCGACGCCGTCAAGAAGGCGGCCGATGCGTGGATGCGCGTCAAGTTGACCCCCTTCGTGAAAGGGCTTCTCGGACGTTGGCTCTCTTGGACCCGCTGAAGCGACAGCACGTCACCGTCGTCATCCCCGCCCTGAATGAGGAGGATTCGCTCCCGCTCGTGCTAGCGGCCATCCCGTCTGAAATCGTCGACGAGGTCATCGTGGTGGACAACGGCTCCACGGACAAAACGGCCGAGGTCGCCCGTCTGGGAGGCGCCCGCGTCGTCCGAGAGGACGAGCGGGGTTACGGCGCGGCCTGCCTCGCCGGCCTCGCCGCGATCGAGCGCACCGATGTGGTGGTGTTTCTGGACGGAGACTTCGCGGACGACCCCGGTGAACTCGGACGGGTCGTGGCTCCAATCCTCGACGGCGAAGCGGACATGGTGATCGGGTCTCGCGTGTTGGGGGCCCGCGAGCCGGGGGCGCTCCTTCCCCATGCACGTTTCGGGAATTGGCTGGCCGTCAGTCTCATCCGACTCTTCTGGGGGCAGCGCTTCACAGACCTCGGTCCGTTTCGTGCCGTCCGATCGAGTTCTCTCGAGGGGCTGAACATGCGCGACCGCTCCTTCGGCTGGACCGTGGAGATGCAGATCGAGGCGGCGCGGCAGGGGTTGCGGTGCCGCGAGGTCCCCGTGAGCTATCGGCGTCGCGTCGGGGTCTCCAAGATCAGCGGGACCGTCAGGGGAACCGTGATGGCAGGCAGCATCATCCTGTGGACGGTGTTCAAGAAACTCTGTCAAGGGAGGCCGAATCGGCCGCACCATGCCGAGGAGGTGGGGGCGTGAGTGCGCCCGAAATCTCCATCGTCGTGCCGGTCTTGAACGAAGCTCGCCGCATCGTTCCCTTGGTCCGACGCTTTGCGGGGGATCCGCGCGTCGAACTCATAGTCGCGGATGGCGGAAGCACCGACGGCACGCCGGACTTGGCCGCGCGCGCGGGAGCCCATGTCGTCTCCGCGGCGCGGGGCCGCGGCGCGCAGCAGAACGCGGGGGCGCGGCGTGCACGTGGAGCGATCCTGCTTTTTCTCCATGTCGACACTCAGCTCCCCTCCGGGGCTCTCGACGTCGTCGTCCGGTCCGCGGCGGCGGCGGGCGTGGCCGGCGGAGGATTTCGTTTCGCCCTGGACCGCGCGTCCGGCGGGTTGCGGCTCGTGGTAGGGCTTACGAATCTGCGCACTCGTTTTTTGAGGGCGCCCTACGGCGATCAGGCCCTCTTCGTAAAGAGGTGCGTGTTCAAGAAGATGGGCGGCTTCCGCGAGTTGGCGATCATGGAGGATCTGGATTTCGTGCGGAGGATGAAGAAGCATGGGCGCATCGTGGTCCTGCCGATGGAGGCGACGACGTCGTCGCGCAGATGGATGGCCAACGGGGTTTTGCGAACGAGTCTCGTGAATCGCCTGGCCGTTCTCATGTGGACGGCCGGCGTTTCGGACCGTCGCATCCGGAAAACCTACGACCGTCTCCTTCGGCGGGGCGATGCGGAGACAGCGAGAGTGACGGTGGACGAGATCGGGTGAAGAATCCTCGCGCAGCGACCATGGTTTTCGCTGTCTGCGGTCTGGTGACGGCGGGGTTCTATGGCGCTCTGGGTCATGTCCTCTCCACCCGCGTGACCGAGATGCCGGCCTATGTGGCGCTCTGCATGGGAGCGTTCGTCCTGCAGGTCTACGCCTTCTTCCTGGCGCCCCGGATCCGACGAAGAGTCCTGGTCGGAATGATCTTCTTCTTTGCCGTCGTCTTTCGCCTTCTTCTCGTGCCGATGGAGGGTGATCCGTATCTTCCGGACAGTGACGCCTGGCGATACATGTGGGACGGTGCGGTCACAGGTGCCGGTTTGAATCCCTACGAGCACGCGCCGAGGGAGATCCAGGTGGCCCTGGCTCAAGAGCAGCTCGGCGTGGAGATTCCTGATGAACTGTTGCCCTGGGTCGAGTTGGCGGAGACGCCTCCTTGGGATCGGGTACTCTCCGAGGTCACATTTCCCGATGTGAAGACCATCTACGGGCCGGTCTCCCAGTTCGCCTTCGCCGTCGCCGGGAAGATTCGTCCGGGTAGCCTCGCCGCATGGAAGTCGATTCTCTTGGCTTTCGAGATCGGGACGATGGTGCTTCTTTGGCGACTGCTGCGATTACTCGAGAAACCAACCCACCACCTTCTGGTCTATGCGTGGTCGCCCGTCGCCATCGAGGGTTTTGCCTACAGCGGCCACCATGACGCGATTGCTGTCTTCTTCGTCGTGGCGGGACTCCTGGCGTGGGTCAAGGGGCGGCATGCCAGCGGGGGAGCCCTCCTCGGTGCGGCTGTCAGCGCCAAACTCTTTCCGCTGTTCCTCGTACCGCTTCTCGCCCGTCGAGGGAAGCTCCGTTTCGCTGTCGCGTTATCGATCGCGGTTCTTTTGTTCTACGCGCCTTTCGTGGGTGCGGGATCGGATCTGTTTGCGGGAACACGCAAGTTCGCCGCGGCGTGGGATTTCAATCCGGGCTTTTGGAGTCTCATGAAAATGACCGTGGGCGAGGCGGCCGCCCGGGCTCTTGCCGCCGCGATTCCTGTTGGCCTCGGCATCCTTTTCTTTTTCCGTCCGGGCAGGCATTTCGAAGATGCTTGGCTGAGGGCGTTGACCGTTCTGGGCGCCTTGTTGCTGCTTTCGCCCGTCGCCAATCCCTGGTACTTGAGCTGGTTCTTGCCGTTCCTTTGCCTCCGCTCCTGCTGGCCCCTGTGGCTTTGGACGGGGAGCGTGTTTCTCCACGACCTGTTCTTTCTCAACGGTCGTTATCCGGTCTGGGTGCGGCCGGTCGAATACGTTCCGGTTGTCGTGGGTTTTCTGGCTTGGCTGGTCATCGCCTGGCGGCGGGGGGAGAGGAAAAGAGAAAAAGGATGGGTCGGATGAGCCGGCCGCGAGGACCATCGCGCGTCCTCGGCACTTTCTCGCTCCGATGCGGAGCAGGCGGGCCCATCCCGACCTATCCCGGGTGACCGTTTGATTGTCTGACGATTGTGTGAATGGGAGTCGCCGTGGGGACGACGCACTCATTTATACCTCATTCGCGGCGAAGCGGATAGCTTTCCGACGAATTCCTTCCATTCTTCGGCCGAAGTCCGGCGCGGGTTGAGAGGAATCGCCGTCCTCGACCAGGAATCGGGGGTACGCTTTTCATGGCAAACCAGGCGCCCCGGTGGGAGCGCCCAGGCGACGACGAGGTTGAACCATGTTCGGCGAAATCTCCCAGCAGATCACGGGACTGGACACGACGCGGCCCCTCCAGGCCGATCGGGAAGGTTTGCAGGCCGTTCACGCCGCCGTGAAAGCCGGAAGGGCCGGCCCAGGCGGCGAGGAGAAGGCCGTCTCGGAGCGATCTCCCAGGCCGGAGGCGAAGACCAAGCCCAAGGAGGGGCACTTCCAAGAATCGACCCAGACGCACGAGATTCCCCGGCCCAAGGTGCGGTTCAAGGCCCGCGGGAAAGCGGGTTCCGAGGGGCCGCCCTTCGAGTTGGACGGCTTGCCTGAGGTGCAAGGAACCCGGCCCCTCGTCACGGTCAAGGAAGCCGAGCCCGCTCCCTCCCGGTATGACGCCGCGGGAGTGGTCGTCAAGAGTCGCCTCGCCCCCGGCCAGTTGGTCGATTTCACGGCTTGATGCCTCGCCCTTACCCTCCTCCCACCGACTGCCGTCGGTGCATTCATATTCATGGCCCGTGGTTCAGGGACGGACCGGTATCATGAAGTCTTTGGAGATTGCGCATTCATGAGAACGGTCCTCGCCACGCTGCTCGTCCTCTTCCTGTCTTTGACCGCGGCGGCGCAGCAGCGCTTCGCCTACCGCGACGGGGATGCGTCGCTGACGGCTTCGTCACGGCTCGTGTCTTTGGCCTTCGCGAGCCCTGCCGATCTGGAAGCGGCGCTCGAGGGCGTCTCGGGACTAGAAGGGGTGGAGACGATGCTTCCCTTGCGAAGGCGAGCCATCCTGCGGGTGGTTGAAGGTGGGCTGAGCGAAGTTCTTCAATCCTTGCAGGCGCGATCGGGCCTGACCGACGTCCATCCCGTCTGGCTCGTGAACGGCCGAGACGTCGCGGACGCTCGCTATCTGCTCACCGATGAATTGATCGTCGCATTCCAGGCGGGCGTCCAGGTGGAAGAGCAGCAGGCCATTCTCCGCTCGAGAGGGCTCGCCTCGCAGGGGCCGGTTCCCGGAATCGAAGGCGCCTATCTGGTGACGGTCAGGCAAGGTTTGGATGCCTGGGACGCGGCACGGGCCTTGGACCGGCTTGAAGACGTGCGGTTTGCTCATGCGAACTGGTTGAGGCGACTGCCGCTGCGCGACACGATCCCCAACGACCCCCTCTTCGCGAACCAATGGCATTTGAAGAACACGGGCCAGGGAGGGGGCGTGCCCAACGCGGACATTCGCGCCGTCCAGGCCTGGGACCTGGCTCTGGGTGCGGGCACCACCATCGCCGTCATCGATACCGGGGTGGACTCCAGCCATCCGGATCTCGTCGTGGCTCCCCAGGGTTTCGATCCTCTTCTTGGCGCCGGTCCCGGCATGGGCGATGACGTGGGCTCGCACGGCACGAGTTGTGCCGGCGTTGCGGCCGCCATCGGCGACAACGCCACTTTGGTCACCGGCGTCGCACCGCAGGCGCAGGTGCTCCCGATTCGCTTGATTCAGGGGGCGGGTTTCGGCACGGCGTCCGAAGAGTCGGCCTGTTTCACCTGGGCTTCCGACCAGGGAGCCGACGTGATCACGAATTCCTGGGGGCCCGATGGCATTCCCTTTCCCCTGCCGCCCCTGGTCGAGCAGGCGTTTCTCTACTGCCTGCAGAACGGTCGCGGCGGTCGGGGGGCTCCGATCTTTTGGGCGGCCGGTAACGGAAACGAGGACATGGCGCCCGACGCGTACGTGAGCAGTCCCTACACCATCGCCGTGGGAGCCCAGACCAACCAGAATCTCCGCGCCTCCTACAGTGACTTCGGCGCGGCTCTGGACTTTCTCGCCCCGTCGTCCGGCGGAACTCGCTCCATCAACACCCTCCTTCCCAACGGAGGTTGGACCCTCCTTTTCGGGGGCACTTCGGCGTCGTCGCCCTGCGCCGCCGGCGTGGCGGCTCTGATGATCTCGGCGGCGCCCAACCTGACGTGGACGCAGGTGCGGGACATCCTTCGAGCGACGGCCGCGAAAATCCAGTCCTCTGTCGCGGCCTATGACGCCACGGGTCACAGCCTCACTTACGGCTACGGTCGGGTGAACGCGGACGCCGCCGTGCAGGCCGCGATGGCGACCCTTCCCCAGGCGCTCCACCTTCAGATGTACACGACCGGCGTGGGCGACATCGTGATCGGTATCACCCATATGGGACCGCTCCACGAGTTCCTGATGGCCTTCTCGCAGCAGATCTACGCTCCGATGGGGACCGGACCTCTCTTCGGCGTGGGACTGGATGCGTTCATCACCCTCTCGCGCCCCCCAGGGACCATCCCATTCCACCATTGGGCCGACGCGAACGGAGAGTTCTTCTGGGGCGCCATGGGGCTTCCGGCCGGCCTGACCGTCCAGGCGACAGCCGTCGAGATCACCGGGACCTACGCCTGGGAAGTCTCCAACGTGGTGCAGGTGACCTTCTGATTGGTTGGGACGGGGGCTATCCTCTGTCCGTGCGAACACTCATTCACCTCAACGTCTTCGTCGTGATTCTCACCGTCTTCCTCTTCGCGGGATGCGGCGGCGGAGACGAGGGCTCGTCCAGCGTGTCGAAGTCCTCGAAAAAAGCTTCGACCCACTCTTCTCCGCCTGACCGCCCCTTCGACCTCGTCGACCTGGGGGCCTCCACGGGGCTGACGGGACGGCTCAGGTCCGGCACTCTCGAGCAGAAGTACATCGTTGATGTCAAATCGACCGGGGTGGGGCTTCTCGACTTCGACGGCGACGGCCTTTTGGATGTCGTTCTCACGGCCGGGTCCACGGTCGACCGGGCGCGACGGGGCGAGCCCGGCTATGGGACACGACTTTTCCGCAATCTCGGCGATCTTCGATTCGAAGACGTCACCGAGAGGGCGGGAATCCCACCCACGGGCTGGGCATCCGCTCCCGTCGCCGGCGACTATGACGGTGACGGCAGAACGGATCTCCTCATCACCCAATTCGGCAGGAACATTCTTCTGCACAATGAGGGTGGCCGCTTCAAGGACGTGACGGCGACGGCCGGGTTCACGGGGGACGACTGGAGTACCTCCGCGGTCTTTCATGACCTGGACGGCGACGGCGATTTGGATCTCTACGTCTGCAACTACCTCGACTTTCCCCTCGACGACCCGCCGCGCCAGGGGAAGCCCGGATTCCAGAATTGCCTATGGAAGGGGATGGAGGTGATGTGCGGGCCGAAGGGGCTTCCGCCCTCCCAGGATCGATGTTTCGAAAACCTGGGCGAAGGGAGGTTCAAGGAGGTCACTCACGACTGGGGGCTCGATGTCGGCGCGGCCTTTGGGCTGGGTGTCGTGGCCGGAGACTTCGACGGTGACGGAAGCCCTGAACTCTACGTCGCCAACGACGGCATGCCGAACTTTTTGTTCGACCGCAATGCCCAGGGGCGTTTCGAGGACGTGGCGTATTTCCTGGGCGTCTCCTGCAGCGAGGGGGGCGCTCCCCAAGCCGGCATGGGCGTGGACGCCGCCGACCTGAACGGCGACGGCATTCAGGACTTGGTCTGCACCAATTTCTCCGGCGAGGAGAACAACCTCTACCTGAGCCAGGGCGGTCAGGCGGTCTACGTGGAATCCTCGTCGTTCGCGGGCACCGCCCTGGCGGCTCGAGATCTTCTGGGATGGGGGGTGGGCCTGCGCGACTTCGACCTCGATGGTCGGATCGATCTGTTCGTTGCCGACGGCCACGTCTATCCCCAGGCTGCCCGGCCGGGAACGGGAACCGACTATCCGCAGTGGAACCTCTACTTCGCTGGGGAGGGTGACGGGCGATTTCGACGTCTCACCGGCGACGACCTTTCCGCGCTCGGCGTCAAGAAGGTCTCGCGGGGCGCCGCGTTCGGCGACCTGGACAATGATGGCGACGTGGACATCGTTGTCGCCAATCTCAACGACGTCGTGAGTCTCATCGAGAACCGTTTGGATCGCGCGGCCTTGAGACGGCATTTCGTCGGCCTGAGACTCGTCGGAGCGGGATCTCTTCGCGACGCAGTGGGAGCCCGCGTCACCGTTGCGACGGCGACGCAGCGTCAGTCGTTGGAGGTGCGCAGGCAGGCCTCCTTCCAAGCTTCCAACGATCCGCGCCTCGTCTTCGGGTTGGGAGAATCGACTGCCGTCACCGCGTGTACTGTGCACTGGCCGGATGGCCGCGAGGAAGAGTTCGCGGTGAAAGTCGATGCCTACAACGTTCTTCGATACGGGGAGGGCGTGAAATGACGCGCCGGTGGAGGATATTCCTGTTGTGTCTGATCGTTCTCGCGTCGACGGGTACGGCCCAACTCGACAAGGATGTTCGATACCTGAAGGCTCGGGCGCAGCGTCTCATGGAGGAGCGCAACCTCGGTTTCGCGATCAAGCATCTCGACCGCGCCATTGGCCTTTTCCCAAAGGACGGCGAGTTGCGACTTCTTCTGGGGGAATGCCACTACCAGCGGGAGGAATGGAAGGCGGCGGGTGAAGCCTTTGCCTCCGGCGTCAAGCTCCGTCCGGACTTGTTGAGTCGCGTTCCCCACTATCCTCTTTCAGTCCTGCGAGCGGGCGATGTCGCGGAGGCGCGCCGGATCTACGAGTCCATGGTGGCGACCGGGACGGACAAGGGCATAGAGAACGGTGAGTACGGTTTGGGAATGCTGCTCATCCACGACGGAAAGTTGGAGGCGGCGCTCGGTCATCTGAAGCGCGCCCTCACCTATGATCCGAAGTCGGAGAAAATCAACTTTCGCCTGGGTTACGTTCTGCAGAGGCAGGGGCGGCTGAAGGAGGCGCGCCGTCACTTCGAAGTCGTGGCCGCGCGCAATCGACTCCATGAGCCGGCCCTTCACGCGCTGGCGCTCGTCTGCTTTCGGCTGGGAGACAAGAAGGCGGCCGGGAAGTGGAAGGCCGCCCATGAGAAAGCTCGTGCGGCGATGGTGCGCATCGGAGATTGCCAACGGGCGCTCGCCAAGAACGCGGGGGACTTGGCCGCCTTGAGGACCCTGGCGGATCTCTATTTCGAGTTCCACCGCTGGTCGAAAGCTCAAGGACCCTATCGCGCCCTCACGGCGTCCCAACCGAAGAACCCGGAGCCTCGATTTCGCTACGCCTACTGCGCATTCCAGCTCGGGCGCATTCTGGAGGCGCGGCAGCAACTGGAGCAGATGCGCCGGCGCTATCCTGGCTACGAGCCGGCCGCCGAACTCCTTCGCCAGATGAACGCGAAGCGGGACGCGAAGAGCAAGGAGCGGGGGAAGAAAAGCGCCGGTCCGATCCCGCGATCCGGAGAAGGTTCTTGACGCTTGCCGTCGAAGAGTACTTCTCTCTGGTCGACCGACACCTCGTCCCAGTGTCTTCGGTGCGCGATCACGCAGCGTGTCTTCACGAGGCGGTCGCCGAGTCGTTTGAAGCTCTCCGTGAAACGGCTCTTCGCTCAGGACTTCCCCTCGCGGCGGTCTCCGGGCATCGTGGCGTCGCCCGACAGATCGAGATCTGGAACGGGAAATTCGAAAGCGCCCGCGCCCGCGGGCTCACCGAAGACGCCGCGGTGAGCGATGTCCTGCGCTACAGCGCGCCCCCTGGATGGTCCCGCCACCACTGGGGAACGGATGTCGACGTTTTCTTGGATCGCTCGAACCTCGTTCCTCGGCTGGAGGTGGAGGATTGGAAACCCGGCGGGCCGTGCGCCGACCTTTTGACTTTCCTCGATGAGCGGGCCTACGACTTCGGGTTCTTTCGGCCCTACCGCGGCGACCGCTCAGGCTACCTGCCGGAGCCGTGGCACTGGAGCCATCAGCCCATGGCGTCGGCATCGCTGAGCGGCCTGGCCGCGCTGGATTGGCCGGCTTGGCTCGCGACGTGCCCCTACCTCGGGGCCGACCGTATCCTCGCCCGTTTCGAGGATCTCTTCTCCCGCTACGCGCT
>DRQF01000127.1 GCA_011369445.1 Planctomycetota bacterium | reverse complement strand
TCGCGAACTTCGACTACGACAACGACGGCGATCAGGACCTCGTCTTCTTCCCCTTCAACGGACCGATCAAGGTGTTTCGCAACGATCTCTCCGGGACAGGCAACACTCACTGGCTGAGAGTGTTTCTCGATCGAGGCAACAACCCGTTCGTCGCTCCGGACGGGATCGGCTGCAAGGTCACCATCCAATTGGGCTCTCGGCAGATCGTTCGTTTCATCGACGGCGGGAGCAACTACGCCAGTCAGAGCGAACTCTCCGCGTTCTTCGGGCTTGGCACGGCGACAAGCGTCAATCAGGTGACCGTGGAGTGGAGCGACGGCACGGTTTCGGTGCTCAACAATGTTGTGGCCGATCAGGCCATGACCGTGGTCGCCAACTTCAATCCGGCCACTGCCATACTCCAATCGATCTCGCCCGATTCCGTCGCGGAGGGCAGTGCGACATTCACGCTTTCGCTTCAGGGATCGAACTTCGATCCGGCGAGTGTAGTGAGGTTGGATGGCGTCGCGGTCCCCACCACGTTTCTCTCGACGACCCTCCTCCATGCCCAGGTGGCTGCCTCGGTCGTTGCCAATGCCGGCACGGTGAATGTGACGGTGGACAATGCAGCAATCGGCGGGGCGCTCAGTGCCACGCGAACACTCACGGTCCTGGCTCCGTCGTTGGGAGTCGCCGGCTCGGGGCTGTCGACTCTGAAGATCAACGGCTCGACCGGCGGTGCGCCCCATCGCGTCGACATCGCTCTCGGAGCCCCCCTCACGATCACCATGGATCAACCCGCGAGCAACCCCAATCCCTCGCTGTTCGCCATCTGGGGTTTCGTGGGCGTGCCGGACGCCAGCTCCGTCTTCACGTTTCCGGGGGTCGTGGGCAGCATGGCGTTCACACCCTGCGCGGCATTCCCCGCCCCCAACACCTTCACGCTCGTCAACACGTTCTTCCAGGATCCGTGCGGCGCCTTCACCGGCGCCCTCGCGACGCCGTTTTCCGTTTCCGCGACGGCGCCTACCGCGCCCTTGACGTTCACGCTGCAGGGAGTCGTCCTGCTCGCTCCGGCCGGCAATCCCCTTCCGATTTTCACCAACGGGGTCATAGCCCACATCCGCTGAATTCGAGAGTGGGGCCGGCGCTCTGACCGGGAAAGAGCCGGCCGCCCCCGTTTGGTAGGCTCGCGGCATGGAGTACTGGGTCGACGGCTACAACCTCATCCTGCGAAATCGATGGCAGGAGAAAGAGGGGTCTCTCGAGCGAGCTCGGGAGGTCCTTCTGCGACGCCTGCAAAGCCTGAGGGCCGAAATCACCGTCTACTTCGACGCATCGAAGATGCCTCCCCCTCCCGGGCTGGTTCAGGCGCGGGCGGGCCACATCGTCACCATCTTCGTGCGGGAAGGCAGCGCCGACGACCGCATGGCGAACGATCTGCGGGGACGTGCGCGGGGGAAGCAGGTCACGATCGTCACGGACGACCGCGAACTGCGCCTGCGGGCCAAGCAATTGAAGGCAAAGACTCTGGGAGTCGCCCGCTTTCTCGAGCGGCTCGCGAAGGCCGTCTCCCCCGCCGAGGCGCCGAGGCGAAAAAAACGGTCCGCGAACGAAACAACAGACCGTCCCCAACACCTCTCAAAGAAAGAGGTGGATGATTGGCTCGACTACATGGGGGTCGAAGAGGACTGGACGCCCGACGATCTCTGATTGAGGGACGGCAAAAAAAAGGCCGCCGGCCACCATCGGGGGGGAAATTGATGGGGCCGGCGGTTGTCCCCTCGCGTGGGGGGGACGCGGTGTTGTGCAAAGTCTCGGCCGTCAGTTCAAGGTCAAGACCAAAGCTTTCGTCGAGGAAGCTCCGCCCGGATTGAGTGCATCCGACAGAACAGCCTGCACGTAGACCTTGTAACCGGCCAATCCCGGGATATTGGGCACTCCCATGACCTGGGTGGCGGAATTGGCCACGATCGGCTGCTGGAGGACGACGCCGGGGAAGACATTGGCGCGATCAATGGCGATCCACTGCACCAGACCGTTCCCCATATCCACGTAGTCGGGCTCGCCGGCAACGTAGAAGAACGCATTCTCGCCGCTCACACCGTTGGTCACCGTCACGGCGAAGCCCGTGTTGCCGAGAGTGGGCAACCCCACGGATGCCAAATCCGGAGCCCCTGCCGATCCGCCCGAAGCCGTCCCATACGTGAAGACACTGGCGGCGGGCGTTGCAGCCGGCTGGATGTCCACGACGCCGCAATAGACGGTCACTTCCGAGCCCGTGTCCATCACGATGTCCCTCGGACCGGGGGGCGCATCCGCCGCAACGACCACCGGGAACATCTTGTAGGTCACAGAACCCAACGTGCCGGATTCGACGCTGCTCGGCCCGAAGGTGATTCCGGCGCCGGTCATACTGAAGGCACTGTCCGCGGTGGTGGAGACACTGGGCCCCGCCACGATGACGAATGTGTTGGCGCCGGGGGCGAGTTCGAATCCGCCACCGTTGGCGCTGAAAGCCATGCCCGGCCCCGCCGCTTCATTGGCGAACGTCAGATTGAGTGTGTTGTTCGACGCGGGAAGGGTCAGGTCGACGGACGACGTGACCGAAGCGGGGGTCACGTTCACCGGCGTTGGCGAGGCCGCACTCCCCAGGAACGTGGTTTGGAAGGTGGTGTCCTTCCCCGTCGTGTAAAAGGTACTCGTCACATTGCTATCCCCCACGGGGCCGTCCAGAGGCTCCGCGTAGATGGCGTAGGGGCCCACCGGCAAACCGGAGAGTTCGTAGGTCCCATCAGGCTTGCTCATGGCGGCCGCCACCGTCACGCCGTCCACAAGGCTGCGAGCCGCCACGTGGGCGCCGTAGACGACGCTTCCATTGCGCATCACGGTTCCCGTGATCGTCCCGGTGGCCCAGAAGTGGGGGATCGACTCATAAAGGCCGTTGATCCCCGCGACGTCGTCCGTGCTGAGAGTGCGCTGATGGGTCTCCGCGGTCCCCGAGAAGGGATACATCGTCGAAGAGCAGACGGCGCTGTGGTTCAGACCGAATGCGTGGCCGAACTCATGACACGCGATGGATTGGATGTCGTAGAAGCCCGCCGTACCCAGCGTGCTGAACGTGAACGCCGGATTGAAGACGATGTCCGCCTCCGTGAAGTTGAGGCTGCTGTTGAAACTCGACAGCGTCACGGCGAGCGCACCTCCGACAGCCGCCGTGTTGGCGGACGTATTCTGGAATGTCACGAGATTGATGCCATCCGAGCCGACATCCGTGACGGCGGTGGTGCCACCGTCCACGAAGTCGAAGGTGGAAGCGTCTTCCCAAGCCTGAGCACCCGCGTCGCCGGCGGTCTGGGGAGTACTTCCGGTCTCCACGTTGGGAATAGCCGGGAGGTTGTTGACGGCGTCATTGTACATGAACGTCGCCGTGCCCCCGGCCCAGGTGACGAACCCGGTGTTGGCGCCAACGGTTTGGATGTTGATGACGTGGGCGCCGCCCTGGGCGATTGCCAGAGCTCGGGGACCCCTACGAGGACCACCGGCGATCGCCGTGGCCGTGCAGACGAGCAGGACTGCAAGAGTGGAGAGGCGCATCACTTCTTCTCCTTCTTCTCTTGGGCCTTGGCGACGAGGTCGGCGACCACGTCCTCGAAGTCCTCGAGGGCCACCGTGTCGGTGGCGGATCGCATGTCCTTGGGGACCTCTTTGCTCCAAACATGGGACAGACCGCGATCGAGACGCACGACCCAATCCTTGGCGGCCGGATTCCAGTTCATCCGGAAGGCCCCCTGGGAGAGCCCATGGGTCCGCCAGTGCCCGAGCGCATCCTTCTTCAGCATGAGGAGTACGGTTTCACCCAGAGCATACTGCGGCATTCCGGCCACGCGCTGAGTGATGTCACCGACGGTGCCACCCACCTCGGAAACGACGAGGCTCTGAACAGCCTGGCCCTTGAGGCTGCGGGTGATGCGTAGGCGGTAGTGCGTGAAAATGATCCCCGTTCCCGGAGCGTAAGCGGCGCTGCGCTCAACGACCTTACCTTCGACGATGCGTTCCGATTCGGCCGAGAGCTGGGTGAGGGTCTTCTTGATGACGATCGTGGCATCCGCTCGCGGTACGGTGTACGCACCCAAAGCGGCCAAGAACATCAAAGCCAGCGTCATGCGCTGCAACATGGTGGTCGTCTCCTTCAATAATTTCCCATGGGGGGCCGAACGTGGATGCGCTCTCCCCGCATCTTCATTCATCGGACCTGATCCTAATTCACTTGAGGGGGCCTGTGGGGCTTTATCGGGAGTGGAGCCATCGTCGCAGCCGAAGAAACTCGCCCAGCGACCATGCTTGGAAGGGCGCGCCCCGCGGTGCATGGGGAGGATCACCGTCGGCGAGCTCCGAGATGTGCCCCAAGCCGCACCGCTCGAGCCATCGACTCCACTGCCCCATCGCGCCGGCCAGGGCCAGGGGATCGGTGCCACAGCGCAACTCCGCTTCCATGTAGGGCCCCCAAAGCCACAGCCAGGCTGTCCCCATATGATAGGCGCCATCCCGTTCCGGGGGAGATCCCTCGTATCGCCCGCAATACGAAGGGTCGCTCGGATCCAGCGAGCGGAGGCCGCCCGGCGTGGAGAGCCGCCGCCGCACGAGAGTCGTCACCGCGCGGGCCCGATCCCGCGGCAGCCAATTCCAGGGGAGGCCGCCCACGGCGAGGATCTGATTGGGCCGGACCCGGGCGTCCACGGTTCCGGACACGTGATCCACGTCCACGACGTCGAAGAGACCTCCGGTCTTGGAATCGAAAAAACGTTCCCGAAAACTCTCCGCCGCGGATTTCCAGCGCGTTCCGCGATCCGGATCGACCGCCTCCGCGATGCGCAGAGCCGTTAACCACAGGGCTTGGATCTCCACGGGTTTCCCCACGCGTGGGGTCACGGGTCGCCCATCCACCTGAGCATCCATCCAGGTCAACGGCGGGCCGTCGACCTCGCCTACGCGCAGAAGACCGTCTTCATCCTCGCCGATCCCATGGCGCGTTCCCGCGGCATAGGCGTCCACGATGGAAAGGATGGCCCCATGAAGAACATCCGTCTCCTCGGCCGGAACGCCTCCCCGACGAGTCCGCGCAACCAGATGTTCGTGGGCCGCCACCACGAACCAAAGCGCCGCGTCCACGGAGTGGTACTCCGGTTCCTCGCCTTGGTCCGGGAATCGATTGGGCAGCATGCCCTCCGAGAGATGGCGTGCCCATTCGAGAAGGACGCGGCCGCTCGACGCGAGATCGTCGCGCGCGGTCGCCAGCCCCCGAAGGGCTATGAACGCATCCCGCCCCCAATCCTCGAACCAGGGATAACCGGCGACGACGCTCTGCCCCTCACCCCGTCGGACGAAGTATTTCTCCGCGGCCCGATCGAGAGACGAGCCCATCTCGTCTCGGCGGCGCTTCTCGGCCAAGAAGATTCGCTCGGGAGTCTCGTCGTCGCGCGGCGGTCGCGCCGGAGCTCCCGCCTCGAAGAAGAGATAGACCGGATCGGCCCCCAGTTCCGCCTCTCCCTCGCCGGGGGACCACAGGTCCTCCAGGTGATCGAAACCGCGCCTCTCCTCCAAGGCGTAATCGAAACTCCGATACCAAAACGGAGCCTCGTCGAAGCGTCCCGGATGACGAACGGTCAGCGCGGGGAGCGACGCGGCCCATGACCAGGTCACACGCCCCTCTCCCAGCTTCGTCGTGGCGAGGGGTTCGGCAGTTTCGTGCTGCAAGTGATGATGATCGACGCCGGCCAGAAACGGCCGCCACCGCAGGGCTCGTGGGGGACCGGAGAGGCGACTCAGCCGGAGCACGACGGCGGCGCGGCCCCTTGGCATGAGCGCTTCGAGAGCGATGAGTGACCCGTCCTCCAAAGCGTAGGTCCAGGCTGGATGGGGATCCGATCGGAACGCAACGCACCGGGCCACGCGGGAAGGATCGAGAATTCCGCCGTCGTACCGCTGTGCACGGAGAGCCTCCTCTCCGTGCGCTCCGCGGAGCACGAAGGCCACGTCCTTCAACAGCGCCGCGCGATGAGTGGGCGGCCGCAACGCCGTGGTCAGCCATCCGTGATAGCGGCGGGAACGAGGCCCCTCCACAGGCCCGGTGGCGTAGCCTCCCAAACCGTCCGTCTCGAGCCACTCCGCATCCGGAGCGAGAGCGGTGCGGTCGGAGAGACCGACGGGTTGGAGAGCGAAGTTATCCATGACGGCCATCTTAGCCCGCCCGTTCCGTTACCGGAAACTTCCACCGCGAGGAGACTTATGAGATTACCGTGCCGAAACATGCGCCTGCGCGACCTCGCGAGGTTAGGATGGAGGCATGAACAACCGTCTACCGATTCTCTTCGCCGTCGCGGCCCTCGCCCTGTTTGCGTGCGCCGAATCCCACCCGGACAAACCCATGAACGACAACGCATCCTCTTCGTCCTCCGCCTCTCCCCAACCGGATCCTCGCCCAACGGCTGGCGAACCCGTCCAGGCCAAGCAGGTCTCCTCTTCCGGGTTCGACATCACGCCACTGCCCGAGCCCGTGGTCAAGGAACTCTCGAAGGACCTCGACCCCGAGGAATTGAAGGTCACGTGCATGGCGGGGACCGAACGGGCCTTCACCGGCAAGTATTGGAACCTCCACGACGACGGCACCTACGTCTGCGTGGTCTGCGGACTCCCCCTCTTCAAGTCCGAGACGAAGTTCGAATCGGGATCGGGCTGGCCCAGCTTCTATCGCCCCTTCGATCCGGCGCACGTCAAGACCGTGGAGGATCGCAGTCTGGGCATGACGCGCACCGAGATCCGCTGCACCCGGTGCGGCGGCCACCTGGGTCACGTCTTCCCGGACGGCCCGAAGCCCACGGGGCTGCGTTACTGCCTCAATTCCGCGGCGCTCAACTTCATCCCCGAAGGGAAGCCCATCCCGCCTCTCAAGGGCACGAAGCACCCGTGAGACGGAAGAGAAGCTTTGGACGCGGCCGGACGGGCGCGAGGGCCCGGTGACCAAGCATCTCGAAGGGCCTCCCCATTCGTCACGATGGTGGGTCATCCTCCTGGTCCTTGCGGTTCTCGCTCTGTGGGCCGTCCTCCGCGACGGTGATGCGGCCACCGTTTTCCCCGGACGGGTCGGGGAGACTCCGTCCCCCGGTCCCAGGCCTCGGCGACTCCCGCAGTCCGATGCGACGCCCGCGCGCGATGGGGTGACGACGACCGAGACGTTCGACGCCCCCGTAGCCTTCTCCGTCGTCGACCGATTGTCGGGGCGCGACGTCCCCTGGTCGGACGCCCAAGTCAGCCCGCCCAGCGGCGGCGAACTCGCCGGAATCTCGATTCGCCCCAACGAAGAGGGGGCCCTTGTCCT
>DRQF01000126.1 GCA_011369445.1 Planctomycetota bacterium | reverse complement strand
GTGGATTCCGGCGTCCGGTCCAAGCGTGGTGCGCCGGTGGTACTTCGACGGGGTTTCTCCCACGCTGGAGGTGACGGTGGCGGACGGGGTGAACGGGGTGCAGGAGAGCCTCGCCGCGCTCAACGTGTTTTCCGTGGAAGGGGCGGCCCCGCTTCTGATTCACCACTTCAGTCAGGGGATTGCTACGGACACGTCGTGGAGTCTCACGGACACCTCCGGCTGGGTGCGGGCGCTGATGGACGACCAGGGCAACCTCGTCCAGCACTACACCTACGACAATGAATTCGGGCTGGTGACGGGGCATGTGGGCGCTTCATCTCAATCCACGCCTCTTTCCCAGCTTCCTGTCGCCTGGCCCTACCTCTACAAGGGCCTCCGCCTCCTCGGCGCCGACGTCCTCAATGGCAAGACCCTCTACCACGCGGGCGCCAGAGTCTTCGACGCCGAGACCGCGAGTTACCTGCAACGCAACCCCTACAACCCCACCACCTCCAAGGGCGACACCCCCACCTCCGACCTTTCTTCCGTCGAAGGAACCCTCAGCCCCTTCAACGGCCCCTCCGGCTCACCGCCCGAAGTCCCGCAACCCGGGCCGCGGCATGGTGGTCCGGATGGGATGCCGCCTATTACGATCAGGGTCCCGCGAGACCCCATCACCGGACCTCCGGATCCGCCCAAACCCAACGGTCCGGGTGGCGGATCGCATCGAGGACCCCACAAGTACGCTCTTCCCACTCAACCCGGAGGAGGCACCCCAGGTGGATCGGGGGGCGACGGCGGTTCGCCGAAGCGGTTCGACGATCCGAGGCCCAAGTACGACGACGGTTCTGGTGGTTCGGATGAAACCCGGAGCACGGGCGGTGGCTACTACACGTATCCCATCCCGTTGACGAAAAAGGAAATTGCTGCCGCGCTCGAGGAATTCAGGAGCAAGCATGCTGGCGTCTACGACGTCGTCTGGAAGATCATCGACGGGGACCTCTACATGTGGGGCCGCCACACGGATGGCACCGTCATTGTCGACGGCATCCCCCCTGAAATCCAGAAACTCTTGGAGGGCCTTCTTCCGCCGGACAGTCGGATGTTGGCCCAATTCGACCAGCTGGTCGGACTCCTCGACACGATCATCGACTCTGCGGGGCTTCTTGGACTCGGAGGCGACCTCGCCGGGGCCGCCGGACATTTCGCAACTTCTCTGCTGACGGCCTACATCCACAATGGTACGATCACTGCGGACGACGTCATTGCCGCGGCGAAGGATGTGGTTATTCAGGCCGCGACGGCCGCCGTGCTCGCCGGTGCCTTGGCCAAGGCGATCGACAAGTTCACCGATATCATCAAGGCCGCAAAGCGGGGAAAGGGGCTCGGAGGTAATCCCTTCAAAGGCAAGAGCCCTGATCGGATCGACAAGATGCTGCGCGACAAGGGATATGTCCCGAAAGGACCTGATCCGCTGAACGGCAAGGGAACGTATCTGAACACAAGGACTGGCCGAAGTGTCCACATCGACGCGAATCATCCCCCACCCAAGGGGCCGCATGTGAGCGTCCAACGTCCGCGCGGATCGCGGGATTTGCCACCGAGGGAGTACCGACTCAAGTGAAAGGAGAAACGCACGTGGTGTTCTCTGTTGAGGTCCGGGATGTCGATCTCTGGCGGGAGGGGAAGCTCGAAGTTGAAATCTATCTTGACAAGAGTGCGCTGCAAGATCTTCTTTTCCAGTTGAATCAGCTGGAGACTGCGGGAGACCACTGCCATTTTATGGCACCAGCCTGGGGAGGAAACGAACTAAGCGAAACCCCGATGATTGAAGGGAACGTGATCGCGAACCACCTAAAGATTACGCTCGTAGAGTGACGCTGCCGTTCGGGTGGGCTCCGGAAAACCCGACGACCCGATTCCGGAAAGTCTTACGCTAACCGGCCCATTGGTGCCGGCAGCTCTGGAAGCAGTAGGCGAAAACGGACCCAGTCGGTCATCGAAAAGTGATCCGCTCCATGGCCACCAGCTGCTCTGGTGGGGATTCGCCAGCAGGTCACCCACACGATGACGGTGGATGAGGCGGGGAACCGGCAGACCGAGAACTTCGGGGCGGAGGCGATCGACTATCGCTACGACGCGGATAACCGCCTGACCGAGGTGATCTTCGCCGACGGCAGTCAGCTTCAGCGAGCTTTCGACCCCGTGGGCCGCTGCGTGCAGGAGGCGTGGATTCCGGCGTCCGGTCCAAGCGTGGTGCGCCGGTGGTACTTCGACGGGGTTTCCCCACGCTGGAGGTGACGGTGGCGGACGGGGCATGCGGGCGCTTCCAGGCAAGCGACGCCTCTTTCCCAGCTTCCCGTCGCCTGGCCCTACCTCTACAAGGGCCTCCGCCTCCTCGGCGCCGACGTCCTCAACGGCAAGACCCTCTACCACGCGGGCGCCAGAGTCTTCGACGCCGAGACCGCGAGTTACCTGCAACGCAACCCCTACAACCCCACCACCTCCAAGGGCGACACCCCCACCTCCGACCT
>DRQF01000125.1 GCA_011369445.1 Planctomycetota bacterium | reverse complement strand
TTCCGATGAGAAAGCGCAGCGTGTGGAGCACCCAGGCTCCCTTGTAGTAGATATCCGCATCGCTACCGCCTTCCGGTCCGAAGTAGATTTCCTTGGAATCCGTGGTACGCCGGGGAGCGATCGCCCGTCGATTCGCGATGGTTCGGCGGTAGAGTTTCATCTGCTTCAGGTAGGCGTCCAGCCCATGCTTCTCTTCGACGTAGAGAGCTTGCGTATAGGTGCCGATTCCTTCGTGGAGCCACATATCCCGCCAATCGGGGCACGTGATCAGGTTCCCGAACCACTCATGCGACAGTTCGTGGTGATGGAGCCAGTCATAGTCGAAGGGATCGCGACGAAACCCGTAGCCGTAGGCGATGAGGGTCTGGTGTTCCATTCCGAGAAAGGGCGTCTCCGCGACGCCGTACTTCTCGTTACGAAAAGGGTAGGGCCCGAAGTTCTCCTCGAAGAAACGGAGATGATCCAGGATCTCGGGCATCAGAGCCCGGGCCTTCTTCTCGTCCGAAGGAAGGGCGAAGAACGTCACGGGGACCTTCTCTCCGCCGATGCTGGAGAAGACATCCTTCACCTCGACGTAGGGCGCGACGGCGATGGCCACGCCGTAGTTGTTGATGGGGTTGGCGACATGCCAATGGAATTGCCGGCGCTTGTTCGGGAGGTTCTTCACGGTCCGGAGGGTGCCGTTCGAAGCCACGACGAGAGGTTGCGGGACGATGATTCGCAGATCCATGATGTCCGGCTCGTCCGAGGGTTGGTCCTTGCAGGGCCACCACAGGTCGGCGCCTTCGCCTTGACAACTGGTGGCGATCCAAGGAAGCCCCTTGGGGGTCTTCGACCAGGTGAATCCACCGTCCCACGGTGGACGGCGGGCCACCCTGGGCATGCCTCCGTAGTCGACGGCCACGGCAAGGATCTCGCCCTCGTCAAAGACACGAGGAAGTCGCACCCAGATGCGCCCCTTTTTTCTTTGGAAGTGAAGCGCCTGGCCGGACGGCATCAACCGGGCCCCTCGCACCTGGAGGGCGGTATCCAGATCAAGGACGAAGTCCTTCAGGGGCGCCAGGATTCGGACGGTTGCCGTCAGCGTTCCCTCGATGCGGTGCTCGGTGGGAAAGACCTCCAGGCTGAGGTCATAACTCGCCACGTCGACGGCGGCCTGCTCCGGAATGAGGGGCCCACCGGAGATGTTCGGTCCTTCGCCCTGGGCCGCGAGGAGGGACGCCAATAGCAACCAGAGAATCGTGAAACGAGGCGTCCTACCCATGCGAAGCTGCTCCTTGCCGGACCGTGGTCCTGGAGCATAACCGATGCGCATCCTCCACGACGAGGATCTGGCTGCGTGACCGGACCAACCGAGGGGACTCTATTGGTTGCGGTAGATGCCGTGGCAGGAGGCGCAGAGTTTCTTCATCCGGCCAAAAGCAGCGTCGGCGTCCACAGCGGCCCGGCCGTCGCCTTGTTCCACGCGACGAAGAAGTTCGACCAGGGCCGCACTCTCTTTCACGCTCGACTTCATCCATGCGCGGAAGTCATCCGGTCGACCAGCCGTATCCGCGGAGGCCTCCGCGGCGGCAAAAGCTTCGGCGAGTTTCAGGGACTCGTTGAGAGCGTCGATGTCGGGATGACGGGGATCGGCAGCCCAGCGATTCTTCTTCAGGGCTTTCAGGTGATCGAACGCCCTCGGAATCACGACCATGGACTGGCGGATACCCTCGACTCTCACCGCGCTCGGGAAGTCGTAGCGGAAAGCCCCCGTCACTTCGGCCCCGGGGATGCTGGCCCTGGCGATCGTGTCGTAGAGGCCTCGATACTTCGAGGACGTACCGCTCCATTGTCTCATCTCGGCCAAAGCCTGAGCACGGCTGACGCCATCCTTGACAAGCCGACCGATCGCGGCGGCGGCGGGTCCGCGGTGGCGGCCATGGAAGCAGTGGACGTAGAACGGTGGCTCCAACTCCCGAAACGTCTTCGCCAGCCGAAGGATCTCGTCATCCGAGATGCCCTTGTACTCGATCGGAATGTGCACATAGCGGATGCCGTGACGCCGGGCCATCTCCACGTCCGGGATTTTCCCGTCCACGCTGATGATGGTCTTCACGCCTCTCTCCTCGAGCAGACGAAAGGCCGTCTCTCCGTGGGGCTCGCTCCCGGAGATGATGTGGTCGGAGAGTTCGAAGACGTTATGGAGGGCCGGCGACTCCGCCGGCGCGACCTGCGGAAGCTTCACGAGGAGCGCGGCGTCATAGGCGTCTCGCCCCATCAGTTCGTCTTCAGTGTCCGAGGGAGCCTGCAACACGCCACCTCCCTGGTGACGGGAATCATCAGCGCTTCCGCAGGCCCAGATGAGCCCAAGCCCCATGAAGGCGACGGAGAACAAGATGTAGGAACGCTTCACGGTGAATCCTCCCTGAGGGTCGCCCTCGGACTGGCAGGTTGCCGGAACGACGCCCTTCAGGAGAGCAAGACTCGGGCCAAGGCCACGAAGAATCCACAAGTCAATAAATACACTAATCTTATGTCGCCCTACAGTTTGCGGTGATCCGGGAAGCATGGGAGGACGGCGTTCCCTGCGGGTAACACCGTCAGCTTTCTTGACAGGTGGATCAGTAGCCTTCGAAACGGCGTTCGGTCACCGCGAGCAGAACGTAGGGGGGCGGATTGCGACCGTAGACGGCACGGAGTCGCGCCACGTCGGCTTTTCTCCAACCGGCGAAACGGCTGTCGACCTTCTTGCCGGTGGCCCGCTGAATGAGTCGCTGGAAGACCCCATCGTGCGCGAGGAAAAAGGAGTCCCCGAGGACGAGGACATCCGCCCCGTCCGCGTCGAAGCAGGGCTCGAGCTCGTAGGCCTCCTCCTGAAATGCGAAGGAGTTTCCCACCACGGTCTTCGGGTCGAGGCTGAGCTGACGGGGCAGATCGCCCGGGAAACGACGACACATGCGAGGCGAGCGTTCCAGGCGTCTCGTCGCTTGATGAGCGGGCACGCCGCAAAGCTTCTCGGCGACCACGGCGGCGACGAGTGCGAATCCGCGCTCGGTGAAATGGGTGTCGTTCGGTGGGAACAAAAGGGCACCGGGATCGGCCGCCTTGCGCTCCTTCAGGATGCTCAGCAAATCGACCGTTGCCATCCCCCGGCGATGGAGTTCAGCCAGCACGGCTCCATAGAGAGCACGACGCCCCGGAACGATCTCATAGTCGGGCATGAACTCAGGGTAGAGTCGCCACTTCGCGGGCATGACGAGGACGAGAAAGCGAGTGCGGGGGCCCACGAAGGCCTGTCGGATCCCCTCCGCGAGGGTGAACATCTCGAACCACTTGCGCGTATGCCCGGGCTCGGCCATGGGTTGAAAGGACTCGAGCAAAAAGAGCCAGCCATCGCGTCCCGCCACGATGCGCGAAGGCGTCTCGCCGAGATACTTCAACATCCACCCGTTGCGATACGGACGCGTCGCGCGCATGAAGGCCGACTTCTCGTGAAAGAATGCGTCGACGTCCTCCGCCCAACTCCCGTCAAGAAAGCCATCCACGGTGGGCGGATTCTCGCGCAGCGCATCTTTCGGCACGTCGTGCGCCACATCGAAGCCGAGGATCCCGCCCAAGAGGATCAGAAAGCCGAACGCCGATGTGATGGATTGAGCTTTTGTCATGGCGGCGTCTCGGGCCCTCTCAGAACTGATAGTACAAGAACGGGTTGAAGGCCGACTGGAGCAACTCCACGACGGCCACAGCGAACAGAACGAGCACCACGACCACACGACCCCATCCGCCGCGGGCCGCCATCTGCTGGGTCGTCGGAGCCAACCAAGCCAGAAGAAGGCCACACGCGAGGACGCCCGCGGGCACGCGCCACGAGAACGGACCACGCAGTGAGAATCCACCCCAACCGTGGGCGCCGAACAGGCCCGCGTAGACCCGACCCGCATGGGCGAGATCCGGAGCGCGAAAGAGCACCCATGCCAAGAGGACCAAAGTGAAGGTGGCCCCCACCCGCACCGCCGTAGGCCAGCGATGGTAGATGGGGCGTTTTCCCAGGCCACGCTCGAGGGCGAGGAGCGCGCCATGAAACGCCCCCCAAAGCACGAAGGTCCACGCGGCGCCGTGCCAGAGACCACCGAGCAGCATGGTGATCATGAGGTTCCGGTACGTCTTCCACCTTCCGGATCGATTGCCGCCCAGCGGTATGTAGAGATAGTCGCGAAGCCAGGTCGAAAGCGAGATGTGCCACCGCCTCCAAAAATCCGTGATGCTCGTGGCCTTATAGGGCGCATTGAAGTTCCAGGGGAAGTGGAACCCGAACATCATCCCGAGCCCGATGGCCATGTCGCTGTAGCCCGAGAAGTCAAAATAGATCTGAAGGGCGTAGGAGACCATGCCCGCCCAGGAATCCAGAGCGCCGGGAGCTTCGAGGCCGAACAAGGCGTCCGCCATCGGACCCACGCGATTCGCGATGAGGACCTTTTTCGCCATCCCGACCATGAAGAAGAATGCCCCCTGCCCGAAGAGGCTCCACGAGTGCCGCCGATCGACCAGTTCGGTGGCGATGTCCCGAAAACGCACGATCGGCCCGGCCACGAGCTGAGGAAAGAGTGCGACATAGGAGATGAAATGGAGGGAACGCTTCCAGGGCAGCGGTGAAACGA
The DNA here is from genome assembly GCA_011369445.1 of Planctomycetota bacterium. GTDB lineage: Bacteria > Planctomycetota > DRQF01 > DRQF01. The sequence continues at coordinate 3,081 of DRQF01000125.1, read as the reverse complement.
CACCCCGATAGACATCGATCGTGTAGCTCATCGACTGGAAGGTGTAGAAGCTGATTCCGACGGGGAGCACCAATCGAGGCCAACCCGGGTCGGAGACATCCAGACCCAGAGCACCCAGACTTTGGACGAAAGCATCGACCGCGAAATCGCGGTACTTGAAGTAGCCCAGCATCCCCAAATTCGTCAGAAGCGAAACCAGCAACAAGGCCCGCTTCTTCCTCCGCGTTCCCGCGTCCGCGATGAGGCGCCCACAAACCAGATCGACGAGCGTCGAAGCCAGGATCAGAAGGACATACCAGTACCGGGCCCAGCCGTAGAACACGTAGCTGGAGAGGAGCAATACGAGGCCCCGCCAATCTCGAACTCTCTGCGCCCACCGTTTGGGAGCGATCAGAGGCAAGACGTAGTACAGAACGAGAACGAGCGGGAGAAAGAGGAAAAGGAAGGTATACGACGAAAAAACCACGACGTGGAATTCTATCCCAGGAAGACCGGCGCTGCGGGCGCTGAAATCAGAGGATCGTCACACGGCCTCCTCATCTATTCGGACACCACGAAAAGCTGCGGCCAGAGTTTTCCCGTCATGAACACCCGCTCCCCCGTCTTGTCCCATGCGATTCCGTTGAAGGTCATGTCTCCCGACGCTGAGCCTCCCACCCGTTTGCGGAGCTTTGCGCCGTCCAAGCGGCGAAGGACACGCCCCGATTCCGGGTCGATGCACATCACCTTGTCCGAGTGCCACACGTTGGCCCAGATCTCTCCCCGCACCCACTCCAACTCATTCAGGAACCGGACTTCGAGGTCCCCGTCCCGGACGGTGATGCGGCCGAGAACCCGAAAGTCCTCCGGGTCCCGAAATTGGAGGCTCGAGGAGCCGTCGCTCATGATGAATCTCTCGCCGTCGAAAGTGAGCCCCCATCCCTCCCCCTCGTAGGCCCACTCGCCCGCCCGTTCGAGATTGGGCCAGCGATACTTCAGGGCACGCCCCGCCTTCCACGTGAGCTGTACGAGGGTATCGCCGGCCAGGGCCAGGCCCTCCGCGAACAGATCCGCGTCCACGGGCACCTTCTCCAGGACTTTCCCCGTGGCGACCTCGACCTTCCTCAGCGAGGACTGACCCTTCCGTCCCGTGCTCTCGAGGAGAACGCCATCGTGGAACAACAGTCCCTGAGTGAAGGCATCCCGATCGTGGGGGTAGTTCTCGAGAATGCGCAGCGGGACGAGTGGAGAGGGAGGCGTGTCATGACGGAGGAGCGCCCAACCTGCGACGACGAGCAAGATGGCGACCGACATGCCGACCGCGATTCGAGACTGAACCGCGCCCGCATCACGGGACAGAATCATCGATTTCCTCATGAGCGCAGGCTAACACGTCGCGGACGACGTATACTCCCCCAACGGTCTCCTTGACGATGAAGACGACGAAACCAGACAACCATCCGATCGAAGCGAGTTTGGGTTCTCATCTCGAACGCCGCGTCGCCACACAGTCGGCACTTCCCGGTGACCTCGACGAGGCGCGAGCCTTTCTCCAGTCTCGGATCGCTCTCTTCTGCGCCGTGGGTGCCTGGATTTGCGCGGTGCTCTTGGCCGCGGCCAACGTGGCGTGGATTCTTCTGGGCGGCCAAGGGGTCCTCGAGTCCTTCTCGAAACCGTCCAACCTCCCCACGCTCATCAGCCTGATGGCATTCCTCGTGATCCGCCGCGTCTGTCGCCGTGGCACGAAGCTGTCCATGAGCCGACTCATGCTCCTGGACGCTCTTTGCGTCATGATCCCGGCGGTCGCGGTCGCTTTCCCGGACGCCCAGGACAACGCGGCCGGCATCGCTTCGCTCCTCGCCGTCCTCGTCACATCCGATGTGCTCATTCTGCGGGCCGTAACCATTCCCAGCACATGGCGGCGCACACTCGTGATCGGGCTCATCTCGACGCTCCCCGTGCAGCTCTCCCCCCTCTACAACCCGGGGGCGATTCAGAACTTCATGACGCACAATCCGGTGCCCATGCGCCACGTGCTCCTTTTCCTCTGGGCGATGATCGGCGTCGCTGGCGCCGCCGTGGCGTCCCAGGTCATCTATGGTTTGCGACGGAGCATCCGCCAAGCGCGGCAGTTGGGGCAATACCACCTTGTGGAGAAGATCGGCGCGGGCGGCATGGGAGTGGTCTATCGAGCCTCTCATGCTCTGCTGCGGCGACCGACGGCCGTCAAGCTTCTCCTTCCGGAAAAGGCCGGGCCGGCAGACCTCGCCCGATTCGAACGTGAGGTGCAGGCCACGAGCCAACTCACGAGCCCCCATACGGTTCCCATCTACGATTTCGGCCACACGCCCGAGGGGCTTTTCTACTACGCGATGGAGTTCTTGGAGGGCGAGGATCTGGAGCGGATGGTGCAACGCCACGGCCCCCTGTCGTTTCCCCGCGTCATCCACGTCCTGCGCCAGGTCTGCGAATCCCTGGCGGAAGCCCACGAGATGGGGCTCGTCCACCGCGATGTGAAGCCGGGCAACGTCGTCTTGGGGCCGCGGGGCGGCCGCTTCGACGTGGTCACGGTTCTCGATTTCGGTCTCGTCAAGAGTATCGATGCAGGCCCCTTGGAGACGGCTTCCGGCGACGGGGGCCATGTGGCCGGTTCCCCCCACTACATGGCGCCCGAAGCCATCCAAGGCAAGGAGGTGGACCCGCGCACGGACATCTATGCACTCGGCGCCGTGGGTTACTTTCTACTGACCGGGCACCGGGTCTTCGAGGGGGAGACGTTTCTGGACGTCCTCGCCAAGCATCTCGACGAGGCGCCCATTCCGCCATCCCAGCGCGTCGCCACGGAGATTCCAAGGGAGCTTGAAGATCTCATCCTCGCGTGTCTTGCGAAACGTCCGGAAGACCGCCCGCAGAACGCCCGCGCCCTGGCCGCCCGACTCGCCGCCCTGGCGGTGAGTTTCCCCTGGACCGACGAGGAGGCGCGACAGCTCTGGGAGTCTCCGCCCACCGAAGCCGCCCCAGCGGAAGACCACCCCACCGACGAAGAAAAGACGATCATCATCGACATGAGCCGCCGCGAAGAACCCCTCGCCCGAGCTCGGC
>DRQF01000124.1 GCA_011369445.1 Planctomycetota bacterium | reverse complement strand
TATCGATGGGCGGGACCGGAGCGTCCGGATTCCACACCATGAGACCGAACGTCCCCTTGTCATCCTCCACGCGATGGAAGCGAGGGCCGTCCTGCTGGGAGATGATGATGCGCCCGAGCCAACTCCCCGCGACGGGCGGCGCCTGAATCCGCAGCTGCTGAAGGTGCTCCTGCCCAGGCAACAGCCCGCGCTCGAGAACGACCTCCGTGCCGTAGTAGGGATCCTTGTCTTTGCCCGGATACCAAAGAACCCGCAGACGGCCGCCGCGGTCCCAGGCTCCGGACGGGAGCGCTCGGTCGGAATCGTTGCGCAGCACCACGTCGACGGAAAACCAGTCCCCCGGCCACACGAATCGGTAGGCCTCCAGCCCTTTGCGCACCTCGACCACCCGAATCGCCAAGTCGTCGGTCAGGAGGCCTTCGGCGGGATCGTACGCATCCAATTCATCCACCGCCGCCTCCAGGCGTTTCCAGAACTCCCCGCGCTTGCGGGCACGCTCCGTGTTCAGGAATTCCGCGAGACGGTCGAGGAGATCGACCGCCCGAGCACGGTCATCGAGGACGATGGAGGATCGAAGCATCTCCAACCAGGCCCAGGCCTGCCCCGATTCCGGGGGCAGCGCCTTCGCCGCCGCTTCGTAAGCGCTCAATGCTCGGCGATGCAGATGCTGGTCTTTGAGCTCGTTCGCCGCCACGAATTTCGTCTTCGCCCGGGCGAGGCGGTCGATCACGTCCGCGGGCATGATGTCCTTCAACTCATCCCGCACCTTCCGATCAAATCCAGGATCCCACCCCACGAGGAGATGCATGGCCAACTCTCTCTGGATGGGCCCAGGGAGCAGAGGCAGGTTTCCAAGAGCCGCTTCCTTGATCTCGGGAGCGGCGTACTGGGACGCGAGCAGAGTCCTCATCGTGTCCGTCCACTCGCCCCGGCGGCCCCGCCCCCAGAGAAACTCGAGACGCCGCAGCGTCTCCCACGGCTCACCCTTTCGTCCCCCTGCCACGTCGTTGGCGGCCCAGACAAAAACGGGGTTGTCCGATTCCATGAATTGCTCGAGGATCTTCCGCCAGCCCGGGACGCGCCAGTCGGCAACGAGCCGAAACAACTCGTAGCGGAGTTCCGGGACCTCGTTCTCATCCCGCGCCATCTCGACGAGCTTGTCGCCCAACTCGATCAGCTTCCATCGACGGCATCGGGTGAGTCCGTCCAGCCGTTGGAAGGGATCCGAAGACTGAAGCAAGGCCCTGGCTTCCTCGAGTCGCGTCGCGCGCTCCTCCCGCTCGTCCGCCTTGCGACCAAAGCGGCGGTTCCTCTGAAGCAGGGTGGCCAGGGACGCCTCGAGGGACTTTTTGCGCTGGGTTTCGCGGGGCGCCAGGTCGTCGGTGGCGCCCGGATCGCGAGCGAGATCGTAGAGTTCGCTGAATCCTTCCTTCCCGTGCCGAATGAGTTGCCAGTCGCCGCGCACGATCGTTGCGAGGTCCTTCGACGCTGCGGACAGTTCCTGTACGCCTTCCGGCAACTCGGCCAGAACGACGCCCGGGAAATCCGGAGCCCCAAGGGCCTCCTCCCGCATCAACGGGATCAGATTCGTGCTCTGGCAGGGGGTCCTCTTCTCGACCAGCAGAAGGCTCTGAAGGGTCCCGAAGAGATCGACGTTCTCCACCGGCGCCTCGATCTTCTGGCCGGGCCAGCCCGGAACTCGAATCAACAGGGGAACGCGCAGCTGTTCCGGATACAGCGACGACGCGTGCCAGCGTGAGTTGTGCTCGCCGAACGCCTCACCGTGGTCGGAACCGATGACGACCACCGTGTTCCGATCCAAACCGAGTCCTTTCAGATGCTCGAGAACACGCCCGACCTGGCGATCGGCGTAGCGCACTTCGCCCTCGTATCGATCCTTCTCTCCGGACCCGTGAGTGAGATCTCCGTGGTCCTCGTAGGGGTGGTGGGGGTCGAAGAGGTGGAGCCAGAGGAAGAACCGGTCGCCGCGCAGACGATCCAAGGCCTTCATCGCTGACGCGGCAAAGTATTCGCCAGCGGTGCTGGGCGCCCCTTCGCGGTCCGGGTTGACGAGGTCGAACTCCGCCAGGGCCGCCTTGAACGTGGGCGTTGCCAACCACTCATCGGTGAAGGCGACCGAGGCCGCGGTCTTGAATCCGTTCCCGCGCAGCACCGCCGCCAAGCCGGGGGACGGCACGTCGTCGAAGTCTTTTCCCGCCATGGAACGGTAGAGCGCCGTGGCCGTGGGATAACGTCCGTGGAACATCGACTCGCTGGAAAAAAGGGTCGAGGGATACTGAGCCCAGCACCGCGTGAAGACCGCCGCCTCGTCGGCGAAGGCATCGAGGACGGGGGTCAAGCCGTCCTTGCCTCCGATGGCTCCCACGTGATCCGCGCGGAGCGTGTCGATGGTGATCCACAAGAGATTGAACTTGCGGCGGCGTTCCACATCGAAGGCCCCCTCGTTCTCGTGGGCGTACCGCTCCCATGCGTCGAGAGCCGAGAGAAGGTTCTCGTCCGATCCCCCATCGCTCGCGGGACCGCGCCGCCACCGTGCGTGGAGATTCTGGACCTCCGCCAGATGAAATCCCTGTCGAGAGAAGCGCGACCGTACCGATTCCTCGGGCAAGGGTGCCACGGAGGTGAGGGGAGGCGTCACCATCACCCCCGCCGCGCAGAAGAGGACACCGAACGCCACCCTTCCCCACGAGCGCGTGGACTCCCGCGAGGGCAGATTCAGGATCTCCAGGATCGCCCCGCCGATGAGCACGGTCTCCATGAGCGTGAGGATCTGATGGACGGCGGGATAGAGCCCGACGTAAAGGGCGCGGTTGGCGCGTCGAAGTCCATAGGCCACCACGAGCGCGAGGGCGATCCACAAGAAGCGCGATCGGGGGCGCCGTCGCCACCAGACCACGCCGGCGCCGACAGCGATGGCGGCGAGCACGGGCACGCCCCACGCGAGGGCCGGTCCCCAGCCGGAGCGTGTCACGGCTCCGCCAAGTGCGAGTTCCCGCCCCAGCCAGGCCGCGGGCACGGCGGCCACGACGGCCAGCACGATGGCGGGCGGGCGACTCTCGAGTAAGACGAGCACGCCCCAAAGCGCCGGCAGCAAGACGCTCATCTCGAGGAACGCTTCGAGAATCAACCGGTCTACGGGAACGCCTGGAATCTCCAGCCCTCCGTACAGAGCGAGGAGTCGCAAGTCCAGGGCCGCAAGCCCCCAGAGCGTAAGAGCAGCGGCGCCGAGAGCCTTCATCACCTTGGACAAGGGTCACCTCCGGATTCCATCGTGAGTCCACGTATGAGGGTGTCGTAACACCGGGCGACTTCAGTGTAGTCGTGACGGCGGGAACGGGCCAACGCTTCCCTTCCCCATCGCCGCGGGAGCGACGGATTGGCCAGGCAGTCCAGGATCGCCCCACGCAGGGTCTCGACATCTCCGGGCGGAAGAAGCCGGCCGGTGACGCCGTCCTCCACGAGATCCTCCACGCCGCCGGATCGGGTCGCCACGACGCCGCGGCCCACCGCCGCCGCCTCCATCAAGGAGACCGGCGTGCCCTCCACCCGGCCGCGGGGGCCCACCCTCCCGGGTAGACATACGAGATCGGCGCGGGCGAGCACCGCGGGCACATCGGTTGCGGGCAGGCGGCCCAGAAACCTCGCGGAGACCCGCAGGGCGCGAGCGAGCTTCTCCCAGTGGCTCCTCTCCGGTCCGTCTCCGACGAAGACGAGCCGAACGCCTTCGAGACCCGCCGCGGCGCGGACGAGGAGATCTCCCCCCTTCAAGGCGATGCAACGCCCGACGAACGCCACGACGAGGTCGTCCGTCCCCTCGTCATTCTCCTGGCGCGCCTTCATGGCTGCGCGGGCGAGGTCGTCGCAGCGCACGCCCATGGGCCGCACGACGGAGGGAGGTAGAGGGTTTTTCCCGAGCACACCAGTCACCACCCGTCTCAAGTGATCGCTCACGAAGACGCAGCGGTCGGCGGAGGCCACGACTTTCCGCAGCATGGGTCGCAGCCAGACCCGTGAGGCCAAGGCCTGGGCCGCGCCGCCGTGAAAAGTGGCGATGTGGCGCAGAGGGGGATCGCGCCTCACGACCGATCGGGCCACCCAGCCGGAAGGAAAGGCCCAGTGGGAAAGGACGAGTCGGCTGCCCGTCTCACGGAGGAGGCGGGCGGTGGCGGACCGCTGGGCTCGCAAAGCCGCCGGCAGGGCCGCGATACGCGAGGGACTGCTCCTCAGGTTGCTTCCCGCACCATCGCCATAGAAGAGCGGGGTCGGGCGGCCGAATCGGTGCACGAAGACGCCCGGTGACATCTCCTCTTCCTTTGGGGCGCCGGCGGCCGCGGGGACGACGTGGTGGAGTCTGTAGCCCAAAGACGCCAGACCTCGGGCGAGATCGAGGAGAAATCCGCCCGCGAAGTCGTCCGGGAAACGAGGAAACGAGCTGGCGAGGACCACCAGATCGTTCTTCAAGAGCGGACCTCCAGATCGCCGTTGTGCATCATGTCGAAGGTCATGGCGAACAAGATGCTCTGCATCCCTACGAGCAGAAACAAGGAGACGAGAATCAGCGTGGGCGTCGTCACGACCCGATCGGTGAAAAGACGCAAGCTGGCGATCCAAAGTCCCATCCCCATGCCCAGCGTGAAGAAGAAACCCCCGAAGATGTAGAGCAGCACGAGAGGGTGGAAATCCCGCAGAACGTAGCGATTCCACAGGCGCCAGACGAAACCCCTAACGAGCAGCCAACTGATTCGGGGAATGGCGTGGACGGGTCGAATCCCCGACACCTCCTCGCCGTAGACGGCGGCCACGGGGACATCGGCCACCCGCGCCGTCGCCACGTTGAGCTTGATGAGCATGTCGTTGGGAAAACCGTACCTCGGATAGAGGGCGTCCAGCCGAATGCGTTGCAACGCCCCCCGGGACACGGCGGTGTATCCACACTGCGAATCCACCACGTGCCAATAGCCGGACGCCCACTTGGTCAGCATCGTGAAGATGACGTTCCCGAGGAAGCGGTCCTTCGGCATGACCTTCCTCACGTCGCTCCCCATGAGGCGGTTGCCCTTGGCGTACTCCGCGTGGCCCAAGGCGACGGGGCGAACGAGATCGGGGAGGTCCTTCGGGTCCATCTGATCGTCCCCCGCCATGACCACGCACACGTCATCCGTGCCCTCGAGGAATCGCTCATAGCCCGTCACGATGGCGGCTCCCACGCCTCCGTTCTCCTCCCTACGAATCAGCTCCACGCGGGGGTCATCGACGGACTGGACGACGTCGGCCGTGGCATCTTCACTTCGATCGTCCACGACGATGATGTGGTCCACCTCGTCGGGAATGCGGGATAGGGTTCGACCGATGAGGCGTTCCTCATTGAAGGCCGGAATCGTCACCGTCACCCGGGCGCCGTGGATCACGTCAACGCCTCAGCACCTTGCGGAACCGCGCCTTGTCCTCGGCATCCAGAACGCCCGTGAGGGACAAGAGGACCAGATAGAAGATGCCGAGCACCGAGAAGCCCCCCACGGTGATCAGCTTCGAGAGCATTCCCGTGCCGCCGACGGAAGAGAGGACTCCCGTGGCGCCCCAAAGGGTGGCCCGGGCCAGCAGAGCATGGGCGAGCCCCCCCACCACGAGTCCGGAGGCGAAGATGCGCGCCATCTTCGAGAGTTGCAGACCCTGCCCGAAGTCCTTGAGCATGAGGACGTGCCCCGCGACGAGGCCCAAGAACATGGCCAGCGCGGTCGCCGCCGCAACGCCGACCTGTCCGTACTCCTTGACGAAGAACCAGGCCAGGAGAACTTCGAGCACGAGGACGGAGCCCACGAGACCGAGGCTCTTGGCCGGCTTCCCGGCGGCGGTGAAGATAGAGCAGATGATGAAGAGGATCGAATAGAAGAGGTAGCCGAAACACAGGAATCGGAGCGGCGCCGCGGCCGTCGCATACTCCTGGCGATAGAGAATCGTGAGGGTCCTCTCCGGACACGCCACGAACAGGCACACGATCGCCATGGCGATCATGGACGCATAGCGGGTCGTCTGGCGGATGTAGAGCCGGATGCGATCGTGATCCCTTCCCGCGTGAGCGGACACGAGAGGAAAGAGCACCAAGGTGATCGCGAAGACCATCTGATAGGGAATCGTCGAGAACTGCTGAGCCGCGGTGTATTCGCCGGCGGCGACGTCCACCCCCGGCGTCCCCTGCAGCGCCAGCTTGAGCACCTGCAGATCGCCCCGCGTGACCGCCGTCGCCACGCCCGTGAACGCCATCGTGAAGGTCTGGAAGGCGAACAGGGTCTTCACGCGGGTTTCGCCCGGCCCCTTGGCCGGCCCCGCCATGAATCGCCCGAGGAGCAGGACGCACAACGCCGCCGCGGCGAAGCCCGCGAACGCTCCTCCCACGCCGCCCAGGGATTCCTTGAGCAGATAGGCCCCGCCGAGGACGCCCGCCACCTTCAGGGTCGAGTAGGAGAAATCCACAAGCGCCTGCTTTTTGAAGAGACTGCTGCCGTTCAGGTAGCCCAGGTAGATGGAGTAGAAGGCGTAGAAGAGGAGAATGAAGGCCGCGCAGCGGATGGGGGTGGCAAGAGCAGGATCGCCGTAGAGACTGCCGGCCACCCAGGGCGCCGTGGTGAACATGATCGCGAACAAACCACCGCCGAGCATGGCCTGGAGTCGGTACGCGGCGCGGCGGACGCCGTCGCCCTGCGAGGGGTCTCGACCGACGAAGCGCGAGACCGCCTGCGTGGTTCCCTGCACGACCAAGGCATTGATGATGGCGCTCAGCCCATTGACGACACCGTACTTGCCGTAAAGGCTCTTGCCGGCCTCGCCTTCGCCGAGGATTCGCGGGAGCCCGAAGACGATGACGTAACCGCTCACCATGAACCAGAGTTTCGTCATGGTCAGGTAGAGCGCCCCTCGGCCGACCTTCTGGGTCTCGTCGTGAGCTTCCTTGTCCTGCACTTCAGTCATGGGGAGGTCATCCGTTCGTTCTGCATTCCGGCGTCGGGAGCGTATCCAAGGGCGACGACGAAGCCCACCGGGGGGAAGGGATTTCGGGGCGTTCCGTCACGGGTTCAGGCCCTCGCCGATCCGCCTTTTGCCCCCCAGAAGCTGTCTGCGTTCCAAGACGAGACGCTCGAGAAGCAGGGCGCGGCGATCGGCCCCCACGCCACTATCGGCCAGTTCGCGATTCAGCCCCGACACGAATTCGCGGGCTGCCGCCGGTCGCTCCTCCGGCAGAGCCAGCCGAAACCCTTCCGTGGGCGTCACGCAAAGGCGACCCCCTCTCTCCACCCGAAACCAAGACGCGATCGGCGCCTCGGGCAGCACCCCCATGAAGACGAGAGCCGCGAGGGCATCCGTGAACTCGCCCACCAACGCGGGAGAGGGCTCGGCGCGCGACAGCGCGTCGTCGAGGGGTTCAGCCCGCGTCCCGGCGACGAGAAGCCACGCGAGGCCGTCCTCGTCCCGGGCGAGATAGCGGGCCATGACGTCGGGCACGGCGACCCAGCCGGCTAGAACATAGTGGACGTGAAAGAGGAGGCGGATTCTCGACGTCTCGCCGCGATGAAGAACAGCCCCCGCGGCCCCGTCCAACGCGAGCCCGTCGATGTGATCGGGGCGATCGAAATCGACCCCCAAGCTCTCGAGGAAAGGTCGCCTTCGGGGATCGTAGGCCAAGCGGCCTTGGGCATCGAAAGCCTTCAACGGGAAGGGCGGGATGGGACGGGTGAGAAGATGCCGACGGTACTTCCGCTTCCGATAGAACTTCCAGACGCGTTCGTCCAGTCGCCGGAATCGTTTCAGCACGGCGGCCCGGTCCTCGTCGGGGTGGAGACGAATGAGAAAGCGCAGACGCTCGGCGAGGGACACGCAGTGCCGCGGCGCCTCGGCGGCGAGCCGCGCGAGGACGGGCTCCAGGCAACGCTCGTCGGCGCCCGCGGGCGACATGCGACACAGATCGATCAACGTGACTTCGGGCTCGGAGCTCTCCAAGTCGAGGAACAGGTGCTTCGGAACGAAGTCCTCGAACATCCACCCGGCACGCGCAAGTTTCTCGTGAGCCGCAATGACGGCCTGCGCAACGAGGTCCCGTTCCTCCCCGGACGGGCGCCACCCCTCCTCCCAGAGGTCCGCCAAGCTCCGCCCCCTCGCCGCGCTCGTAAGCAGAAAGGAACGGCCGCGGCGGTCCTCTCCCCATGCGAGGACATCGGGCGTGCTCACGCCCGCCTCCCTCACGCGCTTCATGTTGAGGACTTCCGCGCGGGCCGGGGAAGGCGGATGGCGAAGGCGCCGTAGCCAGC